>NZ_CP115917.1:852500-1180000 GCF_027941775.1 Tenacibaculum pacificus | reverse complement strand
CAGTCTTGCGACCGTACTCCCCAGGTGGGATACTTATCACTTTCGCTTAGTCACTGAACCGAAGTCCAACAACTAGTATCCATCGTTTACGGCGTGGACTACCAGGGTATCTAATCCTGTTCGCTCCCCACGCTTTCGTCCCTCAGCGTCAGTATATACGTAGTAGACTGCCTTCGCAATCGGTATTCTAAGTAATATCTATGCATTTCACCGCTACACTACTTATTCTATCTACTTCCATATAACTCAAGTCAATCAGTATCAAAGGCAGTTCCATCGTTGAGCGATGGGATTTCACCTCTGACTTAATTGACCGCCTGCGGACCCTTTAAACCCAATGATTCCGGATAACGCTCGGACCCTCCGTATTACCGCGGCTGCTGGCACGGAGTTAGCCGGTCCTTATTCTTACAGTACCGTCAAGGATCTACACGTAGATCGGTTTCTTCCTGTATAAAAGCAGTTTACAACCCATAGGGCAGTCATCCTGCACGCGGTACGGCTGGTTCAGAGTTGCCTCCATTGACCAATATTCCTCACTGCTGCCTCCCGTAGGAGTCTGGTCCGTGTCTCAGTACCAGTGTGGGGGATAATCCTCTCAGACCCCCTACCTATCGTTGCCACGGTAAGCCATTACCTTACCATCTAGCTAATAGGACGCATAGTCATCTTGTACCCATAAATGTTTAATGCAAAAGAGATGCCTCTTCTACACATTATGGAGTGTTAATCTTCATTTCTAAAGGCTATTCTCCTGTACAAGGCAGATTCTATACGCGTTACGCACCCGTTCGCCGGTCGTCAGCATAGCAAGCTACCTGTTACCCCTCGACTTGCATGTGTTAAGCCTGCCGCTAGCGTTCATCCTGAGCCAGGATCAAACTCTTCATTGTATATTTTAAATAATATTAATGAATAAGTTTCAAAAGAATTTAACTTCGTTAGAAGTTGTGGTTATTCTACTCTTATTTACGCTGTCAATTTCAATATTTTCAATGAACGTAACTTGTTAGTTACAGATAAGTTTTTACATTTATCATTTTTTGTAGAAACGTTAGAATCGAACTAACTGACTTACTATTGTCATTTCCAAACTTCCTTAATCGCTTTCTGAAAGCGGTTGCAAATATACATTTTTTAATTTGTTTTAAACAAGCTAAATTTAACTTATTTTTAAATAATTTAAAAAATGATATTTAAATGAACTAATCATACTAAATAAGCTATCTAGTATGGACTACAAATATAAGACTCTTTTCTGTGTTTTTAAGCTTTTTTATTCATTATTTTTCAATTAAGTTATATAATAGCTGATTATCAATTGATTGTTTATTTTCTCTTTAAAAAGGTTGTTTAATTATATGTCTAAAATTCAAAAATTAGTTAAAATGCCTAGCCCGGATTGAAGCATTTGTTTGAGCTCTTTTTTGTTTTTCTTTTCGAAAAAACAAAAAAAGCGAGTGCGGAAAGCGGGAAATTGCTTCAAAAAAAATATCAATGTTAAAAAAAGAGCTAATTAAGGACTTTATAATATTTCTATAAATCGTATTTCTTCGTTTCCTAGATTATCTATCACCGTAATTTTGTGAGTTCCTTTTTTAGGAATAATTGCCTGTTCGTGATATTGAGTCGTATTTCCAATGAAAACATCATTTAAATACCAATACAAAATGGCATCTGAATTTGTGTGCGTTACTTTTAAAATTAAAGGATTGATTTTGTTATTGACTCCTTTTGTTAAGGATATTTTAGAACGGTATTTGGTAGGAAATACAAAATCCATCGTGTTATTTTCTAATTTATTGCAATCGCTTCTATAATTAGGTAGCACGCTGTATTCTGCATTTTTTTGCTGATAATAATGTGCCATTAACGGAGGCAAAATAAACCATGTTTTAGTTTTTATGTTTGTGATTGACTCACAATTAGAATTTACTTGGAATTTTTCAGAAACATCAACAGTTATTTGTTTGTGATACGGGTACGGCTTTGCTCTTACTCCATTTTTAGGAATCCGTTTTATAACCGATTTACAAATTGGTAACGCTAAATATCCGCTTTTTTCGCAAATATCTTCTTCAATTAATGCTTCAAAAGGTTCTAAAAACCAATCTGATTTTGGTAACACATCAAAAACATTAAATAATAATGGACCTGCACTTCCTACACCTGTTAAATCGGGTCTTCCTTCTCCGTCAGAATTTCCAACCCAAACTCCGACAACATATTTTGGAGTTACTCCAATTGCCCACGCATCTTTATTTCCGAAACTAGTTCCTGTTTTCCAAGCTATTTTCTGAGAAGAATCAAAATATTTCCAAGCCTGATCTGTAAAAGGTCTGTTTACTTCTGTCAAAGTATTTAACGTTGTGAAAATAGCGCCTGCATCAATATATGTATAATCTTCTTGAATATTTCCGAAACTGACTTTATCAGAATTTAAATAACTAGGCTCAATAAATTCATTTGAATAATAATTATGTTTTGTAATTTCAAAATGATTTACAATACTCGCATAGCTTGCAAATGTTTTACACAAATCCCATAGGCTAGCTTCCGCTCCTCCTAAAATTAATGATAATCCATAATAATCTGCCGATTTATCAATGTCATTAATATTATATGCTTTTAAGTCTGCTCTGAATTTTTCTAATCCGTACGTTTGCAACATGCGAACCGCAGGAATATTTAAAGAACGAGTTAATGCTTCATTAGCAGGAACTGCTCCGTCAAAAGTTAAATCGTAATTTTTTGGAGTGTAACCTGCAATTTCCGTAGGAACATCTGCAACTAATTGTGTCGGTAATATAGCACCCGACTGTAACATTTGTGCATATAAAAACGGTTTTAAAGTACTTCCCGTACTTCGTGCCGAAATAACATTGTTTACATCTTTTTGATGTGCTTTATCTGTTGGCGAGTTTCCTACATAACTTAATACTTTTCTTGTAGTAACATCTAAAACTAATACAGACATATTATATACTTCATTTTGTTTTTGACGCTCATAATGTTGCTTAACTAAAGTATTCACTTGCTTTTGTAAATGAATATCTAAAGAACTTTGTATATATTTTTCTTGATGATTTTTAGCAACTTCTTGTACAAAATGAGGTGCTAAGTTTGGTAATCCGTAAGGTTTTTGAGGCAAAGTTTCTTCTAAAGATAATTCATAAGTAATCGCATCGATAATTTTTTGTTGATATAATTTTTTAAGCAATCTATTTCTTTTTTCTTTTAATCTTTGTTGATTTTTCCCTGGATAAATTAACGAAGGAGCATTTGGCAATACCGCTAAAGTTGCTGTTTCTGCCCATGATAATTGATGCGGTTGTAATCCAAAATATCGCCAAGAAGCCATTTCTAAGCCAACGACATTTCCTCCGAAAGGAGCATGAGAGGCATATAATTTTATAATATTTTCTTTTGAATATCTAAATTCTAATCGAGTTGCTAGAACGAGTTCTTTTATTTTCTCGATATAAGACCTACTTTTATTTTTTCTTGATAATCGAATTACTTGTTGTGTAAGCGTACTTCCGCCTCTAATTACTCGTTTTGCTTTGATGTTTTCAATAAAAGCTTTTCCTATTGATATTGGGTTGAAACCAAAATGCTGATAAAAATGAGCATCTTCAAATTGTAAAATACAGATTTCAAATTTTTTAGGAATAGAATCTAATTCAGGAAATCGCCATTGCCCATCTTTTGCGATAACAGCACCTAATAATTCATTGTTTTTTGCAGTTACGACTGTTGATGTTGGTGCTAAAAATAATTGTTTCGGCAAACATTGAATAATAAATAACAATTAATATACTGGTAATAATTATTTTTAATTTGTACTGTTTTAAGAAGTTAAAAACTCTTTTCATGTAAGTTGAATCTATTTCAAAAGTATAAAGTTTTACTTTAAAATATCAAGGATAAGTAAGTTATATTTGTAGCTTATTAAAAATTATGAGTTTTACTTTACTTTCATCACCATTACAAGGCTTTACCGATTTTAGATTTAGAAATGCACAGCATAAATATTTCGGAGGTATTGATACTTATTACGCACCATACATTCGATTGAATGGAAAAATGATTATAAAATCAAGTTATAAGCGTGATTTGTTACCTGAAAACAACGATACTTTAACCGTAATTCCACAGGTAATAACAAACGATCCTGATGAATTTTTATTTGTTGCAAAATATGTACAAAGCTTAGGCTATAAAGAATTAAACTGGAATTTAGGTTGCCCGTATCCGATGGTTACAAAATCAGGAATGGGTTCTGGATTAATTTGTAATCCCGCAAAAATTGATGAAGTTTTACACAAAGCACACAACGAATCGGATATTTTAGTTTCGATGAAAATGCGAATGGGTTATGAAAATAGTGAAGAAATTTTAAACTCCTTCCCTATTTTAGATAAATACCCTTTAAAAAATGTAGCAATTCACGCACGTATAGGAAAACAATTATACAAAGGTGGTGTTGATTTAGATGCTTTTCAAAAATGTATTGATGTTGCTAAACATCAATTATATTATAACGGAGACATTACTAATGTTGCTGGTTTTAAAGCGATGCAAGAACGCTTCCCTAGTATTAGTCATTTTATGATTGGTCGTGGTTTAATTGCTGATCCGTTTTTACCACAAATGATTAAAGACAATACAACCGAATATCCTGAAGATAGATGGCAAAGATTTGAAGCTTTTCATAATGAAATTTATCAACAATATGATGAAGCTTTATCAGGACCAACACCTATCAAAATGAAAATGTTAGGTTTTTGGGAATATTTTTCAAAGTCATTTGATAATCCGCAGAAAACCTACAAACAGATTAAAAAAGCTGGGAATCAGAAAAAATATCAAATAGCTGTAAAAGAAATTTTAAGTAATGAAAAACGTCTTTAATAGTTATTCTCTAATTAATTTATAAAAAAAGGCTATTTCTTAAATTTTAAGAAATAGCCTTTTTTATTATTTTTGACTAATTATTAAGCCAAAGTAATACGTACTTTTTTATTTTTTAAACGAGTATTATTTAATTCTTCAATTAATTTTTTCGCTTCACTTACAGGAACTGCGATAAAAGCACAATCTTGCTTTAATTCAATAACTCCTAATTGTTCTTTGGTTAAGTTTCCTTTTTTAAAGAATAATCCTGCAATATCTCCTTTTGATATTTTATCTTTTCTTCCTCCTGAAATAAATAAAGTTTCCCAATAATGAGCTTTTATTTTTTGTTTATGAGAAATATCTTCATTAGGAATATTTTTAAGAAAATCTGGTAAATTTTCTTTTTGCCATTTTAAAATATATGCTGTTCCTTTTGCATTTACTCTTGCAGTTCTACCGTTTCTATGAGTAAACTCTTCAATTCTTTCTGGTAATTCGTAATGAATAATATATTTCATTTCAGGAATATCAATACCTCTTGCAGCTAAATCAGTTGCAATTAATACTTGACTTGTTCCATTTCTGAATTTTATTAATGAACGCTCACGATCTCTTTGTTCCATTCCTCCAGAAAAACAACTGTGTGCAATTTTATTTTTTTCTAAAAATTCGCTTACGTGATTAATGCTATCTTTTAAATTACAAAAAATAATTCCTTGCTGATTTCCTACACGTTGTAATAATTCATGTAACGTTTTATTTTTGTTTTTAACAGGAGAAATAACTGTTTTTAAAGTTAGTTGTCTTGATTTCTTTCCTGTTAAATAATTTAATACTGTTGGTTTATTTAAACCTACAAATTGTGGAATTTCTGTTTCTTGCGTTGCAGAAGTTAAAATACGTTTTTTAAGATTTGGTAATTGATTGATAATTCCTCTCATTTCAGATTCAAAACCAACCTCTAATGATTTATCGAATTCATCTAAAATCAAAGTTTTGATACTCTCTTTAGAAAAACGCTCGTTTGCAAAGTGATCTAAAATTCTACCAGGTGTACCAATTAAAATACTTGGTATATGTTTTAATTCAATTTTATCTTTTGCCATTGCACGCCCACCGTAAACAGCATTTACTTTAAACCCTGTTCCCATTTCACGAATAACTTGTTCTATTTGAATAGCTAATTCTCTTGATGGAACTAAAATTAATACTTGAATATCTTTATTTTCTGGGTCAATTAACTTCAAGGCTGGTAATAAAAAACCTAAAGTTTTACCAGTTCCTGTTGGCGATAATATAACCGTATTTGCATTTGTTTCTACTACTGAAATGGCTTTTTTCTGCATTTCGTTTAACTCATAGATATTTAATTTTGCTAAAATATCTTCCTGTGTTTTTACTGTCATTGCCATAATATTTGAATATCTATGAAGTTTTTTATAAAATGCAAAGATAGGCAGTGTATCTTTATTTACCTTAAAAACACTCGTTATTAGTTACTATTAATATAAAAACATGACTATTTTTATCTATTTAAACAAATTCAATAAAAATTTTAGCTATTAAAGTTATTAAATTAAATTATTTTAGCCTGAATTTTAAATTTTATTAATTTGTTAAATTACTATTCTTACAAACATACTGATTCTACACAATGGGTTACATTTGTACATGGTGCTGGTGGAAGTAGTTCTATTTGGCACAAACAACTCCGAGATTTTAAAAAACACTTTAATGTTTTAATTTTAGATTTACGTGGTCATGGCGATAGTAAAACTATTATAAAAACACCGTTTAATAAAAAATATACTTTTGATGCTATTACAGAAGATATTGTAGAAGTTCTAGATTATTTACAAATTAAAGAATCGCATTTTGTAGGTATATCTTTAGGGACTATTTTAATTAGAAATCTTGCCGAAAAAAAACCAGACTTAGTCAAAAGTATGATTATGGGTGGCGCTATTATCAAATTAAATTTACGTTCTCGTTTTTTAATTTTCACAGGAAACTTATGTAAATCAATTGTTCCTTATATGCTATTATACAAGCTTTTTGCTTTTATAATTATGCCGAAGAAAAATCATAAAAAATCACGTTCACTTTTTGTTAATGAAGCTAAAAAATTATATCAAAAAGAGTTTTTACGTTGGTTTAAATTAACTTCTGAAATAAATCCATTATTACGTTTATTCAGAATGAATGATATTAAAATACCAACTTTATATATTATGGGCGAGGAAGACCATTTATTTTTACCTTCTATAAAAACCATCGTAACAAAGCATGTTTCTGCATCTTTAGTTGTCATCAAAAAATGTGGACACGTTGTAAATGTTGAAAATCCTACTGTTTTTAACTCAAAAACTATTACGTATATTAATTCTATCGCATAAAAAAAGCGATTTTATTAAAATTGAAATAAAAATAATTAGAAGCAATTTCCCGCTTTCCGCACTCGCTTTTTTTGTTTTTTAAAAGAAAAAAAACAAAAAAGAGCTCAAACAAATGCTTCAATCGGGGCTAGAATTTCTGCACTAAAACAAAAACTTTTCAAAAAAATAAAAACCTAAACAATTCTATTGTTTAGGTTTGAATAATGGTATTATTTTTTTATAATCAAAAAAGATTAAAAAATCTTAATTAAATAATTTATTAACTTCATCTAATGTTAATAATTTAGACTCTGTTAAAACATCTGGTTCTCTACTTACGTATTGTTGAATCTTCATTTTAACTTCACCTTGTTCTCTTACATACTTGAAGTAAATTGCATCTCCGTTTGCTTTAATTTGGTATCTACTACCTGTAGACTCTTCAAAACCTCTGGCAATAATTTGATGTAATTTAGCGGCATCATTATCTACATTTTTAAATGAAAAAGAAATATATTCATTTACAGTGTTATTAATATTCTTGTAAAATAAATTATAAGATTCATTACCTACTTTTTCTAGGTAAACAAACTCTACTTGTCCAACAACATCTATTTTTGTTTTTTCAACAAATTCAATTTGAGAATACGATGCAACAGAAAAAAATAACGTTGCCAAAAAAAATAATTTCTTCATAAATATTAAAGTTTTAAATTTTGCTAAATATATTTTATTATAATTAAATAATAACGTTTTATTAATTAAAAAATTATATTCTTATCTTTTTATATTTTATAAAACCATAATAATACGTAACAAATACCATAATAAAGATAAATTATTTCTATTAAATCAACAGTACCTCAACATTTTATATTCTGATAACTTTATAATTACAAATTTTTTTATCATAAAAAAAGGATAACTTTCGTTATCCTTTTTATTTTACTGTTTTATTCTTTGGTATTAAATAGCATTTGCTCCTGCTTCTGCTACTGTATGATCATTCTCTACAGAACTACCACTTACACCTACTGCACCTATAATAGTACCATTTGCATCTTTTACAGGTACACCTCCAGGAAATGTAATTAATCCGTTATTAGAATGTTCTATGTTATATAAAGGTTGTCCTGGTTGAGATAATTCACCTATAATTCCTGTATTCATATCAAAAAAACGAGCAGTTTTTGCTTTTTTAATTGAAATATCTAAAGAACCTAACCATGCACCGTCCATACGAGCAAAAGCAACTAAGTTTGCACCTGCATCAACAACTGCAATATTCATTTTTGTATCAATTTCTATTGATTTTGATTTTGCTGCTGCTATAATATTTTCTGCTTGCGCTAATGTAATATTCATAATATTTTATTTTTATTAATTTATAATTTTATTTTTTTAAGTAATTTATTCTAAAAAGCCTTGTTCTTTCATCCAAGTATCAGAATAAATTTTATTCATATAACGAGACCCATGATCTGGCAAAACAACAACTACAACACTATCTTTATCAAAAAAACCTTTATCGGCATATTGTTTCGTTGCTTGTAAAACGGCTCCTGAAGTATATCCACAAAATAAACCTTCTACTTTTACTAATTCTCTTGATTTAAGTGCTGCTGCTTTATCTGATACTTTTTCATAAAAATCAATAACATCAAAATCGGTTGCCGTTGGAATTAAATTCTTTCCTAAACCTTCAATTTTATAAGGCGATATTTCTTTTTCATCAAACTCACCTGTTTCATGATATTTTTTCAAAACAGAACCTATCGCATCTACTCCTAAAATTTTTATCTTCGGATTTTTCTCTTTTAAATATTTACCTGTACCAGAAATTGTTCCTCCTGTCCCACTAGCAATAACAACATGTGTTACTTTACCTTTTGTTTGCTTCCAAACTTCAGGACCTGTACTTTTATAATGAGCTTCTATGTTTAATTCATTAAAATATTGATTGATATAAATAGAACCAGGGTTTTCTCTATGTAATCTTTTTGCTACTTCATAATATGACCGAGGATCATCCGCAGGAACATTCGCAGGGCAAACATGTACCTCAGCTCCCATTGATTTTAACATATCAATTTTATCTTGTGATGATTTATCACTAACAGCCAAAAGACATTTATATCCTTTAATAACACTAATCATTGCTATTGAAAAACCTGTATTTCCAGAAGTTGTTTCAACAATAAGATCTCCTTTTTTTAAGATACCTTTTTTCTCAGCACTTTCAATAATGTGTAAAGCTATTCTATCTTTTGCTGAATGCCCAGGATTAAAAGCTTCTATTTTTGCGTAATATGTACCTAAAAGACCTTTTGTTATTTTATTTAACTTTATCATAGGGGTTTGCCCTATTAAATCTAAAATTGAATTGGTAATTCCTTTATGTCTATTCATCTTTATTCTAAAATAAGAAAGCGTCATTGTAAAAAACACGAATTTATCTTGATAAGATTACTTCATTCTTTTTACAATGATGCTTATTCAATAAAGAGCAAAAGTATAATTATTTTTCTAACTTATCCTCTAACATTAAAAAGAAGCTATATTCTTCTGCTGTTTCTTTTAATGCGTCAAACCTACCAGAAGCACCTCCATGCCCTGCTTCCATGTTTGTATGTAAAAATAACACGTTGTCATTTGTTTTTACATCTCTAAGTTTGGCAATCCATTTTGCTGGTTCCCAATATTGTACCTGACTATCATGTAAACCTGTAGTAATTAACATGTTTGGATATGCCTTCGGAGCTACTTGGTCATAAGGAGAATATGATTTCATATACTCATAATATTCTTTATCATTCGGGTTTCCCCATTCGTCATATTCACCTGTTGTTAACGGGATAGTATCATCTAACATGGTCGAAATTACATCAACAAAAGGTACAGCAGCTATAATTCCGTTATATAATTCAGGATTCATATTAATAATTGCTCCCATTAATAAACCTCCAGCAGAACCTCCCATAGCATATAAATGTTTTGAAGAAGTATAATTATTATCGATTAAATACTTAGAACAATCTACAAAATCATTAAAAGTATTTTTCTTGTTTAACATTTTACCATCTTCATACCACTCACGACCTAAATACTCGCTTCCTCTAATATGTGCCAATGCATATACAAAACCTCTATCTAATAAACTTAAACGAGTTGTTGAAAATCCATCAGAAATTGTATGACCATAAGAACCATAAGCATATTGTAAAATAGGAGTATCTTTTGATAGTTTTGTATCTTTATGATGTACTATTGACAAAGCTACCTTTTTACCATCACGTGCAGTAACCCAAATACGTTTACTGATATAGTTCTCTTTATTAAACTTTCCGCCTAAAACTTCTTGTTCTTTTTTAATTTCTTTAGATTGATTTTTCATATTGAAATCAATAACAGAACTAGGCGTTGTCATTGAGTTATATGAATAACGAATTATATCAGTATCAAAATCTGGATTTCCGTGTACACCTGCCGAATAAGTTTCTTCAGTAAATGGTAAATAATAATCTTCTGTATTATCCCAACGTTTAATTCTTATTTTATTTAAACCGTTAGTTCTTTCTTCTAAAACTAAATACTCTTTAAAAATAGAAAAATCTTCAAATAAAGTATCTTCTCTATGTGGTATTACATCAACCCAGTTTTCTTTGGTTGTTTTATCTTCTGGAGTTTTCATCAACTTAAAGTTGGTTGCTCCGTCTTTATTTGTTTTGATATAAAAATGATCTTCGTAATGTGCGATATCGTATTCTAAATCACGCTCACGTGGTTGAATCATTCTAAAGTCACCATTAGGATTATCAGCTTCTAAAATTTGATATTCGTTAGAAACCGTACTATACGACCCCATTACTAAGTATTTTTTAGATTTTGTTTTGGTTATAAAAGCACCAAAAGTTTCATCTTTTTCTTCAAAAACTAACACATCAGAAGCAACATCAGTTCCTAAAACATGTTTGTAAATCTGTGAGCTACGTAATGTTTCAGGATCTTTTTTAGTATAAAAGATTGTTTTATTATCATTTGCCCAAACAGTACCACCAGTTGTGTTTTCTATTTTATCAGGATAAATTTCACCTGTTTCTAAATTTTTTATTCTGATAATATATTGACGACGACTTACGGTATCCGTCGCAAAAGTGGTTAATTTATTATCAGGAGAAATACTTAAACCACCTAATTGAAAATAATCATGTCCTTTAGCTTCATCATTGACATTAAATAAAATCTCTTCACTAGCCTCTAAAGTTTCTTTTTTACGACTGTGAATAGGATATTGCTGTCCTTTTTCATAGCGTGTAATATAAAAATAACCATTACTTTTATAAGGCACAGATTCATCATCTTCTTTAATACGCCCTTTCATTTCTTCAAATAACTGTGTCTGAAATTCTTTTGTATTTTCAGTACGTGCTTCGTAATAAGAATTTTCCTCTGTTAAATAATCATAAACTTTTTGAGTTTGTTCATCTTTAACCTCAGCATTTTTCTGAGCATCTGTTAAACGCATCCAAAAATAATCATCTGTACGTATATCTCCGTGTTTCTCTAATGTTTTAGATTGCTTATCAGCAATTGGAGCTTTTATATCTTTCTTCATTTCTTTAGTTTTGCAACTAACAAAAATAAGGCTAAAAGCTATAGCAAGGATCATAATTTTTTTCATTTTCTTTTAGATGTATTAAACTTGATTAAATTCCTTGTGAAAATACTATTTTTGCTTCACTATAAATTATAAATAGAAAACAAATGTTTGGAGATATTTCAGGAATGATGAGTAAAATAAAAGATGCTCAAAAAAAAGTAGAAGAAACTAAAAAAAGATTAAATACTGTTTTAGTTGATGAAGCGACTGCAAATGGAAGCTTAAAGATTACAGTTACCGCAAATAACGAAATTAAGTCAATTTCAATTCATGAGTCTTTATTAGAAGATAAAGAAGAATTAGAAGATTATTTAATTTTAACTTTAAACAAAGCCTTAAAAAAAGCAGGTGCAATTAACGAACACGAATTAGCCGTTGCTGCTCAAGACGGAATGCCAAACATTCCTGGAATGGATATGTTTAAATAAAAATGCTTTTACAACTAGATAATTATATGTTACCGTGCCTAAATAAAAAATTCTTCGGAGTTGATTGTTTAGGTTGCGGAATTCAGCGAGCTTTAAGTTTATTACTTCAAGGGAATTTTATAGGTGCTTTTAAAATGTATCCAGCTATTTACACATTGTTATTATTAGCAATAATTGTAATTTTAAACTTCTTTTTTAAACTTAAATACGCTCGAAAAGCAATACGTATTTTAGCTGTAATTAATGTACTTATTATTGTAGTAAGTTACGTTATGAAAATGAATAAACTATTCTAAAAAAATAAAAACTATGGAAAAACAAAATTTACCAAATGCTACAGTAGCATTAGTCTTAGGGATTTGCTCGATTGTAACACGTTGTTGTTACGGAGTTATCGGATTACCACTAGGTATTGCAGCCTATATTATGGGAAATAAAGCAGTAAAAATAGATAATGAAAACCCTGATGAGTATGAAGGTGTTAAAAATGCAAATACAGCTAAAATACTAGGTATTATTGGTATTGTACTTAATATTTTATATTTAATTTGTATCATATATGTATTTTCATTAATTGGATGGGATGCTATAGGTAATGAAGAATTAATGATGGAAAGATTAAATGAATTACAAGATAGATAAAACTAAAAAAAGCAATCAAAATTATTTTTGATTGCTTTTTTTATAATAGATATTAAATAAGTTTTGTTTTTACAAACAGTTATTAAGTGCTTTATATTTAACAGTACATTCTAAAAAAGCATCAGGACCGATACCAACATAAGTATCTCCTTCTATAACTTTACCTGCTAAAATATTTTGATACCAGTTCATCCAAGGATAACTATAATCACCTTCATGATTTTCTGCAGAATGTACCCCACCACTAGGTACATTTGTACCTAAATCGGTAAAATAACTTCTTTGTTCTATCACGGTATGTAACCATTCGCGTATAAATACCCCTGGATCATTCTCTTTTTGATCTTTTATACTTTCTTCTATGTTTCCATTATATCTAATAGTTACATAAGAAACTTTAAGATCTCCTAATTGAGGAGCATACCAACCGATTCCTTTATATTCACCTAAATTACAATCAGCATCTTTTCTATTAAAAAAACTTAGAATTAAATCATAGTCTCCAGGGTTTACATCTGTTATATGCGGACTAATAACATCTGGAGTTGCAAGAGGACCAGAATTACCTCCTGACAAAGTAAGATTAGATATATATCTTTTATCAAAATCCCAACTAATAGTATTATAAGAATCTGGTTCTACAAAGTTTTGAAATTGCCATTTTAAAAAATCAAACCCTACGTCAAGCTCTGCTTCTGTATATTCTGATGAACAAGAACCATTTGGCATTACAGCTTTCTTTATTCCTAAAAATAAAACCTTCCATTTTTTTGCTTTTTTATGATGAGTTTCATTAAGAGAAACAACCATTTCCTCTTCTTCAGTTACAACAATCGGAGTTCTTAAATATTTAATAGCAGTATTTAAACCAACACCAATTAAATGGTCTCCAGCAGAAACTTCTATTCTCGATGGTGTATTTTTACCTGTATAAACACCATCTAAATATATTGCTGCACCATCCTCAAGAGAAGTTACACCTACATTACCAGTACCAGGAATATCATCTATTGGTACTAAAACTATAGGAGGTTCCCCTCCTGGTATGTCAACTAAATCTGGGGTTTCATCATCTTTAGAGCTACAATTACTAAATAACATTGCTATTAAAAAAAAGCAAGTATACATTTTTAAATTAAGTTTTGTTAATTTCATTTTCATTTAAATTAAGGGGGTTCTTTTATTTTTACTTCTAGTTATGTAATTATTTATACTTAAATTGTGTACCTTTTATTGATATATAATCATTAGGTAAAATTATTGTTTACTTTATTAAAAACCTATTAATTTTATCTATTGAACATAATTTATAACAAAAAAAGTAAAATAACTATTTTACAAGATATAATTAATGATTTTAAATAAAAACAAAATTCCAATAGCCTTTTCTATTATTCAATTATTAAGTTTTATATTATATTTTTGATACTCCTGCACACGCTCATACTATGATATCTGTAGAAACATTCTTTTTTATAATAGCAAATATGGTTTTGTTAGTACTATTTTTAGTATTTTTTTTCATTAAGGAAAAAGATAAAATTAGTATTTGGGTTATTCCTTTTTTCTTGCTTATATTTAATTTATATCAAACTACAAAATGATTAAAAAATAGACAATAAATTAAAATTACGCTATCAAATTCTAACTAATATTACTCCAAAGCCCGCTTGTTTTTTGTATTTGAGAATACACTTTTAATAGACTAGCATTTTTAGGATTAGAAAAACTAGCATCTTCTTCTAACACATTAATTGCCGTTTGGCGGGCTTTTTGTAAAATAGCAGTATCTTTTACTACGTCGGCAATTTTAAGATTTAGTACACCACTTTGTTGCGTTCCCATAATATTTCCAGGACCACGAAGTTTTAAATCTACCTCAGCAATTTTAAAACCATCAGTAGTATCAACCATGGTTTGTAATCTTGTTTTACTATCGGATGACAATTTAAAGCTCGATAATAAAATACAATAACTTTGTGATGCTCCACGTCCAACTCTACCTCGTAATTGATGTAATTGACTCAAACCAAAACGCTCGGCACTTTCAATAACCATTACTGATGCATTTGGTACATTTACACCAACTTCAATTACCGTAGTTGCTACCATTATTTGGGTTTCACCTTTTATAAAACGATTCATTTCAAATTCTTTATCCGCAGGTTTCATTTTTCCACGTACAATACTTATTTGATATTTTGGCGATGGAAAATCTCTCGAAATACTCTCGTAACCATCCATTAAATCTTTATAATCCATCGCTTCAGATTCTTCAATTAACGGATACACTACATATGCCTGACGACCTTTATCTATTTCATCTTTTAAAAACTTAAAAACAGATAAACGATTGCTATCATAACGATGTACAGTTTTAATTTCCTTACGTCCTGGAGGTAATTCATCAATAACAGAAATATCTAAATCACCATAAACCGACATTGCTAAAGTTCGTGGAATTGGCGTTGCAGTCATTACCAAAACGTGTGGCGGAACAGACTTTTGAACAATAATAGTAGGAAGAATTTTTAAAGTGGCAATAATTCTTGCAATTGTTTTTTCTAATGTATTTATTATTTGATTTTCATTTAAACGAACAACTTTATAACCAAATGCTGTTAAAACTTCAGTACGCAAATTAATTGCTTCTTGCTGTACTTCGGTTGTATGATATTTTCCATTAACTTCTATAATCAGTTTTTTTTCTAGACAGATAAAATCAATAAGAAACTCATCAATAATATAATATCTTATAAATTTAGATGTAGTTGATATCGTACTTAAAACATCCCATAAAACTCTTTCTTCTTTAGATGTTTTATTTTTACGTTTTAAAGCTATTTCTTTATGTAACTTATATATCTTCGGATGTTCAGTTTTATATTTTTCAAGAAGAATTACTCCTTTTTTATCAAGAGATGCTGGCGCTTGATTTTTCTGCCATAATTTAGAACGTTGTGCAACTCCAAAACGATGTTGCTCATCAATAATAGCTAATCCTAAGTTTCTAAAACGGACTTTATCTTCTAAAACAGCATGTGTTCCTACTAAAATATGTACCGATGCGTCTTCTAAACCTGTATGAATTTCACGTCTTTTTTTAATTCGAGTTGAACCTGTTAATAATTCAACTTTGATAGTTGTTCCTTCTAATAACTCAACAATTCCGTTATAATGCTGAATTGCTAAAATTTCGGTTGGTGCCATAATAGTTGCCTGATACCCGTTACCAATAGCAATTAACATACTTAATAATGCCACAATTGTTTTACCAGAACCTACATCGCCTTGTAATAAACGATTCATATGTGCAGTAGAACCAATATCTTTTCTGATTTCTTTTAAAACTCTTTTCTGTGCGTTGGTTAATTCGAAAGGTAAATGATTCGTATAAAAATCGGTAAAATATTCGCCTACTTTTTCAAAAACATAGCCTTTTATTTTTGATTTTCTGATGAGTTTTTTCTGTAATAATTGAATTTGAATAAAAAATAATTCTTCAAATTTTAATCGATATTGTGCTTTTGCTAATAATTCTTGACTTTTAGGAAAATGAATATTAAATAATGATTCTTTTTTATCTAATAATTGATGTTCTTTTAAAAGATAATCAGGAAGTGTTTCTTCTATGATATCAAAAAATTGTTCAAATAAATTCTGAATAAATCCTCGAAGTATTTTATTTGTAATTCCTTTATTAGCTAATTTTTCTGTAGCTGGATATACAGGTTGCATTGCCGTTTGAGGCTTACTTTTATATTCTTTTACAGTTTCCATTTCTGGATGTGGCATATTTGCAACACCATTATACCAATTTAATTTTCCATAAATCACATACGGAACATCTGTTTTTAAACTATTTTTTATCCATTTAGCACCTTTAAACCATACTAAATCTAAAGTACCTGTTCCATCATAAAAGGTAGCTACTAGCCTACTTCCTCTTTGTTGAGTTATTTCTTTAACTGCTTTTATCTTACCAACCACCTGAACTTCAGCCGTATTTTGAGTTAATTCATTAATTGTATAAAACTGAGTTTTATCAATATAACGAAACGGAAAAAAATGTAGAATATCATTACAACTTTTAATACCTAACTCGGTAAACAACAATTCTGCTCTGGCTACACTAACGCCTTTTATATATGTTATCGGATGATTTAAATTCATTAAATACGAAAATACAAAAAGACATTAAAATCCACTATCTTTGTACCCATAAATTCACCAAATGAGATTACATAGAAATTTAGTTTACGCAGTTATTGATAGTTTACGTGACGTTTTTAATGATGACGTATATGCAGATAAAGCTGTTGAAAAGGCATTAAAAAGAGATAAAAGATGGGGAGCACGTGACAGAAAATTTGTTGCTGAAACTATCTATGACATCGTACGCTGGAAACGTTTATACGCTGAAATTGCGGATGTAAAAACTCCATATTCAAGACCCGATTTATGGCGTTTATTAGTAGTATGGTGTGTGTTAAAAGGAATTAAATTACCTGATTGGAATCAGATTGAAGAAACACCAACTAGAAGAATTAAAGGAAAATTTGATGAACTTTCTCAAATTAGAAAATACAGAGAATCTATTCCTGATTGGATTGATGAATTAGGTGTTAAAGAGTTAGGTGAAACTGTTTGGACTAAAGAAATGGCAGCCTTAAACAAAAGAGCTGATGTTATTTTACGTACAAATACATTAAATGTAACAAAAGAACATTTACAAAAAGATTTACAACAAGAAGGTATTGAAACCGAATTTGTAAACGGTTGTGACGATGCTCTACGTTTAGTAGAACGTGCTAATGTTTTTAAAACAGAAGCATTTCATAAAGGATTTTTTGAAGTACAAGATGCTTCTTCTCAATTAGTAGCAGCTTATTTAGATGTTGCTCCTGGTATGAAAGTAATTGATACTTGTGCTGGTGCAGGTGGTAAAACATTACATTTAGCTGCTTTAATGAAAAATAAAGGGCAAATTGTAGCTACGGATATTTACGAAAGTAAATTACGTAAATTAAAAGTTAGAGCACGTAGAAATGGTATTAGTAATATCGATTTAAAAGTTATAGATTCTACCAAAGTAATTAAAAAATTATACGGTAAAGCTGATAGAGTTTTAATTGATGCTCCTTGTTCTGGTTTAGGTGTTTTACGTAGAAATCCTGATAGTAAATGGAAGTTACAGCCTGAATTCATCGATAATATTAAAGAAATTCAGCAAGATGTTTTACAAAGATACTCAAGGATGGTTAAACCAGGTGGTAAATTAGTATACGCTACATGTTCTGTTTTACCTTCTGAAAATCAAGAACAAGTTGAAATATTTTTAGCATCTGAAGATGGTAAAGATTTTACCTTAGTTAAAGATTATAAAGTATTGGCTCGCTGAATTTGGGTTCGATGGTTTTTATATGGCTCAATTAGTCAAAAAATAATAACTATTAAATGAAATTAAAAAGCTCGGAATTTAAAAATTCCGAGCTTTTTTTATCAACTATTAAAAACTAAAAAATCACTAAACATTATGATTCTATGATATATGACGGTTTTGACTATTAATCGTTACAAAATAAAATGAGTTTAACGTTTTTTTTTGTTTGACACTTATTTAACTATTAATTTTTGCCCTAAAAATATAGTATTATCCTTTAACTTATTTAGTATTTTCAATTTATCTATAGATAATTTATAGTGTACAGAAATACCATATAAAGTTTCACTCTCTGTTACAATATGATATTTATTAGTTACTTTATTTTCACTTTTAATATCAGTATCTTTTTCAACAATCAATGCAAAACGTTTTTCGTATTGCTTATTTAAAACAGCTTTGGTTTGAGTTTGAGGTTTTTTAGTATTAATTTTTGTTTTCTTATTAAAAAAAGCAATTTTTTCTGCTTCACTTTGCCCATATCCAATTACAATTTCTTGACCAATTTTTAATGTATCAAAATTAGTCATGCTATTTAACCTATATAATCTTGATAATTTCAAATCATACTTTCTTGAAATCACACTTAATGTTTCTCCTTTTTTTACTGTGTGAGTAATTGTTGAATCAAATTTTTGTTTTTCTAGAGGCTTTATTAGAGCAGGTTTTCTAGGGTATGTTCTAGAAATAGTTCCTGTAATTAAGTTCATATAAGCTGGTTTATCATCTAAAGAAACAATATCCCAACCAGCTGGTAATTTTTTATCTTGTGAAAAACTATATAATCCTATTGATAATAAAAGTGCTACAGTAATTTCCTTTTTCATTTTTTTATTTTTTTAAAGCTACAATTTCCGTTATTTTCATATTTATTTAACTACGTTCACCTAGTGCATCAATTTTTATCTTTGGTAATTCTAACTTGTATTTAACAACAATTGACCTTATTAAAAAAACAACAAATGTAGGTACTACAAATTGAAGGTCTTTATTTATATTAAATTCTGCTAAAATAAGATACACTACTCCACCTGCTAAACAAGCCAAAGCATAAATTTCTTTTTTAAATATTAAAGGAACTTTTCGAGTAAGTACATCTCTAAGTACACCACCAAAAACAGCCGAAACCATTCCCATAATTAACGCTACAAAAGGATGTAAATCATAAGCTAAGCCTTTTTCTAAGCCTAACAAAGTAAATACACTAATACCAATTGTATCAAACAAAAACATTGTTTTACGAAATGGTGCTATTTTACTTCTGAACAAAAAAGTAAAACCAACAGCAGTTAAAATTGTCCAAATATAATTAAGATCACTAATCCAATTTATAGGATGTGCATTAATTAAAACATCTCGTATCATACCACCACCTACGGCAGTAACAAAGGCAATAATAATAACTCCAAATACATCAAATTTTTTTTTAATTGCAACTAATGCACCACTAATGGCAAATGCAAATGTTCCTGCAATATCAAGGGCGTAGATAATATTCACTTAGATATTTATTTCTGAAAATTTTATTTGTAATGTTCTTTCAACGTCTTTAATATTATTTTTTTCGTTATTTAAAATTAATACTAATGAAACGCCTTTTTTACCTGCTCTTGCAGTTCTTCCACTTCTGTGTGTATAATATTCTAATTGCTCTGGTAATTGATGATGTACTACAAATCCTAAACCTTTTACATCAATACCTCTTGCTGCAACATCGGTAGAAACTAAAATTTGAAGACTTTCATTTTTAAAAGCACGCATTACTTTCTCACGATCTCTTTGTTGCATGTCTCCTTCTAAAGCTTCTACAGAAAAACCTTCTTCTTTTAATTCTCTGGTTATTTTTTGAGCTCCTGCTTTAGTTCTTGCAAAAATAATTCCTCTTTCAGCATCTCTTTTTTCTAAAAACTTTACAATTACATCTACTTTTTCAGGAATAGTAGTTTGTATAAACTGATGTGTAATATTTGCATTTACCAAAGTATTTTTATTCACCTCAACTTGTTTTGCTGATGGATCCATATATTTTTTGACAATATTTCTTATTTCTTCTGGCATTGTTGCAGAAAACAACCAAGTTTTTCTAGTTCCTGAAGTATATTTTAAAATACGATTTAAATCTAATTTGAACCCCATACTTAGCATTTCATCTGCTTCATCAAGTACTAAAGTTTGAATATCTTTTAAATTTACTTCACCTCTTTCTATTAAATCGATTAAACGCCCTGGAGTAGCAACAATTACGTGCGTTGTTCTTTTTAAATTATTTATTTGACGATCAATTTTTTCTCCACCGTAAACAGCTTCTATAAAAATTTTATCATCTACATATTTGGTAAACTTAAAAAGTTGTTTTTTTATTTGCTGAACCAATTCTCTTGTTGGCGATAAAATTAATGCTTGAACAGTATCTTTTGATGCATCTATTTTATGTAAAACAGGCAATCCATATGCAGCAGTTTTACCAGTACCTGTTTGTGCTAATCCAATAAAATCAGCATTATTTTGCAATAAATAAGGTATTGCTGTTTCTTGTACTTCGGTAGGTTTTGTAATTCCTAATTCCTTAAGTCCTTGAACATATTCTTTTTGTACTCCTAACCCTGTAAATGTTGTCATTATTTCTATATATAATGTGCAAATATATTGCTTATTTTTTTCCTAAAAGTAAGTTTGTTACTTCTTTAGTTATTCTTTTTGGTTTTTGTGTCGCTGCATCTAACAAGCAGAAAGATGTTTGTGATTTCACTAATAAATCCGAACCTTTATGCATTTCAAAATGACGAATAGAGCGTATTCCTTCTGTTTCACCAACCCATGTTTTCACTGTTATTTCATCACCTAAAACTCCTTGTTTTTTATAATCTATTTCATGTCGAATTACAAACCAAACATAATCTGGTTTAGGAACATCTTTTATTAATAATAACCAATGTGCTGTAGATACTTCTTGCATCCATTGCACATATACCACATTATTTACATGTTGGTATTCGTCAATTTCGCTACGTGTAACGATATATTTTTTTTCGTAAAAATTCATGCCACAAAATTACACGAATGATGTTAATTATTACTTAAATATACCGCTGATTTTATTACAATAACATAATATTACGGATATTCGGATCTTTAAAATAATCTATGAATAAAACAACAAGCAATTTTGGTGCCGAAAAAATAAGTAAACTATTACTAAAACAAGCAATACCTGCTTCTATAGGAATTTTGGTGATGTCATTAAATATGATTGTTGATACTATTTTTGTTGGTCGTTGGATTAGTGTAATGGCTATTGCGGCTATTACTGTCGTTTTACCGATTGCTTTTTTAATTTCATCTATAGGAATGGGAATTGGTATTGGAGGAAGTTCTATCATTTCTAGATCATTAGGAAAAGGAAATACTTCAAAAGCTTTTAAAGTCCTTGGAAATCAAATTACTTTAACAGTTGGTTTGTCTGTATTATTTGTTGGGATGGGAACTTTTTTTTGTTTTCCTATTTTACAATTATTTGGTGCAAAAGGAAGTATTGTAATTCCTGCTACAGAATATTTTCGAGTTATTATCTGGGGAGTTCCTTTCTTAGCTTTTGCCATGATGGGAAACCCTGTTATTAGAGCTGTTGGAAAACCAAATTACGCAATGTTTACAATGATATTACCTGCAATAGCTAATATTTTATTAGATGTTATTTTTATAAAATTTCTAAATTTAGGAATGTTTGGAGCAGGATTAGCAACTTCTATTTCATACGGAGTAAGTGGACTTTTTATTTTATGGTTCTTTTTATCAAAAAATACCGACTTAAAAATTATTCCGAAATATTTTCAAATTGATTTATCTATTTTAAAAGAAATTATTTCACTCGGAGGAATTACAATTATTAGACAAGGAACTATCAGTATTTTAATTATCATATTAAACTATACATTATTTAAATATGGTGGAGAAATATCTATTGCCGTTTATGGAATTATAAATAGAATAATGTTATTTGCCTTATTTCCTGTACTTGGAGTTACTCAGGGATTTTTACCCATTGCAGGTTATAATTACGGAGCAAATGATTCAAAAAGAGTCAAAGAATCTATAAAAACAGCAATTTTATTTGGTACAGTAATCGCTACATTTATTTTTATTATAATTATGGTATTTCCTTCGGAGTTAATAGGACTTTTTACTAATGATAAAAAACTTATAAATCTTACTTCGGATGCTTTAATAATCGCTTTTTTAGCAACTCCTGTAATTACCACACAATTAATTGGTTCGGCTTATTTTCAAGCAGCTGGAAAAGCATTGCCAGCATTACTACTAACACTTTTAAAACAAGGTTTTTTATTAATTCCGTTAGTTTATATTTTACCTAAATTTTATGGAATAGATGGTGTTTGGATGTCTTTTCCTATTGCCGATTTTTTAGCAACCTTAGTTACTTTTTTATACTTAAACAGAGAAATTAAGCGTAGTTTAAATTAAACTTTCGCCATTTAAATTGGTGGTTAAAATCTCACTCATAAAATCAAAAAAAGGTCGTAAAGCTTTATAAGATGTATTTATTTCTGATAAAAAATCTTTAGATAATACTTCTTTATCTGTAAAATTACGAACAGCTATAAATCCTTTTTTTCGTAATAAATCTATATCAGGATGATTTTTATCAAATCCTCTTGGTGCAGATTTTAATTCAGCACCTTCAAATTTATTTCCAAAATTTTTAACAAACTCAGGATTATTTAAAATAGCTCTAAATTCAGAAGCATCCATTTCAATTTCTTTTCTAATACGAAGTAAATCTTCTTTATTTGGTTCCCAAAAACCACCTGCTAAAAAACTTTCGCCTCCTGGACGAATTCTTAAATAATAACCGCCTCTTAAATGATTTCCTTTTCGAGAAAATGAACCCGCAAAATGTGGTTGATATGGCGTTTTATCTTTCGAAAAACGAACATCTCTATAAATACGAAACAACTTAAATTTATCAATACTATCATCTAATTCTAAATCGGCTCTTATATGTCCATAAAAATCTTTGGCTTTATTTTGAACCTCAACAAAAGTTGTTTTTTGCTCAGTAAACCACTCACGATTATTATTTTCTTTTAAGGCTTTTAAAAATTGAAGTGTTGATTTTTCTACTTGCATCAGTATTTTTTATTCTTGATAATTTAGTTTGATAATTAATTGAAAGGTACAAAAAAACGCTGTAGAAAAATCTACAACGTTTGCTTTGTTTTTTATTTTGCGTTAGGGATTGAACGGCTTGTTTGAGCTCTTTTTTATTTTTCTTAAAAAATAAAAAAAGCGAGTAGTGAAAGCCCGCCCGAACGCCCTAATAAATATATTAAACGTTAAATCTGAAATTCATAATATCACCATCTTGTACGATATATTCTTTTCCTTCTACGCCTAATTTACCTGCTTCTTTTACTTTTTGTTCACCTCCTAAGGTAGTATAATCTTCATACTTTGTTACCTCAGCACGAATAAATCCTTTTTCAAAATCGGTATGAATAACCCCAGCAGCTTGTGGTGCAGTATCTCCAATATTAATAGTCCAAGCTCTTACTTCTTTTACACCTACGGTAAAATAAGTTTGTAAGTTTAATAATTTATAAGCAGCTCTAATTAAAACAGCTGAACCAGCTTCTGTTAAACCTATATCGGCTAAAAACATTTCACGTTCTTCGTAATCGTCTAATTCAGTAATATCAGCTTCAGTACCTACCGCCAATACAATCACTTCTGCATTTTCATCTTTTACCGCTTCTCTTACTTTAGTAACATAATCATTACCGTTTACAGCCGCACCTTCGTCAACATTACAAACATATAATACAGGTTTTGATGTAATAAATTGTAATGTATCAACAATTTCTTGATCTTTTTCTGAAAAATCAATTGCTCTTACTGAAACACCTTGTAATAAAGTTTCTTCAACTTTTAATAAAATTTCTAATTCTATTTGAGCTTCTTTATTACCAGTTTTAGCCGTTCTTTTTACACGCTCTAAACGTTTTTGAACAGTTTCTAAATCTTTTAATTGTAACTCAATATCGATAGTTTCTTTATCTCTAATAGGATCTACAGAAGCATCAACATGAATAATATTATCATTGTCAAAACAACGTAATACGTGAATAATAGCGTCTGTTTCTCTAATATTTGCTAAAAACTGATTACCTAATCCTTCACCTTTACTCGCCCCTTTAACTAAACCAGCAATATCAACAATCTCAACTGTTGCAGGCATTACTCTCTCAGGGTTTACCATACCTTCTAGAACCTGAATTCTTTTATCTGGTACATTTACAACACCAACATTTGGCTCAATAGTACAAAAAGGAAAGTTTGCACTTTGTGCTTTTGCATTTGATAAACAATTAAATAACGTTGATTTTCCAACATTTGGTAACCCTACAATTCCTGCTTTCATTCTATCTATTTATTGAAAATTTGCGTACAAATATACTTTTTTTGCTTTAAATTTTAAATGTTTATTTTGTACTGTTTACATTTTATTAAAAAAAGTATTTTATTTATAAAAAATCACTTTACATTTTTTGTAAAGTGATTTTTACTATATGTAATATTTTAAAAAAATATTATTGATTATTTCTTTTAGAAGCTAATAATGTATTTTTTAATAACATTGCTATTGTCATTGGACCAACTCCTCCCGGAACAGGTGTTATAAAAGCTGATTTTGGAGCAACTTCATTAAAATCAACATCACCAACTAAACGGAAACCATTTTTCTTAGATGAATCGGCAATACGAGTAATACCTACATCAATAACAGTTACATCTTCTTTAACCATATCTGCTTTTAAAAATTCAGGAATTCCTATTGCAGCGATAATAATATCAGCCTGTAAGGTAATTTCTTTTAAATTTTTAGTTCTACTATGTGTTAAAGTTACCGTAGCATTACCTACTTTTCTTTTTTGTCCTAATAAAATACTCATTGGGCTACCTACAATATGGCTACGACCAATAACAACTACGTGTTTACCAGAAGTTTCTACTTTGTAACGATCTAATAATTCTAAAATTCCGTAAGGTGTTGCCGAAATAAAAGTAGGTAAATTTAAAGCCATTTTACCAACATTCATTGGATGAAAACCATCAACATCTTTGTCTGGGTTTATTGCCATTAAAACCTTTTGTTCATTAATATGACTAGGTAAAGGTAATTGTACTATAAAACCATCAATATCATTATCAATGTTTAATATAGCTATTTCATTTAATAATTCTTTTTCAGTGGTACTTTCAGGCAATCTAATTAAAGATGATTCAAAACCTACTCTATCACAAGCTTTTACTTTTGCATTAACGTAGGTTAAACTTGCACCATCATTACCAACTATAACAGCTGCTAAATGAGGTGTTTTTTTATCCTGATTTTTTAAATCTAATACATCAATAGCAATTTCTTCTTTAATATCTGCTGATGTTTTTTTACCGTCTAGTAAAATCATTTTGTACTGTGTTGTTGTTAATAATTATATGTAAAGAAAAAGAGAAGCAAAAGCTTCTCTTTGTTGCTATTTCATGTTTTGCATCATTTGCATCATTTTTTTTCCGCCACCGCCTTGCATCATCTTCATCATTTTACTCATTTGATTGAATTGCTTCATCAACTGATTAATTTCTTGTATTGATGTACCAGAACCTTTTGCAATTCGTTTTTTACGATTTGCATCAATAGAAGCAGGATTACTTCTTTCAAACGGAGTCATCGATTGTATAATTGCTTCAATACCTGTAAAAGCACCTTCATCAATTTCAACATCTTTTAAGGCTTTACCAGCACCAGGAATCATTCCTACTAAATCTTTCATGCTACCCATCTTTTTGATTTGTTGAATTTGACTTAAAAAGTCATCAAAACCAAATTGATCTTTTGCAATTTTTTTCTGAAGTTTTCTAGCTTCGTCTTCATCGTATTGTTCTTGGGCACGTTCTACTAATGAGATAACATCTCCCATTCCTAAAATACGATCTGCCATACGATCTGGGTGAAAAATATCAATTGCATCCATCTTTTCACCAGTACCAATAAACTTAATAGGTTTATTAACAACTGATTTAATAGATAACGCAGCTCCACCACGTGTATCACCATCTAATTTGGTAAGTACAACACCGTCAAAATTTAAAATATCATTAAAAGCCTTTGCCGTATTTACAGCATCTTGACCTGTCATAGAATCTACAACAAATAATGTTTCTTGAGGATTTATAGCTTTATGAATGTTTGAAATTTCATCCATCATTTCCTGATCAACAGCTAAACGACCAGCAGTATCAATAATAACTACATTTTTACCCGTTGCCTTTGTACGCTTAATTGCATTTTCAGAAATTTCAATTGGGTTTTTATTGTCTACTTCCGCATACACTTCAACACCAATTTGTTCTCCAACAACTTGTAACTGATTAATAGCCGCAGGACGATAAACATCACAACCAACTAATAATACTTCTTTCGATTTTTTAGTTTTTAAGAAGTTCGCTAATTTTCCTGAAAAAGTAGTTTTACCAGACCCCTGTAAACCAGACATTAGGATAACACTCATTGAACCACCTAAATTAATACCAACAGTGTCACCACCCATTAAATCAGTCAATTCATCTTTAACTAATTTAACCATTAATTGCCCTGGGTTTAACGTTGTTAATACGTCTTGTCCTATGGCTTTTTGTTGTACTCTTTTAGTAAAGTCTTTCGCAATTTTAAAGTTAACATCGGCATCTAATAAAGCTCTACGAACTTCTTTTAGTGTTTCAGCAACATTAACTTCTGTAATTTTCCCGTGTCCTTTAAGCGTATGTAACGCTTTATCTAACTTTTCACTTAAATTATTAAACATGATCGGCTTCATTTTTAGAGCTACAAATATAATAATTTAGTTGTTAGGACTATGATTTTTTAGAAGCGTTTGTTCGATAAATTTTAATTTTGATATATTTTATTTAAAATTAAGCTGTTTTTTAAAGCTTCTTCTTGTTTCTTTAGAAGATAAAAATAAAAAACTATATAACTGTTTTTTTTAAAAAAGTAAGAATGCCTAGCCCCGATTGAAGCAATTGTTTGAGCTCTTTTTTGTTTTTCTTTTCAAAAACAAAAAAAGCGAGTGCGGAAAGCGGGAAATTGCTTCTAATTCTTTTTATAGTTCTAAAACTATACTATTTTTTAAAAAGAAAATTGAAGTTTAGAATAATAAAAAGCACCATTAGTTCCCATTTGTGTTGAATCCCATACACCTCCACTATCAGTATATTTATCTTGCATAGTTGGGTAAGCGTTAAAAAGGTTTGTAGCGCCTATTTGAAAAATTATATTTTTAAAAATATGATATCCCAACTGTACATCAACGGTATATTTTGGATGATAAATATCTTTATTCATTTCCCAGTCAATTAATTCAACACCACTAAATCGAGTAACATTTACATTTGCATTAAATTTTTCTTTTTGATAATTAAAATTCAAACTAAATTTATTCTTAGGCGCAGATGCTAATAAAAAATGACGTTCTCGAATACCAAAAAAAGTTTCTTCATCAAGATTTTTATGTTTTATTTCATCTATTTTCATCGAATTTACATTTCCAAATAAATCTATTGAAAACTTAGACTTATTAAATTTCTTAAACCATTTTACTTTAATATCCAAACCACATGTAGTAGTATTTACTCCATTAGCAAAGAATTGTACATTTTCGGCACGTAAATTTAAATCATCAGTATTAAAATTACCGCTCAATATAATTCTATCTTTTATTGAAATAAAGTAAGTATCAAGATTAATTGCAAAATTATGTTTAGGGTTATAAGTAATTCCGATACTAATATTTTTAGTAATTTCTTCTTTTAATTTACCAATACCAAATTTACCTGTAATAGGATTGTTATTTGCAATAAGCAAAGATTCAACCAATTGATTTCCAACATAATTTGTAAAACTAAAATTATAATAAGCCTGAGCTAACGAAGGAGCCCTAAAACCTGTACTAAAAGAAGTTCTTAAATTAAGTATAGGAAGCAATTTTAATCTTGTTGCTAGTTTATAGTTTATTCTACACCCAAAATCACTATAATTTTCATACCTTAAAGCTGTAGCAAGCATCCATTTTTTTGTGAAATCAAATTCGGTATCTATATAAAAGCTTAAATTAGTACGTTTTTTTTTAAGTTCATTTTTGGGAGAATATCCTGGAAAACCTTGTGAAGCTCCAGGTCTTATTTTACCATCTAAAGTTACTAAATTAGCTCGTGTAAAATTATTTACAACATCACCTTTTATATTATATGATGCATACGAGGCTTCTTCGCCTGAGAATATTTCGTAATTTTCTAATCTATATTCTGCTCCTAAAGCAATATTTACTCCTTTAAAAAAATCAGTAAAATTTTTAGAAAAATCAATACTAGTAGTATTCTGACTTAATAAATGCCCACCTGCATCAAACGTTGTTGGAGATTTTTCTAACAACGTAGCGTTTAAGCTATTTTTAATAAAATAATGAAAATTATTAATTCCAAAGGTATTATTAAAATCGATATCCCATTTTTTATAGGTTGATTTTAATCCTGCTGAAAAAGATACATCAGAAATATGAGAAGTTATTATAGGATTAAACCCCTCAGGATAAATCGCTATTACATTTCTTTCGCTATTTTTTTTCTTGAAAATGCATAAGCTTGTGTGTCTTTAAAATTATATCCACCATTAGCATATAATGTTGTTTTTTTAGAAATAGGAATTTCTGAATTAAAAAAAGTACTTATATTTTTTGTTTTTACATCTCCATACTGCTCTCTAACATCAGTACCTAATCTACAAGTATGATCTTTAGATAAAAAATCTGTTGAAACATTTAAAAATCCTTTTTTAAATATTTTAGTACCATAATTAACATCTACTTTATAAGTAAAGCCATCAACACTATTATTTTTAGAACTTGTATTAATCGTAGCATTATTAAAACCAAGTGTTGTATTTACTTTTAATGAATTTTTATTATTTTTTAAAATTATATTTATAACACCTGCAATAGCATCAGAACCATATTGAGCCGAAGCTCCATCTTTTAAAATTTCAATTCTTTTAATGGCTGATATTGGTATCGTATTCAAATCTGTACCTGAATTTCCTCTACCTCTTGTTCCTTGTAAATTAACAAGCGAAGCCTGATGTCTTCTTTTTCCATTGACTAACACCAATGTTTGATCAGGACCTAAACCTCTATAAGTTACAGGAACAATATGATCAGCACCATCAGCTCCAGATTGTTTAGTCGCATTAAAAGATGGCATGTTATATTGTAAAAATTGATTAACCTCTAACAAACTACTCTTTAATGCTATTTTATTTAAATGGATAATATCAATTGCAGTTACAGCATCTTTTTTTGCTCTTAAATTATTACGAGAACCAATTATCAAAACCTCATCAAGATGTAAACATTCTAATATGATAATTGTTTTTTTATCTGAAGGTATAACCGTTTGTGGTTTATAGCCAATATGAGCTATTATTATAGGTTGATTCTTTTTCAATCTTAATTTAAAAGAACCATTAGAAGAAGAACTTGTACCGTTATTTGTTTGACTTTCTATAATACTAGCACCTTTTAAAGGACTGTAATGTTCATTGAAGACAACTCCACTAATAAATGTATGTTCTATTTTCTTTTTTGTTGATATTAAATCAGGTTTTTTTTTAGGTGTTTTTCTGGATGTATTACTGTAAATAACGTAATAATTATTACCTAGTGCATCAATATTTAAATATGTTATTTTTTTTAAAAGACGAAAGGTTTTTTTTAAAGAAAGGTTTTTAAATTTTGATTTATCAATAGTAATACCCTTTATAATTGTTGGATTATATGTAAAATGTAGCGCATATTTTTCACTTAAGTCTGCTAGTAGGTAAGATAACGAAATATTATTTTTTTGGGTATTTTTTTTATTTTGACTTAAGAGTGTCAAGGAAAAACATAAAAACCCAAAAAGGATTATGTTTACTAATAAACGATTTTTAAAATAACTTAATTGTTTGATAGAATATAAAATTACTTTTTTGAAACAACTAATTTAGTGTTTTCTTTTGTAATTATAACATTTACCGATTTTTCTATCGCTTTTAAACAAATTTCTAAATTACTTGTTGGTATTGCTCCTGAGATTAATATATTTTTAAGATCAGTATTCTTAAAAACAACTTCATAACCATAGGCTTCAGAAACTTTTTTAAATACTTTAGATAGAGTTGCATTATTAAAAGTTAGTATACCTGTTTTCCATGAAGTATTTTCAGTCGCTAATACTTTTGAGCGATTTTCTAAAATTTTATCTTCATTTACAGAAAAAGAAACTAAATCACCTGGAATCATTTTTTTAGCAGTACCATTTTTTAAAGCTAACCAAATGTTACCTTCTTCTAAAAAAACTTGCGTTTTATCAGTATTAGATTTCACATTAAACTTAGTACCATATACTTCAACTTTTAAATCATTAGTAAACACCCAAAATTTCGCATTTGTTGTTTCCTTTTTAGCTACTTCAAAATAAGCCTCTCCATTTAATGTAACTTCTCTGGGAGTTTCTTTTGAATAAGAAATAGTAGAATTAGAGTTTAATGTAACCAAGCTACCATCTTGAAGCTTTATATGTAGAATTTCTCCAAATCCACTAGTATAACTTGTAATATTATTTTGTACAAATGTATAAATACCTATTGAAATAAATAGGATAACACTTACAGCAATAGCTAACCACCTATTTTTATTAAAAGTATTCTTTTTAATTTTTTGCTCTCTTTCTAAAATTTTTGCTTCAAAATCATTCCAAGCAAAATTAACTTTTTCTTTAGAGATAAGGTTTTCTTTAAATTGAATTCCTATAATAATTGCTTTTGCTTCTTCTGCAATTTCTTTTTTATCAGGATTATTAATTAACCAATACTGCCAAAAAGAAACATCACTTAATTTAGAGTTTAAAGCCCAGTTTTTAAAAGAGGTATCTTTTAAGAAATCATCAATATTATTGTATAGTTTATTTATCATTTAAATATAGAAAATACATGCTTATATTACAATAAGTAATTAAATTATAATATATACTCTTTTTGAGAGTGCAAATTTAAGAATTAAATAATTGTAAAATCTGAATATCCTCTCTTAATCGTTTTATAGCTTTATGAATATAATTAACAACACTTTGGTAGTTAATCCCCATAACATCAGCTATTTCTTGAGTTTTAAGTTCACAGTTATATTTTAAGTATAATACTTCTCGTTGTTTTTTAGGAAGTTTATTTAACGATACACTAAGATTTTTATTTCTAAAAGAAGTAGATTCTTGACTTGTTAGTAACTCTTCAGGTGTAAAATGAATATCAACAATGTTTTCATTAATATTTCTGATGAACTTATTTTTTTGATTTTTCTGAAGTATTTTAATCAAAAATCGCCTATAAGAAGTAAATAAATAAGGCGCAATACTATTTAAATCACTTAAATTTTCTCGATGTTCATATACGTACATAAAAAAATCTTGAAGAGAATCTTCTGTTATTGTTTTATTTCCTGAAATTTTTAAACCATAATTAAATAAACTAGTATAATAATTTTTAAAAAGTGCTTCAAAAGCAGTTAAATTTCCTTCTTTTAATGATTTCCATAAAATTTCATCAGACAATTTTTTCATAAAGAAAACGGGGGTTTTAGTTATTTTTCTTTAAATATAGTTAAAAATATCTTAACAAATAAGTGTTTAATCTTAAAAAAAGATAAAACACCCTTCGATTATACTAATAAAATCAACAAAACAATACTAAAAATATAATTTCAATTTTATTAAAATAAAAAGAAATTCAATAAAAAAATATATTAATAATAATCACTAAAAAAAATGTAATTTCACATAGATAGATAAACTAAAAAAACCACCAATTTGGTGGCTTTTTATATAAAAACATCAAAATAAATATTTTACACAAGTGTTTCTAAGTAATGATTTTCGATAGCATAAGCTTCTTTTAAACCTGCTATTTTAGCATCAATTTTAGATATATCGTTCTTTTTTATTGATTTACTTGCTACTAACATTACGTTTTTACGAGTATGTTCGTTACTTATAAATTCAAAAACTTTTGTATTATAATTACTTTTTTCTAAAATTAACGCACGAATAGTATCTGTAACCATTTCAAACTGACGTTCTTTAAAAATTCCATATTTTAATAACGGACTTTCTTGCTCTTTTCCTTTTACTTGCTGACGAATTTGTTTATGACAACAAGGTGCACAAATAATCAATTCTGCTTTTGCTGATAAACCTTTATAAATAGCATCATCAGTAGCGGTATCACAAGCGTGCAATGCTATTAAAATATCAATTTTATTGTTATCGTATTCTTGAATTGGCTGTGCTACAAATGATAAATTAGTAAATACTGATTTCTCTGCAACATCATTACAATAATCTACTAATTCTTTACGTAACTCAATACCTGTAACGGTTGCGCTGTATTTTTTTTGATTTACTAAATAATCGTACAAAGCAAATGTTAAATAGCCTTTACCCGATCCCATATCAACAATATTAATATGTTTTGGTAATTTTGTAGATTTTAATAAACCTTCAATAATTTCTAAATATTTATTAATTTGACGATATTTATCTGCCATTTTATGAATAACCTTTCCTTCTTTGTCGGTAATTCCTAAGTGATGTAAATAACTTCCTGCTTCGGCTAAACGCTCTTTTGGTTTGTCGTGTGTTTCAGGTAATTTATGCTTAAAACTAGCGGCATTTACTCGGTAAGAAACTAGTTTTCTTTTAGATATAAATATCAATAAATCTTTAGATAATGTAAACAACGTTGCTGCTCTAAAGTTATCCATCAATAAAATTTCTATTTCAGTAATAGCTTCTGAAACTGTATAGTTTTTAACCTTATCATTTGTATTATAATGATACGTAAATTGAAACATTTCTGTTCCTTTTATCTTTACCAAACGAACATATACATTTGGCAATCCATCACTTTTTTTGATAGGTTTACTTAATGTTAGTTTTACAAAATTATTATCTAAAACGCTTTCGTTTAAGGTGTCTTTTAATTGTTGGAATTCATTCATTTTGCAAAAATAGTTAATATGCTTTGGTTTATTAGTAATAAGTAATAAAATTTAGCTGAACTAATTAATCAAAAATAGTTTTGAATGATTTCATTTTCAGTAATAAATAAAGTTTTAAAAAAAAGATAGCAAGTTTAAACTTGCTATCTTTTTCTTATTTATTATAATAATTACTATTAATTTCTTTCTTTTAAAACTGCTTCTATTTCACTTAACGTAAAACCTTTTGCTTTTAAAAGAATCACAATATGATAAAATAAATCGGCAGCTTCATTTTTAAATAAATCGGCATCATTATCTTTTGCTTCAATAACAAGCTCTACAGCTTCTTCTCCAACTTTTTGAGCAACTTTATTAATTCCTCTTTTATACAATTTATTTGTATATGAAGTTGGATGATCAGTATCAATTCTATCAGAAACAATACGCTCTAATTCATATAAAAAACCTTTTGGAGTTTCATCAGCAAAACACGATGTAGTTCCTTTATGACACGTTGGTCCTGCTGGTATTACTTTTATTAAAATAGTATCGTTATCGCAATCGATTTGAATATCTTTTACTGCTAAAAAGTTACCAGACTCCTCTCCTTTTGTCCACAACCTACTTTTACTTCTGCTAAAAAAGTAACTTTATTTGTATCTTTTGTTTTTAAGAACGCTTCTTCATTCATATACCCTAACATTAAAACTTGTAATGTGGTATCATTCTGAATTATTACAGGAACTAACCCGTCTCCTTTTGTAAAATCTATATTCATCGTACTGGTATATTTTGTTCTTTTAAATATTGTTTAAGTTGTGGTACTGGTATTTCAGCAAAATGAAAAATACTTGCTGCTAAACCTGCACTAGCTTGAGTTTTTGTAAATACATCTTTAAAATGTACTTCTTTACCTGCACCTCCTGATGCTATAACTGGAATATTAATTGCGCTACTCACTGAGTTCGTTATATCAATTGAAAAACCAGCCTTAGTTCCATCACTATTCATAGAAGTTAGTAAAATTTCACCAGCTCCTAATTTTTCTGCTTCTTTAGCCCAAGCAACTGTTTCTAATTCAGTTTCGTTAGTACCTCCTTTTGTAAATACTTTCCATTGATTATCGATATGTTTAGTATCAATAGCAACCACTACAAACTGACTTCCAAATCTATTTTTTAAATCGGTAATTAACTGCGGATTTTTTACTGCCGATGAATTAATACTCACTTTGTCTGCACCTGCTTTTATTAAAGCTAATGCATCATCAACAGTACTAATTCCACCTCCAACAGTAAAAGGAATGTTTATTTCTTGTGCTATTTTTTCAACTAAATCAACTAATGTTTTTCTGTTTTCTAGAGTAGCTGTAATATCTAAAAACACTAATTCGTCAGCGCCATCTTTTACATATTGTTTTGCTAATTCTATCGGATCACCAGCATCTTTAATATCAACAAAATTAACACCTTTTACAGTTCTTCCGTTTTTAATATCTAAACAAGGTATTATTCTTTTTTTTAACATAGCTTTTGTAATTCTTTTAAGCTGATATAACCTTCGTAAATAGCTTTTCCTAAAATAGCGCCTTCACAACCTATTTCTTTCAACTCTATTAAATCGTCAATACTAGCAACACCTCCACTAGCAATTAAATTTACATCGCTTTTACTTAAAATTTCTTTATATAAATCTACAGAAGCACCTTGTAACATTCCATCTTTAGCAACATCTGTACAAATAGTATTTTTCACGCCTATTTGTTCATATTGTTTGATAAAGTCAACAACATCAACTTCTGATGTTTCTAACCAACCATGAGTTGCTATTTTTCTGTTGATACAATCAGCACCTAAAATAATTTTATCGCTACCATACTTGTTTATCCATCCTGTAAAAACATCAGGGTTTTTAACTGCAATACTACCTCCAGTTATTTGACTAGCTCCGTTTTCAAAAGCAATACGTAAATCTTCATCAGATTTTAATCCACCACCAAAATCAATTTTTAAATTAGTTTTAGCTGCAATTTGTTCTAATATTTTATAATTTACAATATGTTGCGATTTAGCACCATCTAAATCTACTAAATGTAAATACTCAATTCCGTTGTCTTCAAATTCTTTGGCTACTTCAACAGGATTTTCGTTATATATTTTTTTGGTTGCGTAATCACCTTTTGTTAAGCGTACACATTTTCCATCAATAATATCTATGGCAGGTATAATTCTCATTTTCTTATTTTATAATTCTAAAAAGTTTTTCAATAAATTTTCACCAATACTTGCTGATTTTTCAGGGTGAAATTGCATCGCATAAAAATTATCCTTTTGCATAATTGAACTAAATGGCTGTATATAATTACAGGTTGCTATTGTTTGCTCACAAACTTCTGCATAATATCCATGTACGTAATATACATCATCATTACTATTTAAATTTTTGATGATTTTTGATGATTTAATTTCAGCAAAACTATTCCATCCCATGTGTGGTACTTTTTCTAAAGGCGGAAACTTTTTTGTAACCGTATTAAAAATACCTAAACATTTTGTATCTCCTTCTTCTGAAGACATTCCCATAAGTTGTAATCCTAAACAGATACCTAATACGGGTTGGGTTAGCGATACTAAAAGTTCGTCTAATTTACGTTCTTTTAAATATGCCATTGCCGAACTAGCTTCGCCAACACCAGGAAAAATTACTTTATCGGCTTGTTGTATTTCAGCAGGGTTATCTGTTATAATACTATCGTACCCTAAACGAGTAATAGCATTTTGAACAGAGCGTATATTACCTGCATTGTATTTTATAATTGCAATCATATTAATTATAGCGTTCCTTTAGTTGATGGTAAAATCATTTTACTACTATCTCTTTTTACAGAAACTTTTATTGCTTTTGCAAATGCTTTAAAGATAGCTTCAATTTTATGATGTTCATTATCACCTTCGGCTTTAATATTTAAATTACATCTAGCTCCATCTGTAAACGATTTAAAAAAGTGAAAAAACATTTCTGTTGGCATTTTACCTACCATTTCTCTTTTAAAATCTGCTTCCCAAACTAACCAATTTCTACCTCCAAAATCGATAGCTACTTGCGCTAAACAATCATCCATTGGCAAACAAAAACCGTAACGTTCTATTCCTAATTTATTACCTAAAGCTTTGTTAAAAACTTCACCTAAAGCAATAGCGGTGTCTTCAATTGTGTGATGTTCATCAACTTCTAAATCTCCTTTAACTTGAATATCTAAATCCATTTGCCCATGACGTGCAATTTGATCTAACATATGATCGAAAAAAGAAATTCCTGTACTAATATTACTTTTACCAGTTCCATCAAGATTTAATTTAATATCAATCTTAGTTTCATTGGTATTTCTAACAATTTCAGATGTTCTTTCTTCTAACTTTAAAAACTCATAAATAGCATTCCAATCGCTACTTTCTAAGGCGATAAAATCATCTAATGCACTTCTTTTAACGGTAATTTCATCAGTACCTAAAAAAGTTTCATCATTTATATAAATCCCTTTTGCTCCTAAATTTTTTGCTAATTCAACATCTGTTAAACGATCTCCAATAACAAATGAGTTTGCTAAATCATATTCTTCCGAAAAAAACTTTGTTAACAAACCTGTATTTGGTTTTCTTGTAGGCTGATTATCTTTAGCAAAAGTAATATCAATAATTTCTTCTGAAAAAACAATTCCTTCTTCAGCCAATGTACGCATTACAAATTTATGCACAGGCCAAAAAGTATCTTCTGGATACACTTCTGTTCCTAATCCATCTTGATTTGTAACTAAAACCAATTCGAAATCTAATTCTTTAGCTATTTTGCTTAATCCTTGAAATACCTTCGGATAAAACTCTAATTTTTCGAATGAATCTGTTTGTTCGTCTGCTGGTTCTTTAATTAAAGTTCCGTCTCTATCTATAAATAATACTTTTTTCACGTGTGCTGATTTTCAATAAAAATACTCCGTTAATTTATTTTTGAAGTGATAATTATTAAATTGATTTTAATGCTGTGATTAATCGTTTATTTTCGTCTATACTTCCTACCGTAATTCGTAAACAGTTATCTACTAACGTATTTCTGTTTCTGGTAATTATTTTATCGGCTACTAATTTATTGTAAATTACATTTGCATCCGTTACTTCTATCAGAATAAAATTAGCTTCGGTAGGATATATTTTTTTAACTAATTTAATATCGCTTAACTCTTTTATCAACGTTTCTTTTTCGTTGATAATAATGTTTTTATTGATTTCAAACTGAGCTAAATTATCTAAAGATGCTACTACAGCTTCTTGATTTAAAGTACTAACATTATAAGGTGGTTTTACTTTATTATACAAATCGATAACTTCCGAATTTGCGTATGCTGCACCAACTCTTACTCCTGCCAATCCCCAAGCTTTACTAAAAGTTTGGCTTACAATTAAATTTGGATATTTCTCTAATTTAGTACTATAAGAAGCTCTTGAACTAAAATCAATATAAGCTTCATCAATAATTACTACTCCATTAAAATTTTCCAATATATATTCAATCGTTTCATCATCGAAACAATTACCTGTTGGATTATTTGGCGAACAAATAAATATAATTTTCACCTCTTCCATATCTAAATATGGTTCTAATTGGTTCAAACTTATTTGAAAATCATTTACCAAAGGTTGTTTAATCAACTCAACATCGTTAATACCTGCAGAAACATCGTACATACCATAAGTAGGCGAAAATGTTAAGGCTTTATCTTTTCCTGGTTCACAGAAAATTCTGAATGCTAAATCAATTACTTCATCACTACCATTTCCTATAAAAATTTGATTTTCAGCAACTTTTTTAATTACTGATAATCGTTCTTTAATTTTTATTTGTCTAGGATCAGGATATCTATTTAAAACTCCAAAAGGATTTTCATTTGCATCTAAATATACTTCTGCAGTTCCTTTAAATTCATCTCTTGCTGATGAATACGCCTTTAATTTCTGAATATTTGGGCGAACTATTTTATCTAAATTAAACATTTTCAATATCTTTTAATCTTAAAGTAACAGCATTTTTGTGTGCTTGTAAACCTTCGGCTTCTGCCATTAATTCTATTGCTTTTCCGATAGTAGCTATTCCTTGTTTTGTTACTTCCTGAAAAGTAATTTTTTTGATAAAACTATCTAAAGAAACACCACTATAATTTTTTGCATACCCGTTTGTTGGTAAAGTGTGATTTGTACCACTTGCGTAATCACCTGCACTTTCACAACTATAATTTCCTAAAAATACTGAACCTGCATTAATTATTTTATCAATATATATTGATGCATTTTCAGAAGCAATAATTAAATGTTCTGGTGCATATACATTACTAAAATCAATCATTTCATCCGAAGAATTTAAAACAACTACAAAACTGTTTTCTAATGCTTTTTCGGCAGTTTCTCTTCTAGGTAATACTTTTACTTGCTTCGCTACTTCGGCAAGTACATTTTCTGAAACTTCTAATGAAGTTGTTACTAAAACTGCTTGACTATCTGCTCCGTGTTCTGCTTGTGATAATAAATCAGCAGCTACAAATGCCGCATTTGAAGTTTCATCTGCAATAACCAAAACTTCACTTGGTCCTGCTGGCATATCAATAGAAAGCCCTTCTTGCTGAACTAATTCTTTCGCTTTTGTTACATACTGATTTCCTGGACCTAATATTTTATACACACTAGGAATAGTTTCTGTACCGTACGCCATTGCTGCAATAGCCTGAGCTCCACCAACTTTAAAAATTTTGGTAACGCCAACTAATGCCGCCGTATATAAAATTGCAGGGTGAACTTTTCCTTCTTTATTTGGAGGCGTACACAATACGATTTCTTTACAACCTGCTATTTTTGCAGGAGTTGCTAGCATTAAAATAGTTGAAAATAAAGGTGCAGATCCTCCTGGAATATACAAACCAACTTTTTCGATAGCAACACTTTTACGCCAACAAGTAACACCTGCAGTAGTAACTACTTTTTTCTCTTCCTCTTTTTGAGAATTATGAAAAACTTCAATGTTACTTTTTGCTAATTGAATTGCTTCTTTTAACTCCGAACTAACTAATTTATCAGCTTCTTCGATTTCTGTAGCTGTTACTTCAAAAGAAGAAATTGCTACTTTATCAAATAATGCTGCATATTTTGTTAATGCTTCGTTTTTATTAAGTTTTACATCTTTTAGTACAGCTTGTACTGTTTCTTGTAAACTATTTTCGTTAAAAGTTGCTCTTTTACAAAGAGGTTTCCAATCTTTTCTTTGAGGATACTGTATAATCTTCATTTTGTTATCTTTGCTTTTTAAACAACCATTTTTTCAATCGGGCATACTAAAATACCTTCTGCTCCATTCTTTTTAAGCTCGTCTATAATTTCCCAAACTTCATTTTTATCTAAAACAGAGTGTACAGAACTCCATCCTTTTTCAGACAATGGTAATACCGTAGGACTTCTCATTCCTGGTAAAATATTGATGATTTTTTCTAATTTATCATTCGGCGCGTTTAATAAAATATATTTCGAACGTCTTCCTTTTAAAACTGATTGAATTCTAAATTGAAGTTTATCTAATAATTCTTTTTGAGATGCTTCTAATTTCGGAGAAACCGCTAAAACAGCTTCCGATCTTAAAATAACTTCTACTTCTTTTAAATTATTTTTAAATAAAGTTGATCCGCTTGATACAATATCACAAATACCGTCTGCCAATCCAATATTTGGAGCAATTTCAACAGAACCGTTAATGATGTGTAATTGAGAAGTAATATTTTTTGATTTCAGAAAATTTTGAACTGTATTCGGGTATGATGTTGCTATTCTCTTATCTTGAAAATAAGATAATCCTGTGTATTCATCACCTTTAGGAATTGCTAAAGATACTTTACACTTAGAAAAACCTAATTTTTCAATGAACTCAATATCTCCTCCTTTTTCAATTAATAAATTTTCACCAATAATAGCAATATCGACAACACCATCTTTTAAATATTGAGGAATATCGCCATTTCGAAGATAAAAAACTTCTAAAGGAAAATTACTTGCTACGGCTTTTAATTGGTCTTTTCCATTATCGATAGAAATACCACAATTTTTTAAAAGACTTAATGAATCTTCGTTTAATCTTCCTGATTTCTGAATTGCAATTCTTAATTTACTCATCTTAATTTTTATTTATCAATTTAATTTGAGCAAATTTTTAACGTGTAGTTTACTTTATTTTTTAAAAATAAAAAACCCGCTTGATTTGCTCAAACGGGTTTAAAATATATGTTGTTTTTAGTCAATACATCTTTAGTTCGCCTGAGTGCAAATATGAGAATGATGATGATGTACTTGATTAAAATTCATGTTCTTTATTCTTACTGCAAATATTTGTTTTTTTTTGATATCTCACAAGGAAAAATAAAAATTAAACAAATTAATTTAAAAAGTTAATATATTTACTTTAAAAACTCATGACAGAAAAAAAGTAAAAATTTAATTGTAATTATCGGTAATGGCTTTGATTTAGCCCACGGATTAAAAACAAGTTATAACGATTTTGCTAATTATTATTTAGAAGAAATTATTGTTGATGAGTTATTAAACTTAGATAGTAACAGTTCTAAAAAGCACTTTTTAAATAACAAGTTTGTTCAAAACAAAAATATAATTAAATATAAAGGTACTACTGTGGCATTTAGCTATAATGAATTAGAATTAGACTGGCTTAAAAACCTTTTAAATCATATATCTAATCAGAATATAAATGAAGTTTTACAATGTTTAAATTCTAACAATGACTATATTAAACTTTTAATATCTAACAAATTACTGGGGAAACTATATTCAAATTCCTTTGAAAACTGGTTTGACATAGAACAAGCATATTATGAAGAATTAAAAGGTATTTATAATTCACCAAAAGAAAATCATAATGAAGAATTAGACATACTTAATAAAAATTTACAAGAAATAAAAGAAGCCTTAAAAAAATATTTAAACGATAAAATAAAACCAACATGGAGTGGTTCTGTAAATAATTCTTTTGAAAATCATTTTATCGATAGAGAAAATATCTCTTTCATTAATTTTAATTATACAAATACTATAAACTGTTATCGTGATTTGGCGAATATTAATTCCAACATACATATTCACAATAGTTTATCCGAAGATATTATTTTTGGTTATGGAGATGATACAGACGAAATGTATCAACAAATGAAAGCTAGTAAAAATAATGATTTTTTAAAATATTTTAAAACTTTTGATTATTTAAAAAGCAAAAATTACAGAAAAGTTCTTAATCAATTAGCTGCTTTTAAAGATGGATATGATGTTTTAGTAATCGGTCATTCATTAGGAGGAACAGATAAAACTATTTTAAAAACCATTTTAGATAATAATTCTTGTCAAAATATTGAATTATTAAAACGTTCTGATTTAGATAGTGAAAAAGAAAAAGAAGACAATTCATTTGAATTACACGCAAACCTTGCTAGAATATTTGATTCAGAAGCTTCTTTAAGAAAAAAAGTAATTTCTTTACAACAATCTGTTAATTTCCCTTTAATGACATCTATTGATTATACTACAATTAATGAAAGAGAAAAAGAGTTATTTCCAAGAAAAAGTAATCATGTTACTATTAAAACAACAAAAACCACCTATAAATAGGTGGTTTTTTATATAAAATTTTAAAATATAATTTGTTAAAATTATGCTTTAAAGTTAATTTTACGCATACGTAAACTTAATGGAGTAACTTCTAAGTACTCATCAGCTTTAATGTATTCCATGTTTTCCTCTAAAGAAAAATCAATTTTTGGAGCAATTTTCATAGCATCATCTGTTCCAGATTTACGCATGTTTGTTAATTGCTTTCCTTTAATTAAGTTTACAGCCATCTCATCAGATTTGCTGTTTTCACCAATTACCTGTCCAACATAAATTTCTTGATTTACATCAATAAAAAACTTACCTCTATCTTGTAAACGGTTTAACGCATAAGCAGTAGCTTTACCAGTTGCTGCAGAAACGATAGCTCCTTTTACTTCTTCAGTAAAGTCTCCTTTATAAGGACCATATTCACTAAATCTGTGGTTAATAATTGCTGCACCTCCAGTTGCTGTTAAAATCTTGTTTCTTAAACCAATTAATCCACGAGAAGGGATAGAAAATTCTAAATGTTGTAAATCTCCTTTAGGCTCCATAACTAACATATCTCCTTTTCTAAGAGATACTAAGTTAATCGCTTTAGAAGCAACATCTTCTGGTACATCAATAGACAATGTTTCCATTGGCTCATGTTTCTTACCATCTACCATTTTAATAATTACTTGTGGTCTTCCCACTTGTAATTCATATCCTTCACGACGCATTGTTTCAATCAATACAGATAAATGTAATACTCCACGTCCAAAAACGTTAAATTTATCTTCAGAATCAGTAGTTTCAACTTTTAAAGCTAAATTCTTTTCTAATTCTTTAAACAGACGGTCACGAATATGACGAGAAGTTACAAATTTACCTTCTTTTCCGAAGAAAGGAGAGTTGTTAATTGTAAACAACATACTCATAGTAGGCTGGTCAATTTCTGTTCTTGGTAATGCTTCTGGGTTTTCTAAATCAGCGATAGTATCACCAATTTCGAATCCTTCAATACCTGTAATAGCACAGATATCTCCACAAGGAACTTTATCAACTTGAACTTTACCCATTCCTTCGAATACGTGTAATTCTTTAATTCTTACTTTTTTATTAGTACCGTCAGCTTTACATAACATGTAATCTTTACCAGCTTCTAAATCTCCACGGAAAATACGTCCAATAGCAATTCTTCCTGTAAAAGAAGAAAAATCTAAAGAAGTAATTTGCATTTGAGGAGTTCCTTCGTTATACTTAGTAGCAGGAATAGATTCTAATACAGCATCTAATAAAGGTACGATATTATCAGTTTCATTTTTCCAGTCAGTACTCATCCAGTTGTTCTTAGCAGAACCGTAAACAGTAGTAAAATCTAACTGCTCTTCAGTAGCTTCTAAAGCAAACATTAAGTCAAAAACTTTTTCGTGAACGATGTCAGGAGTACAGTTTTCTTTATCTACTTTGTTAACTACAACAATAGGAGTTAAACCTAATTCTAAGGCCTTACCTAATACAAAACGAGTTTGTGGCATAGGTCCTTCAAATGCATCAACTAATAATAAAACACCATCAGCCATTTTTAATACACGCTCTACTTCACCTCCGAAATCGGCGTGACCAGGTGTATCTATTACGTTGATTTTTGTGTTCTTATAGTTTACTGATACGTTTTTAGAAAGAATTGTAATTCCTCTTTCACGCTCTAAATCATTATTATCTAACAATAAATCAGTACGTTCTTTACGATCGTCTAATATTTTTGCTTGATCTATAATTTTATCAACTAAGGTTGTCTTACCGTGGTCAACGTGGGCTATAATAGCAATATTTCTAATTGGTTGCATTCTTGGTCGTTTTTTAAAGTTGCAAAACTAGTGTTTTATATATAAATAAAACACTACTAGGTAAATAATTTATTTTACCTACTGTATTCATTACAGTTTTCTACGTTTTCTTTCTATTTTTATTAAATTAAGTTCTCTTGAAGTTTGCCCTGCTACAGAGGTATTTTCTTCAGCTCTACGAATTAAATAAGGCATCACATCACGTACAGGACCAAAAGGAACGTACTTCGCTACATTATAACCTTCTTTGGCTAAATTAAAACTAATATGATCACTCATACCATATAACTGACCAAACCACATACGTTTATCAGTTGGTTTTATACTATACTCTTTAGCTAAGTTCATTAATAAATAAGAACTTTCTTCATTATGAGTACCTGCAAAAATAGCCATATTTTTATGTTCCATCATAAAATGAACAGCCTCGTTATAGTTTTCATCAGTAGCTTCTTTGTCTTTACAGATAGGAGAAGCATACCCTTTTTCTTCAGCTCTTTCACGTTCTTTTTCCATGTAAGCACCACGTACTACTTTCATACCAATATGATACCCTTTTTGATGAGCTCTTTGATATAAAGCACGTAAATAATCCATACGATCATGACGATACATTTGTAATGTATTAAAAACAATAGCTTTGTCTTTATTATACAATTCCATTAATTCTTCAATCAAATCATCAGCTGCATCTTGCATCCAACTTTCTTCTGCATCAATTAATAAAGGAACATCTTTTTCTACAGCTAATTTACAAACAGTATGAAAACGATTTAAAACTCTAGCCCATTCTGATTTTTCATCATCAGATAATTCCTTTTTTTCGCTTAATTTTTGATATAAAGCAAAACGTCCAAATCCTGTTGGTTTAAAAACTGCATACGGAATTGATTCTTTTTCATCTGAAAATTGAATAATTCTTACAATTTTATTAAGAGCATCATCAAAGCTTTCTTCAGCTTCTTTACCTTCTACTGAATAATCTAATACACTATACACATTACCTTTAGTGTACATTTTATCAATATTAGGTAAACAGTCATCTTCGGTTACTCCACCACAAAAATGGTCAAAAACAGTTGAACGAATTAAACCTTCAACAGGTAAGTGCGCTTTTAAAGCAAAATTAGTGACTGCTGTACCAATGCGAACCATTGGCTGATTTTGAATCATTTTAAATAAAAAATATGCGCGTTCTAACTCTGAGTCAGATTTTAATTTAAAAGCAGTTTCGGTGTTGTTAAAAATTGTCATTAATGGAAGTCGTGTTATTTTTATTTCAAACACAAATATAAATGTACTCAATGATATATTTTAGTTTTTTCTATTTATTTTTGCTTTAAATTTAATATTAAAATGACCTCTATTCAAGCAGCAACATACCTTATTCATTTTAATGAGAAAGGCTATACAGAATTAGCAAGTTTAATTCGTACTAATAACTACTCTTCTCTTTTTATATTAGTTGATGATAATACATTTACTGATTGTTATCCTCGATTTATAGAATTATTAGAAACAGACAAAAAAATTGAAGTTATTCAAATTGAAGCAGGTGAAGTTCATAAAAACATTGAAACCTGCGTAGGTGTTTGGAATGCAATGACCGAGTTAGGCGCAGACAGAAAAAGTTTATTAATTACCTTAGGTGGTGGTGTTATTACCGATTTAGGTGGTTTTGTAGCCTCGACTTTTAAACGTGGAATTGATTTTGTAAATATCCCAACAACATTATTAAGTATGGTAGATGCTTCTGTTGGAGGTAAAACAGGCGTTGATTTAGGTGTTTTAAAAAATCAAATTGGATTATTTGCTAATCCTGAATTGATTGTTTTAGATCCTGAATATTTACAAACGCTTTCTCCTAGAGAAATAAGATCAGGAACAGCTGAGATTATCAAATACGGAATGACACATGATTCTCATTTGTTTAAAGAAATTAAAGACAATCCAAAGTTAAATATTGTTGATTTAATTCATCGTTCTATCGAAATAAAAAACGAAGTTGTTTTAGAAGATCCGAAAGAACATGGCGTTCGTAAGGCATTAAACTGGGGACACACTATTGGACATGGAATAGAATCTTACTTTTTAGAAAGTGCACATAAAGAAAACTTAACACACGGAGAAGCGATTGCAATCGGTATAATTTGTGAAGCATATCTTTCTTCTAAAGTTTTAAATTTCCCTTCGGATAAACTTAAAGAAGCTAAAAAAGCTATTATTGCTATTTATGGTAAAGTTGCTATTTTAGATGATGATATTCCTCATATTATGGAATTAATGAAACATGATAAGAAAAATATTGGTGGAGAAATCAATTTTGTACTTTTAAATGATTACAGTGATTTTAAAATTAATTGCACAGTTGATAGTCAATTAATTATTGATAGTATCGCTTACTATAATTCATAGTAAAAAATAAAAAGCGGAAATTTCCTTAGAAATTTCCGCTTTAACAAAATATTAAATTAAACTAAATATTTTTTTAGATTCTTAGAGCCTATTTTGCTCTAAAAATTAAATGAACATGACTCAGCATAAAACAATACGTAAATACTTCCATTTCTTTTTCTTTTCTGCAATAATCTATACTTTCTTCTAACACAGAAAAATAAACTTGTCGAGTAAAAATATCTAACCAATATACCGTAGCAAAACTTATAAAGTATGCTCCTGATTCGTTATGAAATTTATATTTTCTACTCATTACTCACTTTTTTTTAACTTCTTTTTTGCTAGTGCGAGCGTCTCGCTCGTTATCTATATACTTTTATCACAACTACTAATCCTTTTATATATAATCATTACCGCTTACTCATACCGTCACGAGCAGGATGCTCGCGCTAGCAAGGGAATACCATTTTAAAAAACTACTTTTACACAAAGTCTTAAAACTATTTTCAAAATTTTATATTTCAAAAAAAATGAAAAAATTTATAAAGCCAGATAACTTATCAGCAAAAGAAAAAAAGAAATCTATTATTAAAATTTTCCTTCTTATAGCTGTAATTCTTGCCTTTACCTATTACAAAACCTCTTTAGAAAAAGAAAAAAAACAACTTTTAAGTTCTAATTATGAAATAACTATATGCGAGGTTGTAGGATTCAATAACAGTAAAATAAACGGAAATGAATTTGAATATTTTGTTAACAATAAAAGTTATAAGTACCCTAATAATAATAGTCTAGAGTTTTGTAAAGGTGAATATTTTAAGATTAAATACTCTAAAGTTAATCCTGATATTTGCAAAATATTTCTTACTAAGCCAGTAGTCAAGGATAGAAACGATTACATTGAAGTCACCGCAGAAGTTAAAAGTTCTGAGACTTTTACACTTACTAAAATTGAATTCAACTATATTTACCTTGATAAAAGATATAAAAGATTTGTTTATATTAACAATTCTTCTGAATATAAAATAAATAATAAATACAGAATTATTGTTAATAAAACAAATCCAAAGATAGCTTATCTAAAAAATACGGTTAGTTTTTTATAAGTTTATAATCTAAAAACATTTTTGTAAAAATGAAATTATAGCCTTTATTCAGAATATTTAAATAATTCTTATTTGTTACTGATTTTAAATATTCATTATATCGCAATAACTCATCATCACTTAAATCCTTATATTTAAATAATCCTAAAGCTACAAATTGATTCTTTGAGCCTGTTTAAATTTCATTTAAAAACCTTTTATCGCTAAAAAATCGAATCCGTCAAACTGAATTTATTTCAGTTTCGCATCCTTAATTTGCCGTAGTTCTTAGTTTTATGTGATGCTGAAATAAATTCAGCATGATGTTTATATCTAAAAAAAACACACTTTATTTAAAATTTAAACAGGCTCTTTATATTTACACTCATATCTATTGGGAAATTAATATCTGTTTTTGCTCTTATACTAGACATTTTAGTTGTTTCGAACTCAATACCTTCTCTAACAACATAAAAGGCAGTTAAAGTATTTAATAGAAGTTTTTCTGTTCTAGAAGAATACTCAATGAGATCATCTAAGTTTCGAAGTAATTGAATCCTTTTTTTCGTTGGCGGATTACTTTTCATCTTATTAAAAAACTCTATTTATTATTGTTTTTTAACCTCTTTGGAATAACCCCCGCTAGCGTAAGCGTAACGCTTGTGCTATCAAATATCCTAAAATCACTATAATAATACTACTACTATTTAAACAAAATCTATATTTTATTCAATATTTTTGTGCTTCAAAAAATAAAATGAAAAACCTACACCCTATAATGTTAGTCGGTACAGGCTCTGATGTTGGTAAAAGCTGGATAACTACAGGAATTTGTAGGTGGCTAAAACAAAAAGGATATAATCCTGCGCCTTTTAAAGCGCAAAATATGTCGTTAAATAGTTTTTCTACTCCTGATAATCTTGAAATTGGAAGGGCGCAAGCGGTACAAGCTGAAGCCTGTGGTATTTCGGCAACTGTAGAAATGAATCCTATTTTATTAAAGCCATCTTCTTTAAATAAATCGCAAATTGTTTTACACGGAAAACCAATTGGTGATCAAACAGCAAAAGAATATTTTTTAGGCGATAATAAAAAACAACTGTTTGAAGAAGCTAAAAAATCGTTTAAAAAATTAGCATCAAAACACAATCCTGTTGTTATGGAAGGTGCAGGAAGCATCAGTGAATTAAATTTAAAACATCGAGACATTGTAAATATGCCAATGGGAGCAGCTGCAAATGCTTGTGTTTATTTAATCGCTGACATTGATAAAGGTGGCGTTTTTGGTAGCGTTTATGGAACGATTGAATTACTTGAACCTTGGGAGCGAAAACTTATAAAAGGTATTATAATTAATAAGTTTAGAGGAGATCCTGATTTATTTATCGAAGGAAAAAAGAAGTTAGAAGAACTTACAAATGTTCCTGTATTAGGAATTTTACCGTATGCTACAGATATTATTATCGAAGAAGAAGATTCTGTTGCTTTGAATAAAAGAGCTACAACAGCTATCGATAATAAATTAAATATTGCGGTAGTAAAACTTCGTTACATGTCTAATTATACCGATTTTCAAGCATTAGAACAAGAACCACTTATTAATTTATATTTTACAAGGGATTCCGAAGAACTAAAAAAAGCCGATGTACTTATTATTCCAGGTACAAAAAATACTATTGAAGATTTAATCGCTTTAAAAAAAGATAATTTAGATACTGTTATTAAAGAGCAATATAAACACGTTCCTGTTCTTGGAATTTGTGGCGGATATCAAATGTTAGGTAAAACAATTAACGACCCTTTTTCTGTAGAAAGTAACATTAAATCAGAAAAAGGTTTAGGTTTATTTGATATTGAAACGACACTTTCTAAAACTAAACAAACAATACAGCGTAATTTTTATTTCAAAGATAAAAAAGAACTTTGTGAAGGTTATGAAATTCATATGGGAGAAACTATTGTTCCTAAAAATAAGCATCTAAATTATATAAACGGAAAAGAAGAAGGTTATTTTGACGGAAATAAAAGTTGGGGAACATATTTACACGGTATTTTTGATAATCAAGAAATAGTAACCGAATTATTACATTTAAAATATCCTAATACAAAGGCTATCAATTACAAAGATTTTAAAGCAATTCAATTTGATAAATTAGCCAATTGGATTGATGAAAATTTAGACAGTGAAAGCCATCATAAAAAACAGCACAAAAGAATGTTAAACGGACATGGAGATGACCTTCATTTAATTAAAGGAGAAATTAAGCACAATTTTAGCTCAAATGTTTATTATAAAGGATGCCCTGAAATGTTACTTTCTCATATTTCAAAAAATGTTCCTTTAATTCAGAGTTACCCCTCGCCTACTGCTAGCGAATTAAATATATTAGCTGCTAAAAAATTCGACTTAAAAAACGAAAATTTTTTATTTACCAATGGCGCTACAGAAGCTTTTTATTTGATTGCTCAATTATTTTCTGATAAAAAAACAGCTATTGTTGCTCCTACTTTTTCGGAATATGAGGATTCTTGCAAAATTTTTAAATTAGATTATCAATTAATTTCTAGGGATAAAATAAGCGTAACAAATGCCGACATTATTTTTATTTGTAATCCAAATAATCCTACTGGAGCTATTTTTTCATCCGAAGAATTAACAGCCTTTTTTAAACAAAAACCAAATACTATTTTTGTTATTGATGAAGCTTATATTGAGTTTACCAATAGCGGAACATCCATTGTTTCATTAATAAAAGAGTTTAATAATTTAATAATCGTTCGCTCATTAACAAAAACATTTACCATTCCTGGTTTACGTTTAGGATATATTATTTCTAATGATAAATTGATAACATCGCTTTTAAAATTAAAAATGCCTTGGAGTGTTAATTTATTAGCTGTAAAAGCGGGTGAGTTTATTTTTGATAATTATAAAACGCTTCAATTTAGCGCTACAGAATTAATTGCCGAAACAATACAATTTCAAAAAGAGTTATCTAATTTAAAAGGAATAAAAGTTTGTAAAAGTAATACATCGTACTTCTTAGTAGAATTACTAAATAATAAAAAAGCAAGTGATTTAAAAGAATATTTAATTGAAAAACATCAAATTTTAATTAGAGATGCAACTAATTTTAAAGAATTAAATGGTGAATATATTCGACTTGCTACCCAAAATAAATCAGCAAATAATACTTTAATTAAAGCTTTAAAAAAATGGATTTCTTAATTTACATAGCACCATTATTTTTGGCTTATATTTTAGATTTAATTTTAGGTGATCCTAGATGGTTACCACATCCTATACGTTTATTTGGAAATTTAATTTCTTTTGGCGAAAAAAATTAAACAAAAATAAAAATCGATTTTTAAAAGGTGCATTCTTAACATTATTACTTAGCATTGGTACTTTTTTATTTTTTTTTATCTGTAGAAAATTTATAACCAATAATATTATTAGAATAATTTTTGATGCCATTTTTTTATTTTATGCTTTAGCTAATAAAAGTTTAATTGAAGAAGGAAAAGCTGTTTTTACAGCGCTTAAAAAAGGAATTACTCAAGGAAGAAATCGTGTTGCTTGGATTGTTGGTCGTGATACTTCTAAGCTTAATAAGCAAGAAATTATAAAAGCTGTTTTTGAAACACTTTCAGAAAATTTAAGCGACGGAGTTATTGCTCCACTTTTTTACTTTGCTATTTTAGGCGTACCTGGAGCAATGCTTTATAAAATGGTCAATACATTCGATTCTATGATTGGCTACAAAAATGAACGTTATATAAATTTTGGAAAATTTGCAGCTAAATTAGACGATGTTTTAAATTACATTCCTTCACGTTTAACAGCAATATTAATGCTACTCGTTACTTTTTCTTTAGATAAAATTGGTTTTGTATGGCAACAAGGTAAAAACCATTCAAGCCCTAATGCAGGATATCCCGAAGCTGCTTTGGCTACTATTTTAAATTGCAGATTTGGAGGTCCTAATTATTATCATGGTAAGTTAGTACACAAACCTTTTATCGGAAATAACAACCGTATTATAAAAGAAATCGAATTTAAAAAAGTTGCTTTTATCAATCATTCTGTTACCCTTACCTTTGTACTTTTAATTGGTTTGATAACCTACTTTTTATTTTAAATGAAACGATATATAATTACGGGTGCGCCTGGAACAGGAAAAACTACTTTAATCAATGCTTTGCGTACCAATAATTTTTATTGTTTAGAGGAAGTTTCTCGTAAAATTATTATTGCTGAACAAAAAAACAACGGAAATAAAACTCCTTGGCAAGATGTTGTTGGTTTTACCAATTTAGTTTATCAAAAAACAATAGCCGATTTAAATATTTTAAGTGATAAAACTACTTTTGTTGATCGTGGATTAGCAGATAACATTGCTTATTTAAAATTACATAAACTACCTATTAGTAAACATTTTTTTAATTTCGATTATAAAAAAAAATATCATACAACCGTTTTTGTACTTCCACTTTGGAAAGCTATTTATAAAGAAGATCCACAACGATTACAATCTTTTGAAGAAGCTAAAAAATTACAAGAGTTACTTTTAGAAACTTATACTAACTTAGGTTTTTCTATTTATATTTTACCAAAGAAATCAGTAAACAAAAGAGTGGAATTTTTAAAAAAACTGATAAAAAAACAACACAAACCAAAGTAGCACAATAAATAATATTTGTTTAAATAAAAGAAGTATCTTCGCGGCTGTTAAATGGTTTTTTACATTATTGTAAAAATTAAAAGGGAATTTGGTGTAAATCCGAAACTGTTCCCGCAACTGTAAAACTCATATCAATATTTTATTATCAAAAACCACTGTAGTTATAACTATGGGAAGGTAAATAAAATAGAGTTAAGTCAGGAGACCTGCCACTAAAACAATAATTTATATTAATAACTCTCGGGTAAAGAGTTAGAAAATTATGTTTTTTCATATTTTCTTTCCTTGCCTGCTTAAACTCTTTTTTAAATGAAAAAATTGATTTTATGCAGTGTATGGTTCATGTTTTTTGTACATGCCATATTCTCACAAAAAAGTACTAGTACAAACGAAACAGAAACACAACTTTCTGAAGTAATTATTAATGCTAAACACGAAAAAAAATTAGGAACTCATAAGGTTTCTAAAATAGCATTAAAGTTAAGACCAATAAACAGCGCTCACGATTTTTTAAAAACAGTGCCTGGTTTATTTATTGCGCAACATGCTGGTGGAGGAAAAGCCGAACAAATATTTTTAAGAGGTTTTGATAATGACCACGGAACTGATTTTGCTGTTTTAGTTGATGATATAGGTATCAATTTAAGTTCTCATGCACACGGGCAAGGTTATGCCGATTTACACTTTTTAATTCCTGAAACTGTTCAAAATGCCGATTATTATAAAGGACCTCATGAAACTTCTTTAGGTAATTTTGCCGTTTCTGGAGCAGCAAAATTTACATCGAAAGATAAAGTACATCGTAATTTTGTGAAGTTAGAATATGGTCAATACGATTTTGCAAGAGCTTTAGCAATGGTATCGCTTATCGATAAAAATAACTTTTTAACTAAAAACGAAGAAAGTGCTTATATTGCTATTGAAGGAACTTATAATGACAGTTTTTTTGAAAGCGAACAAAGACTTAAAAGATTAAATACATTTACAAAATATACAGTTGCACTTTCTGATATTCATAAATTAAGAACATCTATTTCTACATTTCATAGTAACTGGAATGCTTCAGGACAAGTGCCTTTAAGAGCCGTTAAAAGTGGATTAATCGATAGATTTGGAGCTATTGATGATAAAGAAGGTGGTGATACTGAAAGAGTACATTTTAATATACAATTGAACTCTAACATCTCAGAAAAAACACAACTTACAAATCAATTATACTACGTTTCTAATATCTATAATTTATTTTCTAACTTTACTTTTTATCAAAATAATCCTATTGATGGTGATATGATTCATCAACAAGAAAATCGTAAAATGTATGCTTATAAAGGAAATATTTCAATAAAAAATATACTTCAAATACCAAATAGCACAACAACTTTTGGCTGGGAAGCTAAACGAAATAATAACAATATTGGTTTAAATAATGCTATTGGACGTACGTTATCAAATCCTATAAATGAGTTTGATATTAAAGAAACAAATGTTGCTTTATTTTTAAAAGAAAGAATTCAAGTAGCTCCTAAATTAACGGCTTTAGCAGGTATTAGAGCTGATTATTTCGATTTTAACGTAACTGAAATAGTACCAGTACCTCAAAAAGGAAAGACAAATTCTATTAGAATAAGTCCGAAATTTAGTTTGTTTTATGATGCAACTAAAAACTTACAATTATATGCGAAAGCAAGTTCTGGTTTTCATTCAAACTACGCAAACGCAGCTGTAAAAAACAAAGAAATTAACCCGTTACCTAAAGCTGTCGGATACGATATTGGTACAGAATTTAAAATAGGAAAAAACTTTGTTGCTAATATTGCTACTTTTTACTTACAAAGTGATGCTGAATTTGTTTTTGGTAGTGATGGTTTTGAGTTTGAAAACAAAGGAAGATCTAAACGAATTGGTAGTGAAGCTTCTTTTAGATATCAACCACTATATTATTTTTGGTTAGATACCGATTTAAATTATAGCTTCGGAACTTTATTAGACGCTCCAAAAGATGAAAACAAAATTCCAAGTGCGCCTCGTTTTACCTCAACTGGTGGCGCTACTTTCCGTTTAAAAAATGGAATTAACACATCGTTACGTTATCGTTTTTTAGGAGAACGTCCTTTGATTGAAGATGACTCTGTAATTGCTAAAAGTTATTTTATTGCCGATTTTGTTATCAACTATACAAAACCAAAATATCAAATAGGTTTATCCGTAGAAAATATTTTTGATACCGCATGGAGAGAAGCTGTATTTTATGATTCTTCACAATTACAAGGAGAATTACAACCTGTAGATGATATCCATTTTACACCAGGAACACCATTTTTAGCAAAATTGAATTTCACTTATTTCTTTTAAATATTTATTTTAAATTATGGGCAAAAATATCGCCAATACAACACATACTTTTTTCTTTTGCGACGGAGGTTCTTGTCAAAAAGCAGGAAGTGAACAAGTAACAAGAGCCGCCAGAGCTTACTTACGTAACAATAATCTTTGGGATAAAACCCATACGATTAAAACAAGATGTAATGGTAGATGTGAAGATGCTCCGACTTGTATTGTGCAACCAGGTGAATTTTGGTATAAAGAATTAACTCCTGAAAAAATTACTCCAATTGTAAAAGCGCATATTAATAATGAAGCTATTGATGAAACAAATTTGTTATATAAAAAAGGATGGAAAGAGCAAATATCAAATAACGAAAGAGCGCCTATAAAACCGAAACCTTTTGAATTAAAAAATGATGCTGAATTAGGCGAATGTTTTATTACCAAAGGTTTTAGTTCTGATCAATATTTATATCCTCTTTTCTTATATTTGTTGGAAAACCCAAAAGGGATAACCCTTGCTATGGCTGATAAAAAACTTATTTCATTTGAAAAAATAAATGCGGTAAATTATTCAGATACACATACGCTTGAATTAAAAACTGAAACAAATATTATAAAATTAACGATTGCCGCAGTTCCTAAAGAAAATAAAGAATTGCAACAATCAAAAATTTCTAGCACAGAATATTTTCATCAAAAAGAAACAGCGCTAACAGGTATTCGTTTCAAAAATAAATTTGGTGAAATTTTAGGAAAAATAACATTCGATTCCATCGAAAATAAAGCTTGGTTATATTGTACTAAAATTCAGTTACAAAACACCTGCTTAGATTTAACATAATTATGAACAAACAACATATTTCCATATTAGGATTAGGCTGGTTAGGTTTACCGCTTGCGTTGAAATTACAAAAAAGTGGCTATTCCGTTAACGGAACTACTTCTTCGTTAGAAAAATTAAAAACATTAGCCAAATATTCGTTTCATACTTGCAGAATAAAACTTGAAGCTGATACTATTACTGGTGATTGGGAATCTTTTATTACTGATACAAATGTCCTTATTATCAATTTCCCGCCAAAGAGAATTGATAATATTGAAACAATTCATCCGAAGCAAATAGCACAGATTATACAACGAACTCCAAAAACGACAAAAGTTATTTTTGTGAGTTCTACTTCAGTTTATCAAAACAATAATAGTCTTATAAATGAGACTGAAAAATGTGTTCCTGAAAAAGCATCTGGACACGCATTAATTAAAGCCGAAGAATTATTACAACAACATTTTGGTGATAATTTAACTATTTTACGTTTAGCAGGATTAATTGGTGCTAAACGTCATCCTGGGAGATTTCTTGCTAATAAAAAGCAATTAAAAAACCCGAATGTACCTGTTAATTTAATTCATCAGAAAGATGTTATTGGTTTAATCGAAACTATTTTAGAACAAAATTGTTTTGGCGAAATTATTAACGGTTGTGCAGATATACATCCGAAGCGAAAAGAATTTTATGAGAATGCAGCCAGCAAATTAAATATGCCTGCTCCTATTTTTGAAACAGCATCAGAAGAACGTTTTAAAATAATTGATAATTCAAAATCAAAATATTTATTGAATTTTACGTATCAATTTGCTAATCCTGAATGGATTTTCACCAGAGAATATTTACCTAAAATTTCGATTGTTGGCGCAGGTCCTGGAAATAAAAACCTACTAACTTTAAAAGCTTTTGAAGCGATTGAAACTGCGGAAATTATTTTACATGATAATTTAATTTCTGAAGAAATATTAAACATCAATACACAAGCGGAACGTATTTACGTTGGTAGAAAATTTGGTGATAAAGAAGATCAAGAAACACGTCAAGATAACATCAATTTATTGATGAAAAAACATTGTGAACAAGGTGATAAAGTAGTTCGCATAAAATCTGGTGATCCTTATATTTATGGAAGAGCTGCCGAAGAAGTTCGTTTTTTAAAGAAACATAAACTTCCTTTTTGCGTTGTTCCAGGAATTTCAGCCGCTTTAGCCGCTGCGAGTACCGCAAATATTCCGATTACCGAAAGAAGAAAATCAAACGCTATTTTAATTTGCACCGCACATACGGCAGATTATTCAACCGCACAATTGAAAGGAATTGCCGAAATGCTAAAAGCAGGAAATACATTGGCACTTTATATGGGCTTAAAAAGCTTAGATAAATTAATTCCGAAATTAATAGCTGTTTGTGGCAACTCCGAAATCCCTATTAATGCCGTTTCTAATGTTTCAAGAGAAAATGAAGTGGTACTTTCATCAACATTAGGCGACATAGAAAACGATATCAAAAAACAACCACTACAAATGCCTGTAGTCTTTTTAATAGGTGTAAAACCAATCAATTAAATCAATGAAAAAAGGAATTTTACTTTGCGGACACGGTAGCAGAACCAAAACAGGAACTGATGCTTTTAAACAATTAGTTGAAGCTTTACAGGCTCGTTATACCGATTATGAAGTTGATTACGGGTTTTTAGAATTCAATCATCCTGTTTATGAAGCTTCTATTGAACGCATGTATCAAAAAGGAATTCGTGAAATTTATGCTTTGCCGATTATTCTTTTTGCAGGTTCTCACGCTAAAAATGATATTCCGTATGAAATGAATACCATACAGAGTTATTATAGCGATTTGACCATCAAAATGGGAAAACATCTTGGTGTAAATTCGTTTTTATTAGAATTGGCTCAAAAAAGAATTTTAGAAGAAGAAAATAAACATCCTGTTATCAATAGAAAAGATGTTTGTTTAATGGTGGTTGGTAGAGGAACTACAGATACCGATGCAAATTCTGATGTACACAAATTAGCCTGTATGTTAGGCGAAGGAATGGGATTTGGTTTTACAACGGTTGCATACAGCGGAACGGCATATCCGACGGTTACTAAAAGTTTAGAATTAACCAGTAAAATGGAATTTAAACGAACTATTGCGATTCCATTTTTCTTTTTTACAGGAATTCTTTTAGAACGTATTTATAATCAAATTCGCACTTTTAATGAAACTTCTCCTTTTGAACATATTTATACCGATGCTTTTGGAAGCGATGAATTAATCTTAAAAGCTTTTGATGAACGTTTAGATGAAACCATTAATGGTACGGCAAATATGAATTGCCAATTATGTAAATACCGAAAACAAATTGTTGGCTTAGAAGATGAAATTGGAAAAGAACAAGTTGGACATCATTTAGGTGTAAAAGGTGTTTTATTTGAAGAAGATGAAAAAGTTGGGCAGAAAAGCAATGTATTTACTAAAATTAAAAAAGGATTAGGAATATGATAACGGGTAAAGTACATGGTGTTTCGTTAGGAACTGGTGATGCTGATTTAATTACCTTAAAAGGATTAAAAACCTTACAGCAAGCTGATAAAATATATTATCCTGGTTCATTATTTAAAGATGGTAGAAAAGTGAGTTATTCACGTACTATTTTAAATAACTATAATTTAGATACTCAAAAACTAGTTGGATTTTATCTAAAAATGGATTTAGAAAGAGTTCAGGCTAAAGAGGTTTACGAAACTACTTTTCAACAAATTTTAAGCGATTATAAAAATGGTTTATCAATAGCAATTGTTAGCGAAGGCGATATTAGTACGTATAGCTCATTTTCTTATCTATTAGAAAAAATTAAAAAACATCAATTAAAAATAGATTTAATTCCAGGAATTACGTCTTACTTACATTTATCATCAGAAAGTCAAATTCCTTTGTGTTTGCAAAATGAAAAAGTAACCGTTATTCCTCGTATCCAAAGTAAACAAGAATTACAAGAAGCTATTGATAATTTTGACACCGTAGTTTTAATGAAAATTATATCGGTTGTTGCTATAATCACCGCTGTAATTGACACTCAAAAACATAGCGTCACCTATGCCGAACGCTTAGGAACTGACGAGCAATTTATAACCAATAACTGGAATACAGCCAGTAAAAGAGAAACTCCTTATTTTTCTCTTATCATTATTAAAAAAATAAAAAAATGAAAATAACCGTTGCGGGATTAGGTCCTGGAGATATAGATTATATGTTACCCGTTGTTAAAAATGCTTTACAAAAAGCTGATGTTGTTATTGGGTACGACTATTATTTTCAATTTGGAAAATCGTTATTTAAAGAAGATGCCGAATTAATTTCGATGCCTTTAGGAAAAGAAGAAGCAAGAGCTCACAAAGCTGTTGAAAAAGCAAACGAAGATAAATATGTAGTAGTTATTGGTTCTGGTGATGCCAGTATTTATGCAATGGCTGCTATTGTTTACGAAGTTGTATCTAAAGGAAATCATGATGATATTGAGTTAGAAACCTTACCTGGTGTTTCTGCTTTTTTAGCTGCTGGAAGTAAATTAGGTGCGCCATTAGGTCACGATTTTTGTTGTATTTCTTTGTCAGATTTAATGACTCCTTGGAACAAAATAGAACAAAGAATTAAGGCTGCCGCAATGGGCGATTTTGTAACTAGTTTATACAATCCGAAAAGTAAAAAAAGGCATTGGCAATTAGGTAGATTACAAAAAATATTTTTAGAAAAACGCTCTCCTTCTACTCCTGTTGCAATTATTAGGCATGTAACTCGCCCTGAAGAAGAATGTAAAATCACCACTTTAGGAGAATTTAATCCTGAAGATGTAGATATGTTTTGTTTGGTGATGATTGGAAATTCGCAAACATATCGTTTTAAAGATTATTTAGTTACTCCTAGAGGATACTTAAATCGAAAACCACATACAGGAAAAGAAATTCAACAAGAAAGTTTTAGAATTGTTACCGAACATATTCAAGATTTACCTTTTGCGATTGCTGATAAATGGGCAATAACAAGAGTAATTCATACCACAGGAATTTTAGAAGATTTTAATCATTATTCAGCAACTCCAGAAGCGATTGAAAACTGGCGTGAACATCTTAAAAATGGTGGCGAAATTGTAACAGATGTTACTATGGTTAAAGCAGGAATTACAAAGGCTTTCACAAAAGAATATGGAAATCAAATACATTGTTTATTAAATGATGAAGATGCGCAATTATTAGCCACTTCAGAAAATATTACACGTTCTCAAGCAGGAATTAGAAAAGCTATTGAAAAATATCCAAACGCTTTATATGTTGTTGGAAACGCTCCGACTGCTTTATTCGAAATTGTAGATCAAATAAAAGATAACGACACTTTTAAACCTGTTGGAGTTGTTGGTGTGCCTGTTGGTTTTGTCAATGTTTTAGAAGCAAAAGAGCAATTATCACAAACAAAAAACACAAATTGGGTAGTTATAGAAGGTAACAGAGGCGGAAGTAATGTTGCCGCAGCTATTGTGAACGCTGCATTTACTTTGCCTGAAGCTTCAATTTATTTTAATTCTTAAATGATGAACAAATTTACTCCAGAAAATATTGAAACCCTCGAACAAATAATACTTGCACGTAGAGATGTTAGAGGGAATCGGTTTATAAATACACCTATATCTAAAGAACATTTAGATAAAATTCTATTTGCTGGAGTAAATGCACCATCTGTTGGGTTTTCTCAACCGTGGGAATTTGTTGTCATTAAAGATTTAGAAATCAGAAATAAAATTAAAGACAGTTTTTTTGAAGAAAATGAAAAGGCTAAAACTCTTTTCGAAGGAAAAAAAGCTGACGCATACACACAATTAAAATTAGAAGGAATTGTAGAATCGGCATTAAATATCGCGGTTTTTTACAAACCAAGTCAACATCCTATTTTAGGACAAACTTCGATGAAAGAAGCAGGTGTTTATTCGGTGGTTTGTGCCATTCAAAATATGTGGTTAATGGCAAGAGCGTTAAATGTCGGTTTAGGTTGGGTTAGTATTTTAAATGAAAACAAAGTTAAAACTATTTTAAATGCTCCTAATAACAGACAATTAATCGGTTATTTATGTTTAGGTCATGTAGATAAATTTTATGAAAACCCCGAATTAGAGCGTTTAAAATGGGAAAAACGTAAAAATATAAATGATGTTGTTATTAAAGAATGTTATCAATAAATGAATAAAATTCAAAAACATATCGATTTTCATTTGATTGGAACTAGCAATCATCCAACGCCAAAATTTAATAATGATGTCTTGAAATTGATTCAAGAATCAAGTGTTTTTTCTGGCGGAAAACGTCATTATCAATTGGTAAAATCATACTTACCAGAAAATCATACTTGGATTGAAATTTCAGGTAAAATGGATTTTCTTATCAATAAATATAAAAAAATTGATACAACAATTGTAGTTTTCGCTTCTGGAGATCCTTTTTTCTATGGATTCGGAAACACGTTACAACGCTTATTACCAAACGTAAAATTAAAAGCTACCCCCTATTTTAACAGTATTCAATTATTATGTCATAAAACACAAACAAATTATAATGCTTTAAAATCGATATCTGTTCACGGTAGAGATTGGTCGGCTTTAGATGAAGCTTTAATCAACAGAAATAAATTAATCGGCGTATTAACAGATGCTAAAAAAACACCTTCGGAAATTGCAAAACGTTTGTTAAAATATGGTTTTGATAATTACAGTATTACCGTTGGCGAAGCTTTAGACGGAAATAATGAACATATTGAAACACTTGATTTAGCAACTTGTACAAAAAAATCACATGACCATTTAAATTGTGTTTTATTAAAGAAAACAACATCCAAAGAAAAACCTTTTGGAATGGCTGATGATGCTTTTATTCCTTTACCGAATCGGGCAAATATGATTACCAAAATGCCTATCCGATTAAGTACGATAAACGCTTTACAATTACAAAATAAAACAGTTTTTTGGGATATTGGAGCTTGCACAGGTTCGGTTGCTATTGAAGCAAAACAACAGTATCCACATTTAAAAATAGTCGCTTTTGAAAAACGAACTGTATGCGGAAATATTATTCAGCAAAATACAGAACGCTTCTCTACTCCTGGCATCGCTATTATTATTGATGATTTTTTTAACCTCAATTTAGAAGAATTTCAAATTCCAGATGTCGTATTTATTGGCGGACACGGTGGCAGATTAAATGAATTAATTTATCTAATTCATAAATTAAATCCGAAAGCTAGGATTGTTACCAATGCCGTAAAACAAAACAGTACCAATATATTTATAAAAGAGCTTACTACATTAAATTATACTATAAATACGAGTGTGATTCAAGTAAATGAGCATAACAAAATTAGCATTCATTCAGCAGAAAAAATATAAATGAAAAAAATAGCCATTATAGCAGTTACTGAAAAAGGATTAGAAAAAGCCCTTATCATTCAGAAAGAATTTTCAAAATCATTGGTAATAACTACCTTAGAATCTACAAACGGAAATGTATCAACTATTACCTCTATTTCTGATTATTTAACCGATAATTTTTCAAAATTAGATGGTATTTGTTTTGTTACAGCATTAGGTATTTGTGTGCGATTAATTGCACCATATATTCAAGATAAAAACACCGATCCTGCGGTTATTTCTGTGGATGATTTAGGAGTAAATGTACAATCTGTATTAAGCGGACACAAAGGAGGTGCTAATAATTTCGCTTTAAAAGTATCGGCTGTTTTAGGAGCAAACCCTGTGATATCAACATCTAGCGATGTGCAAGAAATTTGGGCTTTAGATACGCTTGGTACTCAATTTGACTGGCAAACAGAAAGTTCATTATCAATAACTAAAACAATGGCGTTGTTTGTGAATAATAAACCAACCGCTTTACTTTTAGATATTAAAGATAAAGGAACACAGCATTTAGAAAAAATAGTTCCTAGTTTTGTGACTGTATTTTATGATGAAAAAGATATTGATTACACACAATTTGATTTATTTATTGCTGTAAGTTATAAAATATACGAAGCAAAAATTCCTAGTTTATTTTTTATTCCTAAAGTATTATCAGTTGGCTCTGGATGTTCTAAAAAATTAGATTTCAATGTTTTTCAAGAAACATTCAAAAATAAATTAGCTAACGAAGGATTGCATTTTTCAGCAATTAAAAACTTTGGTTCTATTGATATAAAAGCTAATCAACAAGCATATTTAGATTTTAGCACAAAAAATAATATTCCTTTTAGCACATTTACTTCGGATGAAATAAATACTATTTCAATACCAAATCCGAGTGAAATGGTACAATCTAAAATTGGTGTTGCAGGAGTTTCAGAATCTTGTGCAATGTTATTATCTGGAAATAAAGAATTACTTGTTGAAAAACAAAAAATTCATATTGAAAACAATGAAAAATTCACTTTTTCGGTTGCTTTAGATGCAAAAGCAGTTCGTAAAACTGCTGTTGCAATTATTGGTGCAGGTCCTGGTGATGAGGAATTAATAACCGTAAAAGGAAAAATATATTTAGAAGAAGCTGATTGTGTTTTATATGCAGGAAGTTTAATTCCTGAAGAAATGACCAATTGGTGTAAACCTTCTGCTGTAGTTAGAAATTCTGCAATGATGACCTTGGAAGAACAAGTTTCTTTAATGCAAGAACATTATAAAAAAGGGAATTCAATTGTTCGTTTACAATGTGGTGATCCTTCTTTATATGGTGCAATTCAAGAGCAAATGACCATTTTTGATGAGTTAGAAATGGAGTATTTTATTGTTCCAGGAATATCGTCATTTAGTGCAGCCGCTGCCGTTTTAAAATCAGAATTTACTATTCCTGAAGTTGTACAATCTATTGTTTTAACTCGTGGTGAAGGAAAAACGCCAATGCCATCAAAAGAAAGTATTTCGGCATTTGCAGCAACAAATTCAACAATGTGTATTTTTTTAAGTGCAGGAATTGCATCAAAAGTACAAGCGCAATTATTAGAACATTTTGATGCCGATACTCCAGTAGCTGTACTATACAGAATCACTTGGAAAGATGAAGAAATTTATCAAGGAAAATTAGAAAACCTTGCCGAAATTGTAAAGAAGAGTAAAAAAACAAGAACCGTATTAATTGTTGTTGGTAGTGCTATTGGAGCACGTAAAAATAGATCGCAATTATACAATCCTGAATGGAAACATATTTTTAGAACTAACAAAAAATTTGTAGTTACCGAGTAATAAATCATCTATAAAATAATAAAAGATAAAATGATACTTGTATTTGGAGGAACAACAGAAGGTAAAAAAGTAGCAACCTTGCTTCAAGAAAAACTGATGCCTTTTGTGTATTCAACAAAAACAAGTATCTCTTTTAAAGAAACTCAAATTGCCAGTTACAGATATGGTGCGTTAACTGAAAAAGATTTAGAAAATTATCTAATCGAAAATAATATTAACATCATTATAAATGCCTCGCATCCTTTTGCAGAAATTTTACACAAAACTATTGCGAAAGTTGCCGAAAATTTACAAATCCCTGTAATACGTTTTGGACGAGAACTACTTTCTAAAACCATAAATTCATCAGTATTTTATGTAAATAATTATACCGATGCTTTAAATTTATTATCATCAGAAAAAATAGTATTGGCATTAACAGGCGTTCAATCTATTAAAATATTAAAACCTTGGTGGTTAAAGAATATTACTTATTTTAGAATATTAAACAGACCAGAATCTTTAGCGATTGCATCTGAAAGTAATTTCCCAAAAAATCAATTAATTTTAGAATTTCCTTCTTCGGATTTAGATAAAGAAATTTCGATTATCAAAGAAAAAAATATTGATATCATTTTAACTAAAGAAACAGGAAACAGCGGTTTTTTAAATACGAAAATTCAAGCAGCTTTAAAAACTGACACACAAATAATAATTATCAAACAACCCAAAATTTCGAAGTATTTTAAGATGGTTTTTAATGAAAATGAGCTAATTAGCGAATTATCAACTCTAAAAAACTCAAAAATATGAGTTTAAGAAAAATTCCAAAAGGACCTTTACGGGATGGTTTCACTACAGGAACTTGTGCTACTGCTTCGGCAAAATCTGGATTGATGGCAATTATTCATCAGAAAAAAAACGCTACCGTAAAAGTTCATTTACCTATTGATAAAATAATCGAAATTCCAATTCATCATTGTGAATTTACACAAGACACCGCTAAATGTTCAGTTATTAAAGATGCAGGAGATGATCCTGATGTTACAAACGGAGCTGAAATAGGTTGTGTTTTAAAATTAACGCAGCAAAAAGGTATTCAGTTTTTTGCAGGTGATGGCGTTGGAACAGTTACGCTTAAAGGTTTAGAATTAGCAATTGGCGAACCTGCTATAAATCCTGTTCCTAGAAAAATGATAAGCAGTGCAATTCAAAAATTGTTACATGATTACGATTTAGAATGTGGTGTTTCGGTTACTGTTTATGTTGTCGATGGAAAAAAATTAGCCAAGCGTACGCTTAATGAACGTGTTGGAATTATGAATGGATTATCTATTTTAGGAACAACAGGAATTGTAAAACCATATTCATCATCATCATATATTGCAAGTATTGAGCAAGGAATTGATGTTGCTATTGCAAATAACATTTCCGAATTAGTAATTAATTCAGGCGCAAGAAGTGAAAAGTTTTTATCTGATAAATTTAGTCATTTACCCGAATATGCTTTTATTCATTATGGAAACTGGATTGGAGAAACACTTACGAAAGTAAATCAATGTGCTATAAAAAAAGTTAGCATTGGAATTATGCTAGGAAAAGCAGTAAAATTAGCTGGCGGAATTACTGATACACATAGTTGTGTGTCTAGCTGGAATAAAGATTTTGTAGTAAAATTAGCGAAAGAAGTTGGTTTTTACGATGCTGATAAAATTAAAGAATTAAACATGGCTGGGCGATTAATTGAGCTGTTTGAATTTGAACAAAATTCGCCATTTTTTCAACTATTATTAGCCCACTGTTACAAACATACACATACAAAAATTAAAAAGGTAGACTTAAATATTTACCTAATTCATAAAGACGGAACACTTATTAAATACATTAAAAATGACAATAGTATCATTAGTTAGACCTTTAATGGCAGGAATTTTACATTCTTTTGAGCCTGACCATGTAACCGCAGTTTCAGTTTTAGCTACCGAAAATGCTATCAATAAACAAAAAGTGAGTTTTAAAACTGTTTTTAAAGCATCACAATGGGCATTTGGACATTCTGTAACTTTATTACTTTTCGGAGGAATAGCACTCCTTTTTAAAAGTATGGCTACTTTATTTATCAATGATATATCTTTTTATGCTGAACTTGCTGTTGGTCCTATTATGATTTGGCTAGGAATTGTGGCTATCAAAAGAAATCATGAAATAAATGAAATGGTAAAAGATCATAAAAAAATTGAAGCACACGAACACGACCTTTCTAATCCGATACATTTACACGGAACTAAAGGCGAAGAAATTGCTGTAAATCCGATGAATAAATCATTTTGGATTGGAATGCTACACGGTTTAGCAGGTACAGGTGGCGCTTTAACTTCCGCCTTAGTTTTAAGTAGTGATACCGTAAGTGAAGCGATTCTTATTCTTGCTGTAGAATCTTTAGGAATTATTGTAGCAATGGGTGTTTATAGTTATGTTTTAATTTATGTAATGAGTCGTTTTTTAGAGCGAAATTTAGCTATTTTTAAATGGATGAACGGCGTTGCGGGAGTTGCATCGGCAATTATCGGATTTGTATGGTTGTATAATAGTATTTCGGCTTTATAATGGAAAATAAAAAAAAATACCACTTCCCTTTTTCGGCAATCGTTGGACAAGATAATTTTAAGTTAGCCTTAATTTTAAATTTGGTCGATCCGCTTATTGGTGGCGTATTAGCCATCGGCGATAAAGGAACAGGAAAAACCACTTTAATACGTTCGTTAACTAGCCTAATGGAAAATCAACAAAAACACCCTTTTGTTAATTTACCTATTGGTGTTTCTGAAGATAGACTTCTTGGAAGTATCGATTTAGAGCAATTGATAAACACTAAAAAAGAAGTTGTTAACCTCGGATTAATGGCACAAGCACATCAAGGTATTTTATATGTTGATGAAGTTAATTTATTACAAGATTATCTTACTGATATTTTATTAGATGCCGCCGCTTCTGGAAATTATTATTTAGAAAGAGAAGGAATTTCTCGTTATTTTAAAAGTAGATTTTGCTTAGTCGGTTCTATGAATCCTGAAGAAGGAAGTTTAAGACCACAACTAAAAGATCGTTTTGGTTTAAGTGTAAACGTTACAACTCCTACGGATGTAAAAATCCGTCAAAAAATAATAAAGCAACGTTTTTTGTTTGATGATGCGCCTATCCCTTTTATCGATGCTTATAAAAGTAAAGATGCTACTATCGCTAAACAAATAATTAAGGCAAAAGAGGTTTTATTATCGATAAAAATAACTGATGAAATTATTGAATATTGTAGCGAAATAGCCGTTTTACATCAAGTAGAAGGACTTCGTGCCGATATTTTATTAGTAAAAACTGCAAGAGCTTTTTCTGCTTATAAAAATGCTACTGAAATCACAAAAAAAGACGTAGATACTATTGCCGATTTTGTTTTAAATCATCGAAGTTTAAATCCGAATCAAAATCAGCAAAACCAAGCTCCAGAAAATAAAGACGAAAAACCTCCTAAAAATCCTTCTGAAACAAACGCATCAAAAGAAGAAAAAATAGCATTTTTAATTCCGAAGAATAAATTTCAGAAGCAAAAAAACAGCACTAAAAACACCCAAGAAAATGGTGTTAATTCAATTAAAAATTCAGCAGGAAATATTACAATTACTGATACAAAAAAAACAGTTGGACAATATTTAGCTACCGATAAATTTGACTTAAAAACCAAACGAAAAAGTACACTTTTAAAACAGCATCATATTTTTTTAATAGATTCTAGCGGTTCTATGTTAAAAAATCAAATTATTGCTTATGCAAAAGGAAGTGTGCATAAAATAGCCGAAAACTCTAAAAATCAAAACACACAATTTTCTATTATTTCATTATTTGATGGAGATGCGCAATTAATTTTAAATCAAACTGCTGTTTTAGGTGATGTTGAAATAGCGTTAAAAAATCTTAAAACAGGCGGAAAAACAAATTTAAGTGCAGGTTTTAAATTGATAAAAAGAAATTGTGCTAATATAGATTTTAATCACAATCTTCATATTATTACTGATGGTAAATTAAACGCAGAAAATAATTTAGAAGATACCGTATTATCTTTTCAAACTTATTGCAAAGGAATTGATAAAACACAAATTATTGATGCCGAAAAAGGAATCGTAAAAATTGGTGAAGCAAAAGAACTTGCAAACAGTATTCACGCCAATTATGAAATTTTAATTACTGAAAACCTATAAATTTTATTTTTTGACCAAACAACTCATCATATCAGCACCAAGTAGCAACGCAGGTAAAACAACCCTTACCTTAGGATTATTGCGTTTATTCAAACGAAAAAAATACGCTGTACAACCTTTTAAAGTTGGTCCAGATTATATCGACCCAAAATTTCATCAATTAGCTTGTAACAAAGTTGGTGTGAATCTCGATTTATTTATGATGACACAAAATCAGATACATAATAGTTTGCATTTTTATGGTAAAGATGCTCAAATTAGTTGTATCGAAGGTGTTATGGGTTTATTTGATGGCGCAAAAAAAGACCAAGGAAGTACCGCCGAAATGGCTAAAAAGCTAAAAACACCCGTTTTAATGGTGATTGATGCCAAATCTGTTGCGTATTCTGTTGCGCCGCTTATTCAGGGTTTTGTAAACTTTGATAAAGAAGTTCAAATAATGGGCGTTGTTTTTAATCGTGTTGGTTCTGAAAGACATTATAAAATGTTAAAAGAAGCTTGTGATGATATTAGCGTACACTGTTTTGGTTATTTATCGAACTTAAAAAACATTGAAATTCCTTCAAGACATTTAGGTTTAAATATTCAAGAAATTGAAAAATTTGATACTGTTATCAATCAAATTGCTGATGAGCTAGAAAAAACAATCGATTGGAAAGCTATTTTAGAAGCATCCAAAGAAATTAAACCAATAAGTGTTTCATCAGAAAAAATAATTCAGCCTAAAAAAATAAAATTTGCAGTAGCTAAAGATGAAGCTTTTAATTTTATGTATCCTCAAAGTATTTCAGCGATGGAAACATTAGGAACTGTTGAATTTTTCAGTCCTATAAAAGATGATAAAATTCCTGATTGTGATTTTATATATTTTGCTGGAGGGTATCCTGAATCGTATTTAAAAGAATTATCTTGTAATACAAAAATGCTTACGAGTATTCAAAAATTTGCAGAAAATAACGGGCAAATTTATGCTGAATGTGGCGGAATGATGTATTTAGGAAAAACGATTATATCAGAAAATAAGACCGCTTTTAAAATGGCGGGTATTTTTGATTTTGAAGCTACAATTGCTGATAAAAAATTACATTTAGGATATCGAACTTCTAAAATTAACGAGCATATTTTTAAAGGACACGAATTTCATTATTCAAGCTTAATAAATGATAACGAAACATCTATTAACGCAATAATTACAAATGCCAGAGCAGGTAATACTACCACTAAAATTTATAAAAAAAACAAGGTAATGGCTTCTTATGTACATCATTATTTTGGTACATCAGAAATACTTTTACAATTGATTAACGAAATAAATAATACTATATGAAAATTTACACAAGAAAAGGAGACAAAGGTACAACTGGCGTTTTTGGAGGAAAAAGAGAATTTAAAAACTCAGCAAGAATTGAATGTATCGGAACTTTAGACGAAGTAAATTCTACCATAGGATTGATGCGTTCTAAATTAGGAAACGATCACGAATGGCAACCAAATTTACACCGTATTCAAAAAGATATGATGAATATGATGTCGCATTTAGCACGTCCGTCAGGTACTAAAAAAATAAATCCAAATCCTGAACCTAAAGATGGCGCAGATTTCTGTGAAGTTTGGATGGATGAAATGGAAGACAATATAAGTTCTCCTTCTGATTACTTTTTATTACCTGGAGGAAATGAAATATCGGCACTTTGCCACGTTTGTAGAACACAAATGAGAAGAGGTGAACGACAATTAGTAACCTTAATGCAAGAAGATCCTGAATGTGTACACGATTATATTATGAGCTACGTAAACAGAATGTCTGATTTATTTTTCACCATGGCAAGAGCCGAAATGGACAAACACGGTGTTGCCGAAGAGAAATGGAATTTATTTTTATACAAAAGAAAGAAGAAAGCAGTTACTAAATAAGCTGATTTTTTCTGATAAATTATTTAACACTGTCAGTTCGAGTAATTTTTAATAAATGGAACGAAGTAAAAATTGTATCGAGAACAATACAATACTTCTCGATACAAAATTATTTTTCATTTTATTACAAATAATTTCATTCGAAGTGACAAAATACAACCTAATAAAAAACTCATCAAACAAAACTTAAAAAATGAATAAGAAGATACCAATTACCATAGTAACAGGATTTTTAGGCGTAGGAAAAACGACCTTAGTACATAATATGTTAAAAAATGCCAATGGAAAACGCATCGCTGTTTTGGTTAATGAATTTGGTGAAGTTGATGTTGATGGTCAATTAATTGCCTCTTCTGAATGTGGCGATGAAGGCTGTAATTTAGTGCAATTACCAAACGGATGTATTTGCTGTACGGTTCAAGAAGAATTTTTACCATCGATGTTACAATTACTAGAGCGTAAAGAAGAAATTGATCATATTGTTGTTGAAACATCAGGTTTATCAATGCCGAAACCTTTAGTAAAAGCGGTAAACTGGCCAGATTTAAAACCTCATATTACTATTGATGCAGTTATTACTGTAGTTGATGCTGTAGGAATTGCAACAGGTGAAATTTGCGATAGAGAACGTGTACAAGCACAACGTTTAGCGGATGATTCTTTAGATCATGAAACACCTATTGAAGAATTATTTTTAGATCAATTAGCTTGTGCCGATTTGGTTTTAGTTAGTAAAAGAGATTTGGTTGATGACCAAAAATTTGAAGAAATTGAAAAATTAATATCAGCCAAAGCAAGACCTAACATCAAAATAATTCCTGTTGAAAGTGGTGAATTAGATAATACATTATTATTAGGAATTGAAGCTTCTGCAGAAGATGATGTTGATAATCGTCATTCAATTCACGAAGAACACCATAAATCTGGAAATCACCATCACCATAATGATGATATTAAAACTGTTTTGTTAGAATATTCTGAAACTTCTGATATTAAAGCATTAGTTAAAGACTTGAAAAAACTTGTTGAAGACCACGAAATTTATAGAATCAAAGGATTTGTAAATATTCCGAACAAACCAATGCGTATGGTTTTACAAGGTGTTGGTTCTCGTTTCGATTATTATTTTGAAAGGCCTTGGGGTGAAAACGAAGAAAGAAAAACAAGTTTAGTCGTTATTGGTAAAAATATTGAACTTACTAAAAATAACGAAGTGATTACACATTCACATAGTCACGACCACTCTCACGCTCATTAACAAATAATTAATTTTCTATTCTATATCAATTAGGTTTCATAAACAATTATAAAGCGTGCATTTAATATCTACCATACCAGGAGGCTGGAATCCTAATGATGAAGGAGTGTTTTACATCGACCAATCTCCAGGGGATATTGTTTTTTTATCTTCCGCAGATTCTGATTTATTTATGATGAATAACGCCTACAAATTAATACATAATTCTGTAGAAAAAACGCCTTCTTTCAGGTTTGCCAACCTTAGTTATTTTAAGCAAGAATTAACTATTGATACCTATGTTGATGAAGTAATTGCTACCGCAAAAATTGTGGTACTTAAACTTTTAGGAGGAAAAGCATATTACAATTATCTATGTGAAGCTGTAACTGAATGTTGTGAAGAAAATAATATTCAGTTACTGTTTTTACCTGGTGATAACAAACCCGATTTAGAGTTGATGCAATCGTCTAATATTCCTTTAAAAGATGTTGACATTATTTGGAAATACATTCAATCTGGTGGTATTGAAAATTGTCAATCGGCATTGCAATTAATTAGCAATCGAATTACCGATACAAAAGTAATTCCGAATGCTATCAAAACGATTCCTGATTTATTTTTATATCATCCTAAAGAAGGAATTTACATTTCTTTAAAACCAAAAAGCACTCAAAAACAAGCCATCATTTTTGGTTATCGAAGTTATTATTTATCCAATAATTTAGCACCTATACATAGTATTATTGATACCTTAGAAGCTGAAGGAATTTCAGCTATCGCTTTAATGGCTGCAGGATATCGAGAGCAAGATATTCAACAACAAATTTTTGATTTACTTAAATCACATCACATAGAAAAACCGCAAGTTATTATAAATACAACTGGTTTTAGTGTGCAAGGATTTCATGATACTACACAAAGTTTGTTTGATGTTTTTAACATTCCTGTTATTCAAGCAATCATGGGAGTTGCAACAAAGAAAGCTGGTTAGAAGGCAATTTTGGCTTACCTCCTACTGATATTGCTATGAATATTGCCTTGCCAGAAGTTGATGGAAAAATTATATCAAAAGTTATTTCATTTAAAGAATCCATTGAAAAAGATGCTTTAACCGATTCGGAAGTTGTTTCTTATATTCCAAATATTGAAGGTTGCGAATTTGTTGCTAAAATGGCTAAAAATTGGATTAATCTTCAAAAAAAAAATAATTCTGATAAAAAAATCGCCTTAGTTTTACCTAATTATCCGAATAAAAATAGTCGTTTAGCAAATGGTGTTGGTTTAGATACGCCACAAAGTACCTTGCAAATATTAGCAAAATTATCCGAAGAAAATTACAGCTTATCGGATGATTTTCCAACAACAACAAATCAACTTATAGATAAATTAACAAATTCTGTAACCAACGATTTAGAAACAATAAACAGCTTAAACGAACGACAAACAATTAAGTTAGATGCCACTATTTTTTATAAATACTACAATCAATTATCTGTAGAACTTCGTGAAAAAGTAGAAAAACAATGGGGGAATCCTGAAAAATCGCCCAATTATCAAAACGGTTATTTTTTAATTCCTGGGTTTCTTTCTGATAATATATTTGTTAGTATTCAGCCAAGTAGAGGTTATAATTTAGATTTACAAGCCAGTTATCATTCTCCTGATTTACCGCCACCGCCTGCTTATTTGGCGTATTATATTTGGTTGCAACACAGCTTTAATGCTGATGCTTTAGTGCATATTGGTAAACATGGAAATTTAGAATGGCTTCCTGGTAAAAGTGTGGCTTTAAGTAAAGAAACTTGTTTTCCTGCTGCAATTTTAGGAGCAATTCCTCATTTTTATCCTTTTATTATTAATGATCCTGGCGAAGGAACTCAAGCCAAAAGAAGAAATCAAGCCATTATATTAGATCATTTAATTCCGCCAATGACACGGGCTGAAAATTATGGCGATTTACTAAAACTAGAACTTTTAATTGATGAATTTTATGAATCGGCTTTAGTAGATAGAAAACGTGCTTCGCTGATTAAAACTAAAATTGAAAACTTAGTAAATGAAACGCATCTTAAATCAGATTTAAATCAAGATGGAAAAGATATTGATGCTTTATTAGAAGTTATTGACGGTTATTTATGTGAATTAAAAGAATCTCAAATTAGAGGTGGTTTACATATTTTAGGAAAATTACCAAGACAAGAAAAATTAGTTGATTTAATTGTTGCCTTACATCGTTTACCACAAGCAAATTTAAAAGGAATTACACAATGTTTATCCGAAGATTTACAACTTAATTTTAACCCTATAAATGTTGTTTATTCAGATGTTTTTGACAAAGAAATTTTTGGAATTTATTGTCGAACTTTCGGACAAGCTGTCGAATTATTAGAAAATAAAGCTAAAAATATCATCAATAATTTATTAAACAACAAAGAAATTGAAAATATTGGTGATTATACACAACAAATAATAAGCTATATAAAACAACATACATTACCTGTTTTACACAAAACAAGTAATGAAATTACACATTTAATAAAAGGCTTAAACGGACAATATATTCCTGCGGGAGGTTCTGGTGCGCCAACAAGAGGACGCATCGATATTTTACCTACGGGAAGAAATTTTTATTCTGTTGATGTGCGAACTGTTCCGTCTGAAACTGCGTATCAAATAGGGCAAAAAAGTGCGCAAAATATTATTGATCGCTATTTACAAGAAAATGGAGAATATCCTACTTCTATCGGTTTATCGGTTTGGGGAACTTCTACCGTACGAACTAGTGGCGATGATATTGCGCAAGCCTTGGCTTTAATTGGCGTAAAACCCGTTTGGCAAGGAAGCAACAGAAGGGTTAAAGATTTTAAAGTGCTTTCTACTTTAGAACTTAAAAGACCTCGAGTTGATGTAATGTTGCGTATTTCTGGTTTTTTTAGAGATGCTTTTCCTGATTTAATTTCACTGTTTAATGCTGCTATCGAAAAAGTAGCTTCTTTGGATGAAACTGCGGAACAAAATCCTATAAAAAAACGTTTTGATGAAGAAAAACAAGAATGGAAACAAGAAGGTTTAGATGAAAAACAAGCCAATGAAAGAGCTTTATATCGAGTTTTTGGTTCGAAACCAGGAGCTTATGGTGCAGGTTTACAAGGTTTAATTGATGGTAAAAACTGGACTACTTCGGATGATTTAGCAAATGCTTATATTAATTGGAGTGGTTACGCATATCATGGGAAAAATAACAGCGGAAAATCGGCACATGAAACCTTTAAAAAACGATTAGCGAATATTGAAGTTGTCATGCAAAATCAAGATAATAGAGAACATGATATTTTAGATTCTGATGATTATTATCAATTTCAAGGAGGAATGACGGCTGCTGTAAATACTATAAAAGGAGCACAACCTGAAACTTATTTTGGTGATCATTCTCGCCCTGATAATCCGAAGGTAAAATCTTTAAAAGAAGAATTATTAAAAGTATTTCGATCTCGAGTTGTAAACCCGAAATGGATGCAAGGCGTGCAAGAACACGGATATAAAGGCGCTTTTGAAATGGCTGCTACTATGGATTATTTATTTGCTTATGATGCTACAACTAACTTAATTGAAGATTTTATGTATCAGCAAATTACAGAAAAGTATTTGTTTGATGATGATAATAAAGCTTTTATCGAAGAACATAATCCTTGGGCTTTAAAAGATATGTCGGAACGTATGTTGGAAGCAATTCAAAGAGGTTTATGGGAAAATCCATCCGAAGAAACGATAGAAGAATTAAAAGAAATTTATAAAAAATCAGATGCTATAACAGAGTAAATTGTTTTTAAAAATAGTAGAAAACAATAATTCGTCAACCTGAATTTAGTTCAAGTTCTCAGCCTTATTTAACGTCGTTCTCCTGTTGATGCGATGTTAAAATAAACTCAGCATGACGTTTATTAACCTTTATCTGTTTTAAAAAATACTTTCTTTAAAAATTAAAGAAGCTGTTAAAAAACAAAAAAATCCGTTGAATTTAAAATTCAACGGATTTTTTAGATATATTGTTTACTTAGTTTTAAAAAACTATGCTAAAACATTTTTTAATACTTTTGCAACCATTTCACCAATTTTAGCTGGAGAATCTACAACGTGTACTCCATTTTCAGCTAAAATTTTCATTTTTGCTTGTGCAGTATCATCATCACCACCTACAATTGCACCTGCATGCCCCATTGTTCTACCAGCTGGTGCAGTTTGACCTGCGATAAAACCAATAACTGGCTTACGGTTACCATCTGCTTTAATCCAACGAGCAGCTTCAGCTTCTAAGTTACCACCGATTTCACCAATCATAACGATTGCTTCTGTTTCATCATCGTTCATTAATAACTCAACAGCTTCTTTTGTTGTCGTTCCAATAATTGGATCTCCACCAATACCTATTGCAGTAGTTATACCATATCCTTGTTTTACAACCTGATCAGCAGCTTCATAAGTTAAAGTACCTGACTTAGAAACGATTCCAATTTTTCCTTTTTTGAAGATAAAACCTGGCATAATACCAACTTTAGCCTCATCTGGAGTAATTACTCCTGGACAGTTAGGACCTACTAAAGTACATCCTTCTAATTGATCGATATAAGACTTTACTTTTACCATATCAGCTGTAGGAATTCCTTCAGTAATACAAATGATTACTTTAATTCCTGCTTCAGCAGATTCCATAATAGCATCAGCAGCAAATGCTGGTGGTACAAAAATAATAGAAGTATCTGCTCCTACTTTTTGTACAGCTTCGTCAACTGTATTAAAAACTGGTTTACCTATGTGCTCTTGTCCTCCTTTACCTGGTGTTACACCTCCTACGACGTTTGTTCCGTAATCGATCATTTGACCAGCGTGAAAAGTACCTTCACTTCCTGTAAAACCTTGAACTATAATTTTTGAATCTTTATTTACTAAAACACTCATTGGTATATTTTTATTTATTAAGCTTTACAAAAATAGTTTTTTGTAATTGATTTGTGAAACTTTTATTTCTTTTTTTGTTCTTTTAAAAAGCGTTTTATTTCTGCTAATTCTTTTAGCTTACTTCTCGATTCTGAAACAGGTGTTCCAAAATACGATTTACCGCCTTCTACTGATTTCGTAACACCTGTTTGACCAAGTATTATAGCACCTTTACCTATTGTAATTCCGCTGTTTGTACCTACTTGCCCCCAAATAGTTACCTCATCTTCAATAATAACACAACCTGCAATACCTGTTTGAGATGCGATTAAACATTTTTTACCAATAACAGTATCATGCCCAACATGTACTTGATTGTCTATTTTTGTTCCTGCTCCAATAGTCGTATTTCCTGTAACACCTTTATCTATGGTACAAGAAGCTCCTAAATCGACATTATCTTCTAAAACAACTTTTCCTCCTGATAATAACTTATCAAAGCCTTCAACTCTATTTTTATAATAAAAAGCATCAGCTCCTAAAACAGTATTTGCATGAATTGTAACATTATTACCAATAATAGTATTACTATAAATAGTAACATTAGGATGAATCAAGCAATTTTTACCGATAAGAACATCATCACCAATAAAAACATTTGGTTGAATAACAGTTCCTTCTCCTATAATAGCACTTTCAGAAATACTTTCTTTAGATGCTATAAATGGATTAAAATGTTTAGTGACTTTATTAAAGTCTCTAAATGGATCATCAGAAATCAATAATGTTTTTCCTTCAGGACAATCAACTTTTTTATTGATTAAAACTGTTGTTGCCTTAGAATTTAATGCTTTATCATAATATTTAGGATGGTCAACAAAAACAATATCTCCATCTTCGACTACATGAATTTCATTAATTCCTTTTACAGGAAAATTTTCATCACCAACAAATTCTACCTCTAATAAGGTAGCTATTTGTACTAAGGTTTGTGTATTTTTAAATTTCATTATAAAAAGAAATTCCCGCCAAAGCGGGAATATATTTATTCTTTAACACGTTCTTGATACGTTCCTTTGGTAGTTTCTACCTTAATTTTATCACCTTCATTGATAAATAATGGCACATTTACAATTGCTCCAGATTCAACAGTTGCTGGTTTTGTTGCGTTTGTAGCTGTATTTCCTTTTATACCTGGTTCAGTATGCGTAACTTCTAAAATTACACTTGCTGGCGTGTCTACAGATAAAGGCATATCATCTTCAGAATTGATAATGATTGTAACTACCTCTCCTTCCTTCATTAATTCAGGTGCATCTAAAGCACTTTTTTCTAAAGTAATTTGAGAATAATCTTCTTGATTCATAAAATGAAAAGTTTCTCCTTCTTTATATAGGTATTGAAACTTATGAGTTTCTACTCTAACATCGTCAATTTTTCTTCCTGAAGGAAAAGTATTATCAACTACTTTACCATTAGTTACACTTTTTAATTTTGTTCTTACAAATGCTGGTCCTTTTCCTGGTTTTACATGTAAAAATTCAACAACTTTATATATATCGTTGTTATATTTCATGCATAATCCATTTTTAATATCTGATGTAGTTGCCATTTATTTAAATTTAATTTTTAATACTTTTTATAACTTAATATAAACAGTTTAAAATAGTTATTTATTAATTTGATTTAAAATATCCTTTCATAATTCCTCTATTAGAGTTTTTTATGAACTGAATAATTTCATCTCGTTCTGATGTTGCTTCCATTTCGGCTTCAATAATATCTATTGCTTGAGTATTATTATAGTTTTGTTGGAATAAAATTCTAAATATATCTTGAATTTCTCTTATTTTATCAATAGTATATCCTCTTCTTCGTAAACCTACAGAGTTTATACCTACATATGATAAAGGTTCACGTGCTGCTTTTACATAAGGAGGCACATCTTTACGAACTAAAGAACCACCTGTTACAAATGCATGATTACCTACTGATACAAATTGATGTACAGCAACCATACCTGCTAATACAACATTATCACCCACAGTAACATGCCCTGCTAAAGTAGTATTATTAGAAAAAATACAATTTTTTCCAACTAAACAGTCATGAGCAACGTGACAGTATGCCATTATTAAACAATTGTCTCCAATAACAGTTTTCATTCTATCAGAAGTACCTCTGTTTATGGTAACACATTCTCTTATGGTAACATTATCTCCAATAACAACAGTTGTTTCTTCATCGTTAAATTTTAAATCTTGAGGAATTGCTGAAATTACTGAACCTGGAAAAATTCTACAATTTTTACCTATACGTGCACCTTCCATAATAGTAACATTAGAACCTATCCAAGTTCCTGAACCAATTTCTACATTTGAATGTATAGTTGTAAATGGTTCTATTACTACATTTCTAGCAATTTTTGCTTGCGGATGTACGTATGCTAGTGGTTGATTCATATTTTACTGTTTTTTGGCTATTTGAGCCATTAATTCGGCCTCTACAACCACTTTGTTATTTGCATATCCAAAAGCTTTCATATGACAAATACCTCTTCTGATAGGAGTTATTAATTCACATTTAAAAGTTAAAGTATCTCCTGGAAGCACTTTTTGTTTAAATTTAACATTATCCATTTTCATTGAAATAAGTTAAATAATTTTCAGGATCTGGTACGGTGTTTAATACTAAAACACCACCACATTGTGCCATTGCTTCTACTTGTAAAACTCCTGGCATTACGGGTGCTCCTGGAAAATGACCTGTAAAAAAAGGTTCATTCATTGTAACATTTTTCATACCTACAACATGCGTATCCGATAGCTCTAAAATACGATCTATCAATAAAAATGGTGGTCTATGAGGTAAGATGTCCATTATTTGATGAATATCCATTAATGGCTTCTTATTCAAGTCATACTGAGGAACATAATTACGCTTCTCTAACTTTATCATTTTTGCTAATTTCTTAGCAAAAGCTGTATTAATTGAATGCCCTGGTTTATTAGCTATAATTTTACCTCTTATACGAGTACCAACTAATGCTAAATCACCAATTACATCTAATAATTTATGACGAGCAGCTTCATTAGCCCAATGTAATTCTAGATTATCTAAAATCCCATTAGATTGTATTTTTATATCAGTTTTATTAAAAGCTTTCTTTAATTTTTCCGTAGTACTTTCTGATAATTCTTTATCAACATATACAATAGCATTATTTAAATCTCCACCTTTAATTAAATCGTTATCTAATAACATTTCAATTTCATGTAAGAAACTAAAAGTTCTTGCTTCCGAAATTTCTTCTTTAAAATCAGAAATGGTATTTAAAGTAGCATTTTGAGTACCTAGAACTTGAGTACCAAAATCTACCATGGTAGTTATTTGATATTCATCAGAAGGCATTAAAATAATTTCACTTCCTGTCTCTTCATCTTTATATGATATAATTTCTTTTACCACATACTCATCAATGTCAGCGTCTTGCTCTACGATTCCAGCTTCTTCTAATGCTTTGATAAAAAACTTTGAAGAACCATCCATAATAGGAGGCTCAGAAGCATTTATTTCAATTATTAAATTATCAATATCTAGACCAACAGCTGCCGCTAAAACGTGCTCTGATGTTTGAATTTGCACACCTTTATGCTCAAAGTTTGTACCTCTTTGCGTATTAGTTACATATTCTGCTTTGGCCTGAATTGTTGGCGCTCCTTCTAAGTCAACTCTTGTAAAAGCAAACCCATGATTTGCCGGAGCTGGTTTAAATACCATTGTTACGTCATTACCTGTATGTAATCCTACACCAGTTAATGTAATTTCATTCTGTATTGTTCTTTGTTGCTTACTCATTTTTTATTTTTTGAGCATTTAACTCTTTTTCTATTTTATCTATTTTAGATGCTAACTTTGGTAAATTCTTAAAGTAAACGTACGATTTACTATAATCAGAATATCCAAAAGCTGGCGCTCCTTGTACAATATCTTTATCTTTTAAACTCTTACCAATACCAGATTTTGCTTGTATTCTTACATTATTACCAATAGTAATATGTCCCACAATACCAACCTGACCACCAATCATACAGTTTTTACCGATTTTTGCAGAACCTGCAATACCTGTTTGAGAAGCAATTACGGTATTTTCACCGATTTCTACATTATGAGCAACTTGAATTTGGTTATCTAACTTTACTCCTTTTCTAATAATTGTTGCCCCTAAAGTCGCTCTATCAATAGTTGAATTAGCACCGATATCTACATTATCTTCTATAATAACATTTCCAATTTGAGGTATCGTTTTGTAATCCCCATCTTCTGTTGGTGCAAATCCAAAACCATCTGAACCAATAACACAACCTGAATGAATTTTACAATTCATCCCTATCTCAGTTTCTGAATAAATTTTAACACCTGCAAAAATAGTTGTATTATCGCCTATTTTCGTATTATCACCTATGTATGAGTTTGGATAAATTTTCACATTTTTACCCAACACAACATTCTCTCCAATATACGCGAAAGCACCAATATACTCTTTTTCTCCTATAGAAGCAGATTCAGCAATAAAGTGCGGATTTTCACGTCCTTGTTTATTATTTTTAACTTCGTTGTAAAATTCTAATAATTTAGAAAAAGCACCATAGGCATCTGCAACTTTAATTAAAGTTGTTTCCGTTTCTTTTTCTAATTGAAAAGTAGTATTCACAATAGCTACAGAAGCTGCTGTTGAATATATATAATTATTATATTTCGGATTAGATAAAAAAGTTAATGACCCTTTTGTTCCTTCTTCTATTTTAGATAATTTAGAAACCTCAACGTCGGGATTACCAACAATTTCTCCTTCTAAAATTTCTGCTATTTGTTTTGCTGTAAATTTCATTGCTTGCAAAAGTAATTATTTTTGTTTAATTACATCTTATCAGACCTGTTTAACAATTAAACTAATTGTGTTTTTTTAGGATAACATAAGTAATATTTAATGACAGGCTTTGTTAAAGCTCTTAAATTTAATTGATCTGACGCCTTAGCGATGTCTTTTAATTTTCCTTTTTTGGTGTAAATTTTAATCGGTTCATTAGTGTTATATGCCTGATGTTTAATTTTATTTGATAAAACGAAATAACTTAAATCAGCAGTTTTTATGATGCTATTTTCTGTAACTTTTTTATAAATTTTATTGATATAAGTTTCTTCAAAAGGTTCGTTCTGAATTTCAATTTTAAATAAATTTCGATGAATAATCATTTTTGCTAAAGATGAAAGCACAAAATCGTCATGATGTACCCATTCTTTTATTGCCGACATCACATCATAATCATCTAATTCAGCAAATATTTTTAAAATCGTATCTGTAAAGTTATCTTCAGAAATAGGATTATATAAAAAATATTTTAATGCTTTTCCTGCTGGCAATTCAACACCTTTTATTGCTAGTTCTTTTGCTCTTTTTAAAACATTTACTAAAGTATTTTCGGCAACCAAACCAGTTTTATGTAAATATACTTGCCAATACATTAAACGACGAGCAATAATAAATTGTTCAACAGAATAAATTCCTTTTTCTTCAATTACTAATTGATCTTTAACAACATTCATCATCGCTATTAAACGATCCGAAGAAATATTTCCTTCAGTAACTCCTGTATAAAAACTATCTCTTTTCAAGTAATCTAAACGATCAATATCTAATTGGCTTGATATTAATTGATATAAAAATTTTCGATGATATTTTCCTTCAAATATTTCAATAGCTAAACTTAATTGACCATTAAACTCTTTATTTAAAGCGTGCATAAATTTCAATGAAATTTCCTCATGAGAAACACCACTTACAATACTATGTTCTAAAGCATGTGAAAAAGCACCATGACCAATATCATGTAATAAAATAGCAACATATAAGGCATTTGCTTCTTCATCTGAAATATTAATATCCTTGTTTCTTAATACTTGTACCGCTTTTTGCATTAAATGCATACAGCCAATTGCATGATGAAAACGAGTATGATTTGCTCCAGGATATACCATATTAGATAATCCCATTTGAGTAACTCGTCGTAATCTTTGAAAATAAGGATGCTCAATTATATCAAATATTAAAGAATTTGGAATGGTTATAAATCCGTAAATAGGATCGTTTATAATCTTTAATTTATTTGTTTTTCTATTTTTCAAAATCTATAAATAGTTCAATTTCTAACAAAATAATCATTATTTATCAACAAAACCAAATAAACAAAGGCTTTATTAACTTATTTTTAGCTATTATAAATACAACAAATGCGTTTTTAAACGTTATTTTTAAAGTAAAATATAAAATTATATGAAAAACATAGAGATACTTTGGGTAGATGATGAAATCGATTTATTAAAACCGCATATTTTATTTTTAGAAAAAAAATTACTCGGTAACTAAGTCGACAAATGGTGCAGATGCTATTGATTTAGTAGAAGAACACAATTTTGATATTGTTTTTTTAGATGAAAATATGCCTGGAATAACAGGATTAGAAACCTTAGCTTTAATCAAACAAAAAGATGCAAATCTTCCTGTGGTTATGATTACCAAAAGCGAAGAAGAATATATTATGGAAGAAGCAATTGGATCTAAAATTGCCGATTATTTAATAAAACCTGTAAATCCGAATCAAATATTGTTAAGTTTAAAAAAGAACTTAGATCATTCTCGATTAATTTCAGAAAAAACAACCTCTAGTTATCAACAAGAATTTAGAAAAATTTCTATGGATTTAGCCATGGTAAATTCGCATGAAGAATGGGTTAATTTATATAAAAAATTAGTTCATTGGGAATTAGAGTTAGAAAATATTAATGACACAGGAATGTTAGAAATATTAGAATCTCAAAAATCAGAAGCAAATTCGCATTTTTTTAAATTTATCAAAAAAATATCAGGATTGGCTTACTTCTTATGATAAGCCTACTTTTTCTCATACTTTATTTAAAGATTTTGTAGTTCCTGAACTTTCAAAAGATAAAGGCGTATTACTTGTTGTTTTAGATAACCTTAGATATGACCAGTATCGAGTTTTAGAACCTTTTATCAATAATTATTATAAAAAAGAAGAAGAACATTCTTATTATAGTATTTTACCTACTGCTACACAATATGCTCGAAATGCTATTTTCTCAGGATTAATGCCCTTAGAAATGGAAAAAAAACATCCTAATTTATGGAAAAATGATACTGATGAAGGTGGTAAAAATTTGTACGAACCTGATTTTTTAGATGCTCAAATAAAAAGATTAAATTTAAATATTAAACACGAATATTATAAAATTGTATCGCTTAAAAGCGGAAAAGAATTAGCTGACAATTATAACGGTACAAAAGGAAATGATTTAACAGTTGTTGTCTATAATTTTGTAGATATGTTGTCGCGTGCGAAAACAGAAATGGAAGTAATAAAAGAGCTTGCTGGTGATGATAAAGCATATAGATCGTTAACAGTTAGTTGGTTTAAAAACTCTCCTTTATATGAAATTATTCAGAAGGCTCAAAAAATAGGACAAAAACTAATTATTACTACCGATCACGGAACTATTAATTCTAAAAACCCTACGAAAGTTATTGGTGATAAAAATATCAGTTCTAATTTGCGATATAAAACAGGTAAAAGTTTAAGCTACGAGAAAAAAGATGTGTTTGCTGTTGAAAATCCTAAAGACATTTTTTTACCAAGCGTAGCCATAAATAGCCCGTTTATTTTTGCAAAAGAAGATTTATTTTTTGCTTATCCTAATAATTATAATCATTTTGTTAAGTATTTTAAAAACACCTATCAACGTGGTGGAATCTCTTTAGAAGAAGTAATTATTCCCTGTGCAATTTACAGTCCTAAATAATTTATTAAAACTGATTTTATTTAAAAAAATAAGTTTGCAGAAATTTAGTAAAAATGCCTAGCCCCGATTGAAGCATTTGTTTGAGCTCTTTTTTGTTTTTCTTTTCGAAAAAACAAAAAAAGCGAGTGCGGAAAGCGGGAAATTGCTTCTAATTATTTTTCTACAAATTTTAAAACTTAATAACAATACTATTTAACAGTTTTTTATTTTTGCAATATGAACAAAAATTATTCTTTAAACGAATTGCCTCAAATAGCAGAAGAAATTATAAAAAATGTACAACATAAAGTGCTACTTTTTAATGGAGAAATGGGCGTTGGTAAAACTACCTTAATAAAAGAAATCTGTAAAAAATTAGGTATTGAAGACGTTGCACACTCTCCTACTTTTTCGTTAGTAAACGAATATCAGACAAAAAATAATGATATTGTGTATCATTTTGATTTCTACCGAATCGAAGATGAAGAAGAAGCATACGATATGGGAATTGAAGAGTATTTTTATAGTAATAATTGGTGCTTAATTGAATGGTCAGAAAATGTTAAAAATTTATTACCTTTAGATGCTGTTGCTATAAACATTATTCTATTAGAAAATGATCAACGTAATATTCAATTAAAAACTAATAAACTATAATGAGTAATATCTCCCCCTTTACCAAAGAACAGTTAATGCCACAACCTGAAATGCTTGAAATAAAAAGGCAAAAAGGGGAATTATTTATCGGTTTACCTAAAGAAACTCATTTTGAAGAAAAACGAATTAGTTTATCTCCCGATGCTGTTTCTGCTTTAGTAGCTCATGGTCATCGGGTTGTTGTTGAAACAGGTGCAGGAGAAGGTGCTAATTATAGTGATAGTGAATATTCTGAAGCAGGTGCAAAAATAGCATACAATATTAAAGAAGCTTTTGCTTGTACTATTGTGTTAAAAGTAGCACCGCCATCTTTAGATGAAATTAACATGTTAAATCAGCAAGCAATTTTAATATCAGCATTACAACTGAAAACACGCGATAAAAAATATTTTAAAGCCTTAGCTAAAAAACGAATTACCGCAGTTGCTTTTGATTATATAGAAGATGAACACGGTATTTTTCCTATTGTAAAATCGTTAAGTGAAATTGCAGGAATTGCTTCAATACATATTGCCGCTGAATTAATGACTACGTCAAATGGTGGTAATGGACTTTTATTTGGTAATATTAGCGGCGTGCCTCCTACCGATGTTGTTATTTTAGGCGCAGGTAGCGTTGGAGAGTTTGCTGCTAGAGCAGCAATCGGATTAGGTGCCCGTGTTAAAGTATTTGATAATTCAATTACAAAGCTAAGAAAACTACAACATAGTGTACAATCACCTATTTATACCTCTACTATTCAACCCAAAACATTACTCAAAGCATTAATGAGGTGTGATGTTGTTATTAGTGGACTTAGAGGAAAAGATCGTTCTCCTGTAATAGTTACAGAACAAATGATAGAGCAAATGAAAGATGGTGCTGTTATTGTTGATGTTAGTATTGACCGTGGTGGATGTTTTGAAACTTCAAAAATTACAACACACAGCAAACCTACTTTTACACAACGTGGTGTTATTCATTACTGTGTACCAAATATTCCATCAAGATATGCTCGTACTGCTTCAGTTTCAATTAGTAATATTTTTACTCCTTATTTATTAAATATTGCTGAAGAAGGCGGATTTGAAAATGCTGCTCGTTTTGATAAAAGTTTACGAAATGGTATGTATTTATATCATGGAATTTTAACAAACAGAACGGTAGCTGATTGGTTTGACATACCTTATAGAGATATTAATTTATTAATTTTATAAGCTGATTTTACGTACTTTTGCCATCACAAAAATTTACTATGCAATTATTAAAACGTTTTGGATATTACGCAATAGGATTAGGTTTCGGTTCTTTAGTCGTATTTTTTATTTGGAAAGGTAAAGATGTTTCTTTTGATTATGGAATGGATGCTCGCACCTTAAAAACAATTAGAGTTAGAGAACGCTTATTTTCAACGAATGCTAAACAAGTTTTAGCAACTACAAATATTGATAGTACTACAATTGCTACAATTTTAAAAAATGGCGATGTTGATTTTGGAAAAAGTAAAGCGCGTTTAAAACCTTGCCCTGAATATTTTATTAGCGGTAAAGACAGTTTAAAGAATATTGACTTACATGTTACCAGATGTAAATCGACAACTACTATTGATAAAATTATAATAAACTAGTTTTTTATAAAGATATTTTACAAATAAAAAGAACGCAAGATTTAAATCTTGCGTTCTTTTTATTTGTAATAATAAATCAATATTTTTATTCTTCTAAAGATAACATCCATCGAATACCAAATTGATCTTGTAGTACTCCTGACTTACCTCCCCAAAAAGATTCTTCTAAAGGTTTTATTATCGCTCCACCTTCAGATAATCCATTAAAAATAGTTACCACCTCATCTTCATCTTCAAAATTTAAACTAATTGCAAAATTAGTACCTGCATTAAAACTTTCTGTAGTACTAAAAAAATCAGATGCTTGAATTGCCATATCACCAATTTCTAAAGTAGAATGCATTGTTAAATCTGATATTTCTTTAGGGAAATTTTTAGACTCAGGAGCTTCATTAAACTGTATTAGCATTGTAATATCTCCTCCTAAAATATCTGCATAAAAGCTCATTGCTTCTTTACAATTTCCGTTAAAATGTAAGTAACTATTTGTTTTCATATGATTTCTTTTTTAATTTGCTATTTCACTCGTAAATTTGATACGCATTAATCGCAATTCATCTTCATCATAATCACCATCAAATTCATCTAAAGCTTCTTGAATTTTATCTGATTCAGATTCCATAAAATAATCATGTATTTCTTCTTGTTGATCTTCATCTAACAAATCTTCAACAGCATAATCAATATTTAATTTTGTTCCCGAAAAAACAATCGCCTCCATTTCTTTAATCAGCTCGTTCATTGCCAAACCTTTCGATTTTGAAATATCTTCTAAAGGTAATTTTCTATCAGTATTTTGAATGATAAATAATTTTAATCCTGAATTTACACCAGTACTTTTAACGATTAAATCGTCAGGACGCATAATTTTATTTTCTTCAACATAGCTTGTTATAATCTTAACAAAATCTTTACCAAATTTTCTAGATTTACCTTCTCCTACACCATGAACTTTAGATAACTCTTCTAAATTCATTGGATATTTCAATGCCATATCTTCTAATGAAGGATCTTGAAAGACTGCATAAGGAGGTACGCCTAAACGCTTTCCTACACTTTTACGTAAATCTTTTAGCATTTTAACCAATTTAACATCTACTGCACCTGCTACTGGACTTGTTGTTGAAATTATTATTCCAGCATCATCTGTTGCATATACATGATTTTCTGTCATCATAAATGATGTCGGATTTTCTAGAAACTGCTTTCCTTTTTCTGTTAATTTTAAAACACCATATTGTTCAATTTCTTTTTTGATAAGATCGACAACCAGTATTTGACGAATTAACGCCATCCAATAATGATTTATTTTATCTTTTCCTATCCCGAAAAAAGGTTGTGTTGTTGTTTTATGAGATTTTAATAATGCATTTTCTGCACCAATAATAGTATTAACAATCTCTTTAGGCTTATACATTTCGTTGGTATCTCTAATAACCGACAATAATATTTTCACCTGTTCTTGAGCTTCATTTTTCTTTTTAGGATTTTTCATGTTGTCATCCAACTCAGCTCCTTCACCATTTATAGCGTCAAATTCTTCTCCAAAATAATGAAGAATATATTTACGTCTATTCATTGATGTTTCTGCATAACCTACTACTTCTTGTAAAAGCGCATGTCCTACTTCCTGTTCTGCAACAGGTTTATTAGCCATGAACTTTTCAAGTTTTTCGATATCTTTATATGAGTAAAAAGTTAAACAATAACCTTCTCCTCCATCACGACCAGCTCTACCAGTTTCTTGATAATAACTTTCTAAACTTTTAGGAATATCATGATGAATTACATAACGAACATCTGGTTTATCGATTCCCATACCAAAAGCAATTGTTGCAACAATAACATCACAATCTTCCATCAAAAACATATCTTGATGTTTTGCTCGTTTTTTAGCATCTAACCCTGCATGATACGGAAGTGCATTAATACCATTTACTTGTAAAACTTGAGCAATTTCTTCTACTTTTTTACGGCTCAAACAGTATATAATACCTGTTTTTCCCATTCGTTGTTTTATAAAACGAATGATATCTTTTTCTATATCTTTTGTTTTAGGGCATACTTCATAAAACAAGTTAGGTCTATTAAATGATGCTTTAAAAACATTAGCATCACTCATTCCTAAAGTTTTCAGAATATCTTCCTGTACTTTTTCTGTTGCTGTTGCTGTTAAACCAATAATAGGTACATTATCAATTTGCTTAATAATGTTACGTAAATTTCTGTACTCAGGTCTAAAATCATGTCCCCACTCAGAAATACAATGCGCTTCATCAATAGCTACAAAAGAAATATTTTGCCCTCTTAAAAACTCGGCATATTCTTCTTTTACTAATGATTCAGGAGCTACATATAATAACTTAGTAATTCCTGCTTCAATATCTGATTTTACTTGAGCAATTTCAGCTTTATTTAAAGAAGAATTTAATACATGTGCAATACCATGTTGCTCAGAAATACCTCTAATAGCATCTACTTGATTTTTCATCAAAGCTATTAATGGCGATACAACAATAGCTGTACCTTCTTTCATTAATGCAGGTAACTGATAACAAAGAGATTTACCTCCACCAGTTGGCATTATTACAAATGTATTTTCGTTGTTTAAAATACTTTTTACAACGACCTCTTGTAAACCTTTAAATTGGTTAAAACCAAATATTTTCTTTAATGATCCGTATAACTCCGTCTCCTCTATATTCATCTTCTAATATCAAAAAATTAAAAACATAAACCAATTTACAAAAAAAAATTATACAAACTATTGTAAATTTTATTTTTATTAAAAAGTTTTCTTCTTAAATATCCCTATTTTTACATTTTAAAAATTACTTAAAACTTTTTTAACTTGAAAGACGCAAATGCAATTCTCTCAACAGCAAAAGAAACCATACTTTTAGAAAGTAATGCTATTGCTAATTTAGCAAAATTATTAGATAGTTCGTTTGTTGATGCCGTAAATTTTATATTCAATTCAAAAGGTCGTGTTATTGTTACCGGAATCGGTAAAAGCGCTAACATTGCCAACAAAATGGTTGCTACCTTTAACTCTACAGGTACTCCTGCCGCTTTTATGCATGCTGCTGATGCCATTCATGGCGATTTAGGTAGTGTACAAAAAGACGATGTTGTTATTTGTCTATCAAAAAGTGGAAATACGCCTGAAATTAAGGTTTTAGTTCCTTTGATAAAAAGCGCAAATAATAAAATTATTGCGATTACAGGAAACCCTGAATCTTTTTTAGCTACAAATGCAGATTTCTTATTAAACTCTTATGTTCAAAAAGAAGCCTGTCCTAATAATTTAGCACCAACTACAAGTACCACTGCTCAATTAGTTTTAGGCGATGCTTTAGCTGTTTGCTTATTAGATTTACGTGGTTTTACAAGTAGCGATTTTGCTAAATATCATCCAGGTGGAGCTTTAGGAAAACGTTTATATTTACGTGTTTCTGATTTAATCAAAAATAATCAATTACCTAAAGTATCAAACACTGATACAGTAGCAAATGTAATTGTTGAAATATCAGAAAAAAGACTCGGTGTAACAGCTGTTATTGAAGATAAAAATAAAATATCTGGAATTATTACTGATGGTGATATCCGTCGAATGCTTAGTAAAACAACTAAAATTGATGTACTAACTGCCAACGATATTATGAGTAAAAATCCTAAAACAATAAATGTAAATGCTATGGCAGTTGAAGCTTTAGAGGCTTTAGAAAACAATAGCATCACACAAATTTTAGTAACAGATGACAATAACGACTATGTTGGTGTTGTTCATTTACATGATTTAATTAAAGAAGGTATATTTTAAGATGGCTGTAAAAGAAATGTCTTTTTTAGACCATCTTGAAGAATTGAGATGGCATTTGGTTCGAAGTTTTTCAGCAATTTTTATTGTTGGAATTATTATTTTTGCAAATGTTAATTTTGTATTTGATGAAATTTTATTAGCGCATTTAAAGCCTGATTTTGCAACCTATCAATTTTTCTGTAAAGTATTTACCTCAATAGGAATTGATAGTAGTTTTTGTAATGTTACCCTAGAACAAACATTACAAGCATTAGATCCTACTCAACAATTAATGACGAGTATTTGGTCTTCTTTAATTTTGGGGTTTCTAGTTTCTTTTCCTTATATATTATGGGAAATTTGGCGTTTTGTAGCTCCTGGATTACATAGTTCTGAAAGAAAAAAATCAAGAGGATTTATTTTTATAGCTTCTTTATTATTCTTTTTAGGAATACTTTTTAGTTATTATGTTATTTTACCTATGTCTGTTTATTTCTTTTATAATTATGAAATTTCTGACTCAATTCAAAATAATTTTAAACTAGAGGCGTATATCGGATTAATTACAAACACATTACTAGGTGTTGCGCTACTTTTTGAATTACCTATTATTATATTTTTCCTAACCAAAATAGGATTAATTACACCTCAATTTTTACGAAAATATCGTAAACACGCACTAGTAGTTGTTTTGGTTTTATCAGCAATTATAACACCTCCAGACATTGCTAGTCAAATAATAGTTTCAGTACCGATTATGATGCTTTATGAAGTAAGTATCTATGTATCGCAATTTATATTAAAAAAACAACAAAAGAATGTCTCAAAAAGTCCAAGAGTTTAACGACTACCGAGCTAAAATGAATGATAAAATTTTAGCGGGCGATAATAAAATAATAAAACGAATTTTTAATTTAGATACCAACGCTTTTAAAGAAGGTCATTTACCTGAAAAAACAAAAGAATTATTGGGTTTAGTCGCTTCTGCTGTTTTACGTTGCGATGATTGTATCGCTTATCATTTAGAAACAGCGCATAAAAATGGCGTAACCAAAGAAGAAATGATGGAAACAATGGGTATCGCTACTTTAGTTGGTGGGACTATATTAATTCCACATTTGCGTCGTGCTGTTGAGTTTTGGGATGAATTAGAAGAAAATAATTAATAGACAATCTTATAAATTCATAGTTTTAATAGACTATAATATTAAAAAGAAGTAACTAAGTATCAATGAAATTAAGAGCAGATAATATACAAAAACTTTACGGTAGCAGGAAAGTTGTAAAAGGAATTTCGTTAGAAGTAGAACAAGGAGAAATCATTGGATTACTAGGACCTAACGGAGCAGGAAAAACAACCTCTTTTTATATGATTGTTGGTATGGTAAAACCAAATTTTGGTAGTATTTTTTTAGATGATGAAGAAATAACCAAAGATGCCATGTATAAACGTGCTCAAAAAGGAATTGGATATTTAGCACAGGAAGCTTCTATTTTTAGAAAATTATCTGTTGAAGATAATATTATGTCAGTTTTAGAATTTACTAACAGATCTAAATCTGAAAGAAAAAAACGTTTAGAAGAATTAATTGATGAATTTAGTTTAGATCATGTTCGTAAAAATCGTGGTGATTTACTTTCAGGAGGTGAACGTCGAAGAACAGAAATAGCGCGTTGCCTTGCCTCTGACCCTAAATTTATTTTACTAGATGAACCTTTTGCAGGTGTAGACCCTATTGCCGTAGAAGATATTCAAGGAATTGTTGCTAAACTAAAAGATAAAAATATTGGTATTTTAATTACCGATCATGATGTTCAAGCAACACTTGCAATTACTGATAGAACTTACCTAATGTATAACGGAGGTATTTTAAAAGAAGGAACTCCTGAAGAATTAGCCGATGATGAAACCGTACGTAGAGTTTATTTAGGAAAAGATTTTATACTACAAAAAAAGAAATTTTAAAAAAAATAAACTTAAATATCAGAATACAAAAAAGGAGCTAAAAAGCTCCTTTTTCTTGTTTTAAAACAATATTATTTTACGCTTTCTTCAAATTATTAACTATTGAAAAAACAACATATATCAATATTATTAAAGGAATTGCTACAAATTTTAATACAATTAATAACAAAACACAAAGTAATAAGAAAATATATTTTAAAGCATTTTCTTTAAATCCGAAGCTTTTAAATTTTAAAGCAAACAACGGAATTTCAGCATTCATTAAAAAAGTTAAAACTGCAGTAACGGCGAATAAAAAATATTGATTCATAATTAAATCAATAAAAAATTGTTGTTTTCCAAACTCTGCGATTAAAGGCAAAGAAATCACAAATAAAGCCATTGCAGGTGTTGGAAGCCCAATAAATGAATCTGATTGTCGAGTATCAATATTAAAATTAGCTAATCTGTAACAAGCTCCTAAAGTTAATAATAAACCAATATACGGCAAACTACTTCCTGTTGCTCCGTAAGTATCAATACCAAAATAACCAGCAGCATCAACATCTAAAGCATTTACTAAAAGTTGTAACATTACCATACCTGGTACTACTCCACTAGTTACCATATCAGCCAAACTATCTAATTGTTTTCCTAATTCTCCTTGAACACCTAACATTCTGGCTACAAATCCATCAAAAAAATCAAAAATAATTCCTAAAACAACCAAAACAGCTACTCCAATAAAATCACCTTTAATTGCAAAAATGGTCGCTATTGTACCACATAATAAATTCCCTAAAGTTAATAAATTTGGGATATGTCTTTTTATATTCATTATCTATATTTTTGTAGCGAAAATAATAAATCATTATATCAATTTAACATTTTACTTATATTTTACTGGTTTTTTATCATATTTGCCGACTATTACTATAAACCCAAAACATTGCCGATTCTTACTTCAGATTTCAATCCTACACTTCCTTTTAAAAGTGCACATTTTAATACAATGTATCGCCCTTTATTTATGAAAGATACTATTAAATATGAACGTAAAAGAATTACAACTTGGGATGCTGATTTTATCGATTTAGATTTTTCAAAAACAAAAAATAGCACTAAAACATTAGTACTTTTAATTCATGGTTTAGAAGGAAGTTCAAAATCTAATTATATGATTACAACCGCTAACAGCTTAAATAATGCTAGTTACGATACTGTTTGCGTGAATTTAAGAAGTTGTAGCGGTGAAGATAATTTACTTTTAGAAACCTATCATAGCGGAAAAACAGATGATGTTCATTTTATAGCCGAACATCTTGCAAATAACTATAATTATGAAAATATTATAATCGTTGGTTTTAGCTTAGGAGGAAATTTAACTCTAAAATATTTGGGCGAATATGAAAATATTTCATCAAAAATAAAAGGCGCAATTACTGTTTCTGTACCTATCGATTTAACAAGTTCACAAGCTGAATTAGCTAAACTAAAAAACAAAGTGTATTTAAATGATTTTTTACGAACGCTAAAAATAAAAATTCTAGCAAAATCGACTAAGTTTCCTGATTTCAAATTAGATAAAGAATTATTACTAAAAGCAACTAAATTTCCGCATTTAGAAGCACAATATACAGTTCCTATATTTAATTTTGAAAGTCCTCAAGATTATTGGATAAAAGCAAGTTCAAAACCTTATATCAAAAATATTAAAACTCCTACTTTACTTATAAACTCACTTGATGATTCTTTTTTATCCGAAGAATGTTTTCCTTATAAAGAAGCCAAAAATATGGATAATTTTTATTTACTAACGCCAAAATATGGCGGACATGTTGGCTTCATAACATCTTTCAATCTTATTGAAAATAGATGGCTCGAAGAAAGTATTATCTGTTTTATTGAAGATAAAATAATATTTAACGCTTAGAACCTGTTTAAATTTCATTTAAAAATGTTTTATAGCTGAAAAATCGAATCCATCAAAGGGATTTTATTTCAGTTTCGCATCCTGATTTGCCGTAGTTCTTCGCTTTATGCGATGCTGAAATAAATTCAGCGTGACGTTTAAATATTGAAAAAAACTTTAGTTAAAATTTAAATAGACTCTTAAAATAATACATTGTAAAAAATACACTTATTTTAATCTTAATTAAGATATTTGTATTGTAAAATCACACTTTTCAGAATTCAATTATGATAAAAAAAATCACTACTATTTTCTTGTTTTTATGTTGTTTAAATACACTTTTATCACAAGTAAACAATACATTAAAATTATCTGATTATTCTAAAATAAGTGTCATTACTTCTGGTCCTGGAGAGGCTTTATATGAAAAATTCGGACATACAGCAATTCGCATAAAAGACCCTGTTTTACAATTAGATTTAATTTATAATTACGGAATTTTCGATTTTAGTGGACCTAGTTTTTATACTGATTTCACTAAAGGATACATGAAATATAAATTAGCAAAATATCCATTTTATTTATCATTAAAAAGTGCTCAGCAAGATGAACGCTGGGTAAAAGAACAAATTTTAAACCTAACAGAAACTCAAAAAAACACCTTTTTCAATATTTTAGAAATAAACTCAGCACCCGAAAATGCTAGTTATTTATACGACCCATATTTTGATAATTGTGCTACCAAACCTCGTGATATTATCAAAAAAGTTTTAGGTGATAAATTAATTTTTAAAGATGATTTTGTAACTAAAAACACCTCTTTACGTCAATTAATGAATAAAGAAATTCATCAAAATACTTGGGGTAGTTTTGGAATTAATATCGCTTTAGGAAGTCGATTAGATAAAATTGCAACAGCAAGCGAATATTTATATTTACCTGATTATGTTTTTGAAGCTTTAAATTATTCTAAAATTTTAAAAGATGGAAAAGAAGATAATCTAATATCAAAAACCAACATTTTATTAGATTTTAAAGAAAAAGAATCAAAAAAAGATCCTATTAGCCCTTTTTCAGTAATATTAACACTTTCTTTATTCGGTTTATTTATCACTCATAAAGATTACAAAAACTCTAAAAGAAGCAAATGGTTAGACTTTGTATTATTTTTTACATCAGGAATAACAGGCGTTTTAATTGTCTATTTATGGTTTTTCACGAATCATTCAACAGCACCAAATAACTTTAACTTTTTATGGGCATTTGCTCCTAATTTAATTGTTTCTTTCTTTTTGACACAAAAAAAATCACCAAAATGGATTTCAAAATATATGATACTTTTACTAGCCTTTTTAGTGATATTAGCTATTATTTGGATAACAAAAACGCAATTACTTTCAATTACGTTAATTCCTTTGTTGATTTTATTTGCAGTAAGATATTGGTTTTTACAAAAAACTTTGAATCGCTAAATTATAACTTTTCAATCCAAAACCAGAAATCACACCTTTTGCATTGGCTGCAAGGTAACTTTTATGACGAAACGCTTCACGAGCATGTACATTTGAAATATGCACCTCAACAACAGGCGTTTCTATTCCTTTTACAGCATCGGCAATAGCAACAGATGTATGTGTGTAAGCAGCAGCATTTAACACAACACCATCATATTCAAAACCTATTTCGTGTAATTTATTAATTATTTCACCTTCAATATTTGATTGAAAATAACTTAATTCAATTGTTTTATAGGTTTCTTTTAATTCGTTAAAAAAATCTTCAAAAGAATTTGAACCATAAATTTCTGGCTCACGTTTTCCTAATAAATTTAAGTTTGGTCCGTTTATTATTATAACTTTTTTCATCTCGTATATTTATCTTTAATATTTTCTTGTAAAAATACTATTTTAACTTTTAAGCATAAAAAAAGGGAAGCATAATTGCTTCCCTTTTCTTTATATTTAATTTGCTAATTAAAACTTATAAGTTAATCCGAATTGGATAGCAGATAAGTTTAAATTTAAACCAAATGTATTTCTAGCTTCAGCCCGATCAGCATCTTCTTTTTTACTTTCATAAGATAATGCACCTACAGAAGCTCTTAAAGCTACAGATTCAGATACAAAATAGTTAACTCCTGGTGCTACAGCAATAGCAAAAGTATTTGTATCATTTCCTTTAACACCTGCTGCACTTTCATTACCTTGAACAGAGTAATCTAAACCTGCTCCAACAACGAAAGAAAAATCATTTTGAGGTGTAAAAAAGTACTTAGCCCCTGCATTAACACCAAAAGAACTACTTTTAGAATCATCAATATTAGTAGTTCCACCAATACCTAAACCTAATTCTAATGCAATATTTTCAGCAATAAAATACCCTACAGATGGAGAAAAATTATATCCATTTGAATCAGAATCACCTTGTTTATAAGTTGCAAAACCTACTGTACCAGAAACATAAATATCTTCTTGAGCAAAACCTCCTTTAGCTTCGTTTTTATCTTGTGCGTTTGCAGTAAAACCCGCAGCAATTATAGCAATTGTTAATAATACTTTTTTCATAATATCTATTTTTCATTAGTTTGAGAGTGCGAAATTAGGCTTATTTTTATTTTACACAAGTTTTTTTTAACCTATTTTTCAACCATTATTATCCCTATTTTTACTAAATAAATAAACAAATAAAAGTTTTTATTATAATGAATTGGAAACAAGGAATATCGGACTACACAAGCTACTTAAAAATAGAAAGAGGTCTTGCTAAAAACTCTATTGACAGCTATACAAGGGATGTAAAAAAACTAATTTTATTTATTGATACACTCAAAAAAAATGATACTCCTATAAATATTACTTCGGATACCGTTCAACAATTTATATATGAAATCAGTAAAGAAATAGATCCGAGAAGCAAAGCACGTTTAATTTCGGGCTTACGTAGTTTTTTTGATTATTTAATTTTTGAAGATTACAGAAAAGACAATCCTACCGATTTAATTGAAAGCCCCAATGTAATAAGAAAACTACCCGATACTTTAGAAAAAGAAGAAATTGACGATTTAATAAATGCTATTGATTTAAGTCATCCGCAAGGCGAACGAAATAAAACCATTATAGAAACCATTTTTAGTTGTGGTTTACGTGTAAGTGAATTAATTAATTTGCAATTATCTGATTTATTTTTTGATGACGGATACATTCGTGTATTAGGAAAAGGAAATAAATATCGTTTTGTACCTATACATATAACAACAATTAAACGTTTAAAATTTTATATTAAAGATATTCGTCCTGAGGTAACTCCAAAGGAAAAAGAAGAAGATATTATCTTTTTAAACAGACGAGGAAGACGACTGAGCCGTCAAATGATATTTATAATCCTTAAAGAATTAGCGATTAAAACAAATCTGAAAAAAAGTATTGGACCTCATACCTTACGCCACTCTTTTGCTACTTATTTATTAAAAAATGGTGCAGATTTACGTGTTATTCAACAATTATTAGGACGTGAAAGTATTACAACCACCGAAATTTATGTACATTTAGATACTAGTTATTTAAAAGAAGTTGTTGAATTACATCACCCAAGAAGTAATTTGAATTTAAATGATAAATAAAGCAAATAGATAAAAAGAAAAAATCCTTCTAAAGGATATAAAAGAGTAATTGATAAAATAGTTTAGAGTAAAATGAAAATAGAAGAAACAAAAAATGGCAAGCTACCTACATCACACTGCTACAACCTAATACCCTTGCTGCGTTCCCGCCCTGGGGGATTCAAAGGGAGCTAGTTGTGTAGGACTTGCCGAGGCAAATCTACGTTCTTTTTTTAGACTAACAATGAAAAAAATAACTTTTTTTTCGTAACATTTTTAACTAGCTGACTACTAATATATTGTTTAGAAACTTTTTTTAAATAATTTAGAATCGAAAACATTATAATATATTTGTACAACTAACTAAACTCAAAAAATGGAAAATCAAGCACAAAGCAGAAACATTATTTTAACTTATGGATTAATTTATGGAGCTGTTATCGTTTTTATCAATCTAATAATTTTTGCATTAGGAATGACTTTTGATACCACAGGTGGGGTTATCAATATGATTGCGTTAGTTCTATGTATTATAGGATTACCTATTTTTGCTATTAAAAAATTTAAAACAGAAAATAATGGTTTCCTAATATGGGGGCAAGCTTTAAAAATAGGTGTTGGTATTGTTCTTGTTGGAGCTGTTATTAGTATTATATACACGCATATTTTTACTGGAATTATCCAACCTGATTTTTACGAACAACTTGCTGAATTTAAAACAGGGAAATTTTTAGATGCAGGTTTAACAGAGGAACAAATTGAAAGTCAATTAGCTATGCAATCTAAGTTTGAAGGAACAATTATTGGTGATGCATTAGGTTTGTTGTTTTATGTTTTTTTAGGTTTTGTTGTATCAGCAATAGCAGGTGCAATTATGAAACACACAGAAGAAGATCAATACTAAACTTTAGTTAAAAAAGGTAAAGTAATAAAGTTTACAAAAGACTTTGTAACTTTACCTTTTTTAATTTTTTATAAAATATATGAATATATCGGTAGTTATACCTCTTCTTAATGAAGAAGAATCTTTACTAGAATTACACAATTGGATTGCAAAGGTTATGCAATCCAATAATTATTTATATGAAATTATTTTTATTGATGATGGTAGCTACGATACTTCTTGGCTAGTAATTGAGCAATTATCCGAAGAAAATAGCGCTGTAAAAGGAATTCGTTTTCAAAAAAACTACGGGAAATCGCAAGCTTTAGATGCTGGTTTTGGTTTAGCTAAAGGAAATGTAGTTATTACAATGGATGCCGATTTACAAGACAGTCCTGATGAAATCCCTGGTTTATATGATTTAATAATTACTGAAAACCTCGATTTAGTTTCTGGATGGAAAAAGAAACGTTACGATAATGTAATTACCAAAAATATTCCTTCTAAATTATTTAATTGGGCAGCCAGAAAAACATCTGGATTAAAATTAAACGATTTCAACTGCGGATTAAAAGCTTATAAAAATGAAGTAATTAAAACTGTAAAAGTTAGTGGCGAAATGCATCGTTATATTCCTGTTTTAGCGAAAAACGAAGGTTTTAATAATATTGGCGAAAAAGTAGTACAGCATCAAGCACGTAAATACGGAGTTACTAAATTTGGAATCGACCGCTTTATAAATGGTTTTTTAGATTTAATTACGATTTCTTTTTTATCTAAATTCGGAAAACGTCCAATGCACTTTTTTGGACTTTGGGGAAGTTTAATGTTTTTATTCGGACTTTTATCAGCATTTATTATTGGTTCACTAAAAATTTATCACTTATTTTCAGGTGTAAAAGCTATTTTGGTTACTAATAATCCATTATTTTACATCGCTTTAACATCGATGATTTTAGGAACACTTTTATTTTTAGCTGGCTTTTTAGGTGAATTAATTATCAAAAGTAATCCGCAGCAAAAACACTATACAATTAAAGAAAAATTGAATTTTTAAAATACGTACTTTGTACGTTATTTATATAACTTAGAATATGGAAGAGATTTTAAATAAAGCTAAATTATGGCTTTCTGAATCGTTTGATTTAGCAACTAGAAATGAAATTGAACAATTAATAAGCGAAAAATCTGATGATTTAGCAGATCGTTTTTATAAAAATTTAGAATTCGGTACAGGTGGAATGCGTGGAATTGTAGGTGCAGGAACAAACCGAATTAATAAATATACTTTAGGAAAAGCAACACAAGGTTTAAGTAATTATTTACATCAAATACATCCGAAGAAAGAATTAAAAGTTGCTATTGGTTATGACTGTCGTCATGATAGTAAATGGTTATCTAAAGTTGTTGCCGATGTTTTTTCTGCAAATAACATCAAGGTTTTTCTTTTTGAAGACCTACGCCCTACTCCTGAATTATCATTTGCCGTAAGTCATTTAGGTTGTGATGTTGGTATTGTTTTAACAGCTTCTCATAATCCGCCAGAATATAATGGTTACAAAGTATATTGGTCTGACGGAGGTCAAATTGTACCACCTGAAGATACTGAAATTATTAATGAAGTAAATTCGTTAGCTTTTACTGATATTAATTTTAAAGCAAATGAAGAATTAATTTCGAGCATCGGAAGTGAAATTGATGAAGCTTTTTGGCAAGCATCTATTAAAAATGGAACTTTTAATGTAAAAGGTCGTAAAGATTTAAAAATCGCTTTTACTTCTTTACACGGAACTTCTATTAAATTAATTCCTGAAGTTTTAAAACGTGCTGGTTATACGCAAGTTCACATTGTTGATGAACAAGCCGAACCAGATGGAAGTTTTCCAACGGTAAAATCTCCAAATCCTGAAGAACCTGAAGCTTTACAAATGGCTGTTGATTTAGCTAACAAAGTAGGTGCTGATATAGTTTTAGGAACAGATCCTGATTCTGATAGAATTGGTATCGCTGTTCGTGATTTAGAAGGAAACATGAAGTTATTAAACGGAAATCAGACCGTGAGTATGATGACCGATTTTTTAATTAATGATTGGAAAAACAACGAAAAATTAAACGGAAAACAATTTGTAGGTTCTACCATTGTTTCTACTAATTTGGTAAACGAAATAGCAAGTTCATACGGTGTTGAAACTAAAGTTGGTTTAACAGGTTTTAAGTGGATTGCTAAAATGATTAAAGATTTCCCTGAGCTTGATTTTATTGGCGGTGGTGAAGAAAGTTTTGGTTATATGGTTGGTGATTTTGTTCGTGATAAAGATGCTGTAACTGCTGCTTTATTAGCTTGTGAAATTGCTGCGGATGCAAAAGCAAATAACAGTTCGTTTTATTATGAATTATTAAATTTATATACTCGAAATAATTTTTATAAAGAACACTTAATTTCTATCGTTAAAAAAGGAATGGATGGCGCACAAAAAATCAAACAAATGATGGTTGATTTACGCAAGAATCCTTTTACAGAAATGGACAATGCTAAAGTGGAGTTTTTATATGATTATCAATCATCGATTAAAAAGAATTTAATTACTGGTGAAGAAGTAATTATGGATATTCCAAAATCGAATGTATTGATTTATCAAACCACCGACGGAACAAAAATGGCAGCCCGCCCAAGTGGTACAGAGCCAAAAATAAAATTTTATTTTAGTGTTAAAATAGCATTAGATTCGGTTGAGAATGCCGTTACTATCGAAAAAGAATTAGACACTAAAATTCAAAGAATTATTAAAGAATTAAATTTATAAATGAATTATTTTAAAAGAGTTATAAAATATACTTATCCTTATAAAAAATACGCGTTTTTAAATATATTTTTCAATATACTTTACGCTATTTTTAATGTGCTTTCTATTTTAGGTTTTATGCCTATTTTAGGTATATTATTTGGTCAAACAGAAAGAGTAACTACGGTTACAGAATATAATGGAATTAAAAATTTATCAAATTATATACAAGGAAACCTGAATTATAAAGTTTCTTTGATGATTGAAAATGGAAAAATAGAAGATGCGCTTCTTTTTGTAAGTTTAATCACTTTGTTTTTATTTTTCTTTAAAAATTTATTTCGTTATTTAGCATCATACTTCTTAGTTTTTCTTCAAATGGAAACCGTTAGAGATTTAAGAAGTAGTCTTTATAACAAATACGTATCACTTCCTTTATCTTTTTTTTCTGAGAAGAAAAAAGGGGATGCTATTTCTAGATTAACTGCTGATATTAATGAAATTCAAGCATCTTATTTAACATCTTTTGAAACCTTAGTTCGTGAGCCTTTAACAATTGTATTAACATTAGCATATATGTTAATTATCAGCGTTAAATTAACTTTATTTGTATTTGTATTATTACCTATTTCAGGTTTAATTATTTCATCAATAAGTAAAAAATTAAAAGCAACATCGCTATTAGTTCAAAAAGAAAATGGTGATTTTTTATCAATTATAGAAGAAACTTTATCTGGTTTAAAAATCATTAAAGGGTTTACTGCTGAAAATTCATTTTCAAAAAAATATAAAAAATCTATAGATAATTTATATACTTTAGTTACATCTGTATGGCAACGTCAAATGTTAGCTTCTCCTTTGAGTGAATTTCTAGGAACTGCAACTATAGTTGCTATTTTATGGTTTGGTGGACAATTGGTTCTATCTAATGAAAGTGATTTAAAACCTCAAGAATTCTTCATATATATTGGTTTATTTTATCTTATTTTAAATCCTGCAAAAGCAATTTCTACAGCATTATATGCTATTCAAAAAGGAAATGCTTCTGCTGAAAGGTTTGTTGAAATACTAGATACTAAAAACCCTATTAGTGACCTTGACAATTCAAAAGAAAAAACATCATTTAATAGTGAAATTGTATTTAAAAACATTTCTTTTAAATACAAAGATGAATACGTTTTAAAAGATTTTTCTTTAACAATACCTAAAGGAAAAATGGTTGCTTTGGTAGGTCAATCTGGTAGTGGTAAATCTACTTTAGCTAATTTGACAAATCGGTTTTATGATGTTAATAAAGGAGAGATTTTAATAGATGGAGTCAATATAAAGGACATAAAAATTAAATCATTACGTGGATTAATGGGTGTTGTTACTCAAGACTCTATTTTATTTAATGATTCGGTTGCTAATAATATTTCATTAGGTATAAATAATGCAACTAAAGATCAAATTATTGATGCTGCTAAAATTGCCAATGCACATGAATTTATAAAAGACTTACCTCAGAAGTATGATACCAATACTGGAGATAGTGGGAATAATCTTTCAGGAGGACAAAAACAACGATTATCAATTGCCCGTGCTGTTTTAAAGAACCCTCCTATTATGATTTTAGATGAAGCAACTTCTGCACTAGATACAGAAAGCGAACAATTAGTTCAAAAGGCTTTAGAGAAAATGATGCAAAACAGAACTTCTTTAGTTATCGCGCATCGTTTATCTACTATTCAAAAAGCAGATATAATTGTTGTAATGAAGAAAGGAAAAATCGTAGAGCAAGGCAAACATAATGAATTACTTACTAAAAAAGGCGAGTACTATAAACTTGTTACCATGCAATCTTTAGCATAAATTTCAAATAAATATATAATATAAAAAAGAGGCATGTTTTAATACATTCCTCTTTTTTATTTATGTTATGTATAATTCAAATAATATTAAAAATATTAAGTAACTTCTAATCCTAATTTCTTTCCTTTTGATATCATAAAATCAAAACAAGCTTTATGTTCATTAGGAATTTCACCTTCTAAAATTGCTTCTTTTATAGCTTCTTTTATTTGCCCAATTTCTCTACGTGGTGTTAAATTAAACGCTTTCATAATTTCTTCTCCAGTAATTGGTGGCTGAAAATTACGAACTTTATCTCGCTCTTCAACTTCTTTAATTTTTTCACGAACAAGTTCGAAATTTTTATGATAACGACTAAACTTCTTAGGGTTTTTAGTAGTTATATCAGCTTCACATAAAGTCATTAATGAATCGACATCATCACCCGCATCAAAAACCAACCTACGCACTGCTGAATCTGTTACATCGCTAGCTAAAACAATTGGTCTAGAGCTTAACATTACCATTTTTTGAACAAATTTCATTTTATTATTCAATGGCATTTTTAAACGCTTAAATAGTTTAAAAACCATTTTAGAACCTACAAATTCGTATGCGTGAAATGTCCAACCTTGTTTTTTATGATAACGTTTTGTTGGAGCTTTTCCAATATCATGCAATAAAGCTGCCCAACGTAACCAAACATCTTCAGTGTTTTTAGCAATATTATCAACAACTTCTAAAGTATGATAAAAATTATCTTTATGTTTTTGCCCCTCAACTTCCTCTACTCCTTTTAAAGCAATCAATTCAGGAATAATACGTTCTAACAAACCTGTTTCTTCTAATAATAAAAATCCAATAGAAGGTTTATCAGAAGCTAATATTTTATTTAATTCTACAATTATTCTTTCTTTGGTGATAATATCAATACGTTTTGCATTTTTAGCAATAGCACTTAACGACTCTTGCTCAATAACAAAATTTAATTGAGATGCAAAACGAATGGCACGCATCATACGTAATGGGTCATCAGAATAGGTAATATCAGGATCTAACGGAGTTTTAATTATTTTAGCTTCTAAATCAGAAATACCATCAAAAGGATCTAACAATAATCCGAAGGTGTTTTTATTTAAACTTAAAGCTAATGCGTTTATGGTAAAATCACGTCTGTTTTGATCATCTTGTAACGTACCAGATTGCACTTCTGGATTCCTACTATCTTCCGTATAAGATTCTTTACGCGCCCCAACAAACTCTATTTCAACATCTTTAAAACGCAACATTGCTGTCCCATATGTTTTAAAAACTTGAACCTTTGGTTTATTTGGCAATAAAGAAGCTACTTTTTTTGCTAATTCGATACCACTACCAACAGCAACTACATCGATATCTTTAGCGGTGCCTCGTTCTAAAATAAAGTCGCGAACAAAGCCACCAATCACATAACTTTCTAGTTTTAATTCTTCAGCTGCTTTACTTATATATTGAAATATTTCGGCAGAAATTGCCTCTTTATAGTATTGATCTTGCATTCCCTTTTCACTTATCTTACTTGTTATTATTAACAAAGTTTCGTCTGCAAATTTACCAATTTTTATATTATACAAAAATTGATTTGGGTATTTCTTAATTTATAACTTTTAAAAGTTATAAATTATGTATTTTTACCAACTATCCTATTTCTATTTTGAATTAAAAATTTATGCTAAACTTAAATAATCAATCTATTTTAATTACTGGTGGTACAGGTTCTTTTGGTAAAATGTTTACCAAATTAATTTTAAATAGATTTCCCGATGTAAAACGTCTTGTTATACTTTCTAGAGACGAACAAAAACATTTTCAAATGGCTCAAGAATTCTCTGAGTCAGAATATCCTCAAATACGCTACTTTATTGGTGATGTTAGAGATGCCAAAAGACTAGAAAGTGCTTTTGAAGATATTGATATTGTAATTCATGCAGCTGCAATGAAACATGTTCATTTAGCAGAATACAATCCTATGGAATGTGTAAAAACAAATATAAATGGTGCTGAAAATGTTATTGATGCCGCTTTAAAAGCAGGTGTTAAAAATGTTGTTGCATTATCTACAGATAAAGCTGCAGCGCCTATTAATTTATACGGAGCTACAAAATTAGCATCTGATAAATTATTTATTGCTGCTAATAATATAAAAGGTAAACGAGACATTAAATTTTCTGTTGTTAGATACGGAAATGTTATGGGGTCAAACGGTTCTGTAATGCCTTTTTTCTTAAATAAGAAAAAATCAGGTGCAACTTTTCTTCCAATTACGGATACAGAAATGACACGCTTTAACATCTCTTTAGAAGACGGTTGTGAAATGGTTTTCTATGCGATTGAAAAAGCAATGGGGTGGTGAAGTTTTTGTTCCTAAAATACCTTCTTATAACATTATAGATGTAGCAACTGCTATTGCTCCAGAACTAGAGCAAAAAGAAGTAGGAATACGCCCTGGTGAAAAACTTCATGAAGAAATGATTACTTCTTCAGACTCTTTTACAACAGTAGACTTAGGGAAATATTACGCTATATTACCTCAAAGCTCGCCATATTCTACGTATACAATAGAAGATTATAAAAAAGCTTTTAACGGAATTACAGTTCCTAAAGGTTTTTCTTATAACTCTAATAATAATACTGAATGGGAAACTGTAGCTAGTTTACGAGCATTAGTTAAAAAGCATGTAGATCCAAATTTTGAAATATAATTATGGCGTTTAAAATTCCTTACGGACGACAAAATATACAGCAAGATGATATTAATGCTGTAGTAGAAACATTACAAGCTGATTTTTTAACTCAAGGACCAAAAGTTAAAGAATTTGAAGGGAAATTCGCCAATTATGTGGGTGCCAAATATGCATTATCAGTAAATAATGCAACATCTGGTTTACACCTATCCGTTTTAGCGATGGGATTAAAAGAAAACGAACGTGTTATTACAACACCTATTACTTTTGCCGCTTCTGCAAATTGTATACGTTTTGCAAAAGCTGAAGTTTGGTTTGCTGATATTGATCCTAACACTTATTTATTGTCAATAGATAGTGTTCGTAAATTAATAGAAAGTAAGCCTAAAGGTTTTTTTAAAGGAATTATTCCTGTTGATTTTGCTGGATTACCTATTAATTTAGAAGAATTTAGGGAATTAGCAAACAAACATGATTTATGGATTATAGAAGATGCGTGTCATGCTCCTGGTGGATACTTTACAGATTCTAATAACAAAAAGCAATACTGTGGAAATGGAAATTCTGCTGATATAGGTGTATTTTCTTTTCACCCTGTAAAACATATTGCCTGTGGTGAAGGTGGTATGTTAACTACGAATTCTGAAGAAATTTATAAAAAATTATCATTGCTTAGAACTCATGGTATTACCAAAGAAAACATGGAAGAAAATCATGGTGGTTGGTTTTATGAAATGCAAGAATTAGGTTTTAATTATCGATTAACCGACTTTCAAGCTGCTTTAGGGATTACACAATTAGCGAAAAACAATGCAGGTGTTGTAAGAAGAAATGAAATTTCTAACATCTATAAAAAAGCATTTTCAGGAAAAATAAAATTTCAAAGGCTACCTCAAGGAACTTATAATGCGCATCATTTATTTGTTATTGAAGTTGACAACAGAAAAGAATTATATGATTTTTTAAGAAGTCATAATATTTTTGCTCAAATACATTATATACCTGTACACAAGCTACCTTACTATAAAAATATAGGGTACAAAGATGCTGATTTATCTAATGCTGAAGATTATTACTCTAAATGTATTAGTTTACCAATGTTTCCTAGTTTAACCAACGAAGAACAACAATTTGTTATCGATAAAGTTTTAGAATTTATTCATTAAAAAAGTAACATTTTGATTAAAAATAAATTAATATTAGGCACTGTTCAGTTTGGTTTAAATTACGGAATTAATAATTCTGTAGGAAAACCATCAACAGAAAATATTAAGGCTATTTTAAATTTAGCTTTCAATAATGGAATAGAACTATTAGATACAGCTGAAGCTTATGGTAATTCACAAGAAAGAATTGGTGAATATCACCAAAACTCAACTCATAAATTTCAAGTAATTACGAAGTTTAGTTCAGTTGTAAAAGGTTTATCATTAAATATCAAAGAAAGAGTTTTTCAAAATATTAAAACATTACAAATAGATAGTTTGTATGGTTATATGTTTCATTCTTTTTCTGACTTTGAAAATTATTATCCATCTTTTGAAAAAGAATTAATTTCTTTAAAAAAAGATGGGGTTATAACAAAAATAGGGGTTTCTCTTTATAGTAATGAAGAGTTTGAAAAGGTTTTAGAATACGAGAACATCAGTTTAGTTCAATTACCTTTTAACTTACTTGACAATGAAATAAAAAGAAATAAAATTTTATCTAAAGCTAAAAATAAAGGTATTGAAATTCATACACGATCGGCATTTTTACAAGGATTATTTTTTAAACAAGCTAATGATTTAAATAAAAATCTTAAACCATTAAGTAGTCCTATCAATAAATTACAAAACCTTTGTTCTGAAGATTATAAAATAAATGATTTGGCTTTAAATTATGTATATAGTCAAAAAAATATTAGTAAAGTATTAATTGGGGTAGATACTATTGAACAATTAAAATCAAACTTAGAATCTATCAATAAATCAATATCAAAAGAACAACTTAAAGTTATTAATACTATTAATATTAAAGAAACTGATTTATTAAACCCTTCAAATTGGAACTTATGAAAATAGTTATCGTAACACAAGCAAGAACTGGGTCTACAAGGTTGCCAAACAAAGTTTTAAAAACTATTAATGGTAAAACATTACTAGAAATTCATATAGAAAGAATACGACAAAGCAAGTTAGCTACTCAAATTATTGTAGCGACAACAAATAAAGAACAAGATAATTTAATTGAAGAAGAAGCGAAAAGAATGAATGTTTCTTATTCAAGAGGCTCAGAAAATGACGTATTAGATCGTTTTTATCAAGCTGTTAAAAACTTAAAACCTAACTACATTGTTCGTTTAACATCTGATTGCCCGTTAATTGATCCTGAATTAATTGATGCCGTAATCAAAAAAGCTATTGATAAAAAAATAGATTATTGTTCTAATGGAATTAATGAAACATTTCCTGATGGTCAGGATATAGAAGTGTTTACTTTTGATGCCTTGGAGTTTGCTTGGAATAACGCAAAATTAACATCAGAAAGAGAACATGTTACTCCTTACATCAGAAATAATTCTTCTTTCTTCAATAAAAAAATATTTACAGCTTACAATTATTCTTCAACCGATTTACAATATAAAGATGTAAGAATGACTGTTGATGAACCTAAAGATTTTAAAGTTATAATTACTTTAATTAATCAATTAGGAACTGATAAAGGCTGGAAAAAATATGCAGAATTATACTTAAATAACCCAGAAATTTCTAAATTAAACAGTTCAATAGAAAGAAATGAAGGGTATCTTAAATCCTTAAAAAAAGATTAAAATGAACACAGGTCAAGATTTATACAAAAAAGCAAAAAAACTAATACCTGGAGGTACGATGTTATTGTCTAAAAGACCAGAAATGTTTTTACCTGAAAAATGGCCTTCTTATTATTCAAAGGCTAAAGGTTGTTTCGTTTGGGATTTAGACGGAAATAAATATACCGATGTTTCTATTATGGGAATAGGAACAAATATATTAGGTTATGGAAATAAAGAAATAGACGATGTAGTTTCTAATGTTGTAAAAACAGGAAATATGTCTACTTTTAATTGTCCTGAAGAAGTTTATTTAGCTGAAAAATTAATAGAAATAAATCCATGGGCTGATATGGTTCGCTTTGCACGTTCAGGTGGAGAAGCTAATGCTATTGCTATTAGAATTGCACGAGCAGCAAGTGGAAAAGATAAAGTTGCTATTTGTGGATATCACGGCTGGCATGATTGGTATTTATCTACCAATTTAGGAAATGATGAAGGTTTAGATCAACACTTATTACCAGGACTAAACCCTGCTGGTGTACCTAGTCACCTAAAAGGAAGCACATTACCTTTTTTATATAATGATTATGAAGAGTTAGAGAACTTAGTCAAAAATCATGATATCGGTGTTATTAAAATGGAGGTTCAACGTAATCAACCACCAAAAGAAGGTTATTTACAAAAAGTACGAAAATTAGCTACGGATCATAACATTGTATTAATTTTTGATGAATGTACTTCTGGTTTTAGAGAAACCTTTGGCCCTATTTTCAAAAAATATGGCGTAGAGCCTGATATGACAGTTTATGGTAAAACAATTGCAAATGGTTATGCATTAACAGCTGTTGTTGGTAAAAGAGCTGTAATGGAAGCTGCTCAAAACACTTTTATTAGCTCTACTTTTTGGACAGAAAGAATTGGACCTGCGGCTGCTTTAAAAACATTAGAGGTAATGGAAAAGGAACAACCTTGGAATTATATTACTGATATGGGAAGTTATGTTAAAGAACAATGGACTGCTATTGCTGATAATAATAATTTAAAAATTAATACTTTTGGTATTCCTGCATTGGCTGGTTTTTCATTTACTTCAGATAATGCTTTAAAATATAAAACATTTATTACACAAGAATTATTAAAAAAAGGGTACTTAGCATCTACTGTTTTATACAGTTGTACAGCACATACTAAGCCTATTATAAATTCTTATTTAGATGAATTGAATACTGTTTTTCAAACTATTGAGAAATGTGAAAAAGGTAATTTACAAATAGATTCGTTATTAGAAAGCCCTGTATGTCATGGTGGTTTTAAGCGTTTGAATTAATCAGAAATGACAAAAAAACTTCTTTTTAGAGCTGATGGAAATTCAACTATTGGATTAGGTCATTTATATCGACTTTTTGCATTAGTAGAACTTTATAAAAAAAACAATGATTTTGTTTTTATCACACGAAATGACTCTACATTAAAGGTAATACCTAATAATTATTTTATTGATACAGTTCCAAAAACTATTGATTTAATCAATGAACCTGAATGGTTTGCTACTAATTATAAAGCAAATGAATATATTATAATTATAGATGGCTATCAATTTACTGCTGATTATCAAAAAAAAATAAAACAATTAGGGTATACCCTTATATATATTGATGATATTATTACAGATAATCAATATGCTGATATTGTTATCAATCATGCTGAAGGATTACACAAAAACAACTACTCTACAGAATACTATACTCAACTAGCATTAGGAACTCAATATGCCATACTAAGACCTTCTTTTTTAGAAGCCATTAAAAATAAAAGAACAATAAAAAATATTGATACTGCTTTTGTTTGTTTTGGAGGTGCTGATATGTATGACTTAAGTTATAAAGCAACAAAAGCTTTACTTCATTTTTCTAAATTTAAAGAAATTCATATTTTATTAGGAGGAGCTTATAAGCATAAATTTATATTTGAATTACAAGATAAAAACTCGAATATTCATATTTATCAAAATTTAAGAGAAAAAGAAATTGTATCAATAATGCAACTTTGCAACTTTGCAATTGCTCCAGCAAGCACAACTTTATATGAATTATGTGCTATTCAAATGCCTATTTTATCTGGTTATTTTGTAAAAAATCAATTAAATATTTACAACTCTTTTTTAAAAAAAGGAGCAATATATGGATGTAATAATTTTTCAGAATATACTATTTCAAATTTTATTGACTCAATTCAAGAAGTAATAAACTTAAAAGAATATCATCTACGTTTAAAATCGCAACAACAATTATTTGACAATAAAATTAACAATCGTTTTTTTGAATTATTAAAGTATGCTCGCCTATCTGTTAGAAAAGCAATTAAAGATGATTCGTTTCAAGTATATAACTGGTCAAACGACTCTCTAGTTAGAGAGAGTTCTTATAACTCAAAACCTATAATACTAGACGATCATAAAAAATGGTTTGATATTAAAATAAATGAAAACAACTGCCTTTTTTATATTATTGAGTACAATTCTATTCCTGCAGGAATGGTGCGTTATGAGGTAAAAGAAGAAAATGCAGTTATAGGAATTACTATTGCAAAAGAATTTAGAGGTAATAAACTAGCTTCATTATTTTTATCAAAAACTGCAAAGGAATATTTTCAACTCTTTGAAAAACCTATTTTTGCATACATCAAAAAAGAAAATAAAGCCTCTATTAAAGCTTTTAAGAAAGCTAAATATCTGCTTTATAAAGAAGAAAAAATTAATAATATAGATAGTTTTATCTATAAATTACAAAAAAAATGATTCCAACAGATAGATGTTTTATAATTGCTGAATTATCAGCAAATCATAATGGTAGTAAAGATATTGCTATTGAAACTATTAGAGCTGCTAAAAGAACAGGTGCTGATGCTATTAAATTTCAAACATATACTGCTGATACAATTACTTTAAACTCTAAAAAAGAGGACTTTAAATTAAATCAAGGTACTATTTGGGATGGTATATTTTTACATGATTTATACCAACAAGCATACACTCCTTGGGAATGGTTTAAAGATTTATATGCTGTAGCAAGAGAAGAAGGTTTAATCGTTTTCTCTTCTCCTTTTGATAAAACTGCCGTAGACTTATTAGAATCCTTAGATAACCCTATTTATAAAATTGCATCGTTTGAAATTACCGATATTCCTTTAATTGAATACTGTGCAAAAACAATGAAACCTATTATTATTTCAACGGGAATTGCTACAGATGAAGACATTCAATTAGCAGTAGATACTTGTAGAAACGTAGGAAATAATGATATTACTTTATTAAAATGTACCTCTTCTTACCCTGCTCCTATTGAAGAAGCTAATTTGGTTATGATTAAAGATTTAAAACAACGTTTTAATGTGAAATCTGGTCTTTCTGACCATACAATGGGAATTATTACTCCGATAGTAGCAGTTACACTTGGTGCTACTGTCATAGAAAAACACTTTATTTTAAATAAAGAAATTGGAGGTCCTGATGCATCTTTTTCATTAGATGAAACTGAATTCACACAAATGGTTACAGCAGTGAGAGCAGCTGAAAAAGCGACTGGAGAAATAAGTTATAAACTAACTGATAAAATGAAAAATGGAAGAGAATTTTCTCGTTCATTATATATTACAGATACAGTAAAATTAGGAGAAATTATTACCGAAAAAAATGTACGTTCTGTAAGACCTGGTTTTGGTTTGCACCCTAAATATTACAAAGAAATTTTAGGTAAAAAATTTAGTGCTGACTTTGAAAAAGGAACAGCACTAAAAAAAGAATATTTCGACTAAATTATTTTCTTAAAGTTATTATAGAGCCATCTTCCATTATTTTTAAAATGGTAGATGGTTTTGTATTTACAGTATTTTCATCATATTCAACAATATAATCAACACCTTTTTTTATTTTTTCTGATATAAATTCAAAAGACTTAGGTGATACTTCTCCGCTAATATTTGCAGAGGTAGATACAATTGGCTTTCCAAACTCTTTAATCAAAGATTGACAATATTTATTTTTAACTACTCGAATAGCGATAGTATTATCTATTGCAATAGTATTAATAGCTAATCTTATTGGATTATTATATATAATTGTTGTTGGTTCTTTTATTTTTTTTAAAAAAAACAATACTTCTTTTGGAATATTCTCAACATAATCTTTAAGCATTTCAATAGAATCAACTAAAATGATTAAACTTTTAGATTCTTCTCTATTTTTTAGCTTATAAATTTTTTGAACTGCCTCAAAATTTGTTGCATCACAACCAATTCCCCAAACAGTATCAGTTGGATAAAGTATTGTTTTTCCAGTTGTTAATACTTCAATTACTTCTTTCACTAATTATATTTTTTAATTATATTTTCAGACTCTTTCTTAAACTTTGTAAAATGATGTTTATATCTATCAAATACGTATATTTTCTCTTTTACCGTTTCGCCTAAATTATCTAAAGACGTAGATATTATAGCGTATCCTTTTTCAAAAAAAATATCAGAATCAAGAGTTAATAACTCTGACGGGAATAATTTAGGTATTAAAACGACATTTTTAAAGTTATAAATAGTTTTTTCTCTTGGATGCGGCTTAAAATAAACATCATAAATATTATAATCGATTTCATTTAGCAAATCTTTAAATATATTTATTTTTATACTTTCTTTAGCTACTAAATTATCTTCTGATATCGTAGAACCTAAAATTAAAACTTTTGGTTTTTCACTATTTAATTTATCAAAATTAAAATTAAACGTTTTAAAAATTTCCATTTTTAATTTTAAAGACAGCGCTTTACTTATTGAATTAATATTTAATTCTTGACTCTTATTGTATAGTAATTTAGGTAGTTTTTCAGGTTTTACTGCTATAACATGTTTAATTTCATCTCCATGCCCGTTAAAAGTAAAACCATTTTTTAAAATTTTCTTTTTAAAAACATTTAATTTTGATGGAATATTCACATAAGTACCTGCTCCATCTTCAAACATAATAAAACCTTTATGCTTATATTTAAAGTAAAAGTAATTTTTAGCAGAATCTGAATCACCAATAAAAATAGTAGAATTTTCAATAAAAACCTCTTCATCCTTTAAACTCCTATATTTATTTTCTAAAACTGGTATTATTTTCTTTCTATTAAAAGTATATGATACTTTTGAAAGCATTTTTTTTTGAATACGATTATTTGGTAAAAAAACAACTTTTCTAAAAAACAATGAATCTTCAAAAAAAGGAATTAAACTCTTTATCCCTTTTGTATTTTCAGTTAAAATTAAAAGATTATTTTGCTTTGTTAATTCATCATTTTCTTCTTTAATTATATGAAGTATAATTAAGTAAATATGATATACTGTAGAAGCGACATAAGTATTATTCATTCTATATTTTATCTATTAAATAAAAATTATTTTTATTAAAAAAATAGATCATTTTATTTTTAGTTAATAAAGGTAATTTTATAATTTTTCTTTTTAAACTATCTAATAAGTATTTGAATCCTTTTTGTTTATTCCCCCAAGAATCTTCCCACCAATGAATACATAATGTTTCCTCTTTTATACAGCTATCAGTATACTTTCCACCCCGTGGAAAAGGATAAAAATAAGCTATAGGTAATAATAAAACATTTTTTATATGCTGCTTTTTATATTCTTTTAACCCGTAATTTAATAAAACTTTAGAAACAATTGGTGGTCCTCCCATAGCATTAAAATACAAACGCTGTTTTCTTTCTGTTTCTTTAATACAATCTAAAATAAAATTATTTCCTTTTTCACTACCTATTACCGCTGAATTTAATGGGTATTTGCTATCTGTTAAATTTGATTGGAATCCTACAAACGATTTTTCCTTAAGTAAAGAATCAAAACTTTTCACCATTTCAATATCTGTATCAACATAAATACCACCATCTTTATAAATAGCATATAAACGAATATAATCTGTAATAAACGACCACTTTTTTTGCTTGTAAAGCATTTTTAAAAAAGGAAGTTTATCAAAAGGGGTATTTGTTTCATCCCATTTTTTAATAGTATAATCGGGTAATTTATCTTCCCATTTAAGCTATACATTTTTTTATCGTTTCATTATATTCTCCTTTACCATACCAACAGAAATGAATAATTTTTGGAATCATTTAATAAATTGTATTTTTGAACACAAATTTACAATAATATTTAAATAATGAATGTAAGCGGGTTAGTAATTACTTTTAATGAAGAAAAAAACATTGAAGACTGTATCCTATCTTTAAAAAGAGTGTGTGATGAAGTAATTATTATTGATTCTTTCAGTAAAGATAAAACTATTGAAATTGCAGAGTCTTTAGGAGCAAAAGTCTATTCTCAAAAGTTTTTAGGTGATGGACTGCAAAGAGTACACGGATTACAATTTTGTAAAAATGATTGGATTTTAAATCTTGATGCTGATGAGCGTTTAGATGAAGACAGTTATCAACTCATAAAAAGTGAAAGTTATTTAAAGCAACCTTACGATGCTTATAATTTTAGATTTAGACATTTTTTAGGTAAACAAGAAATATCTCATTCTGGTTGGTACCCATCATATACTTGTCGTTTCTTCAATAAACAAACAGCAACACCAGCCACTACGAAAGTTCATCAAAGTATACAAGCTAAAAACCTTAAAAACACTAAAAACCATATTATTCACTATGGTTGGAAAGATTTTCATCAAATTATAGGAAAATACAACTTATACACCACTTGGCAAGCTGAAGAGTATTTTGAACAAGGAAGAAAAGTTAACTTCTTCACTCCTATTACTCATGGAGTTTGGTCATTTATTCGTTGTTACATTCTTAAAAAAGGAATTTTACATGGTTTAGACGGAATTACTTTTTCGATGCTACAAGCTTTTTCTTCTTATATAAAATACGTAAAGCTTAGAAAACTATATGAAGAAAGTAAATTATAATAAAAAAGGTGCGATTTAAATCGCACCTTTTTTTATTACTTATAAGTTTAAAAGAGATTAAACTGCTACATCATATTCTCTTAATGCATCGTTTAAAGAAGTTTTCTTATTAGTACTTTCTTTACGTTTACCAATAATTAAAGCACAAGGAACTTGAAATTCACCAGCAGCAAATTTCTTAGTATAACTACCAGGAATAACTACTGAACGAGCAGGAACAACTCCTTTCGTTTCAACAGGTGTATCACCAGTAACATCTATAATTTTAGTACTCATTGTTAAAACAACATTAGCACCTAAAACAGCTTCTTTTTCTACTCTAACACCTTCAACAACAATACAACGAGAACCGATAAAAGCACCGTCTTCTATAATTACTGGAGCTGCTTGTAATGGCTCTAAAACACCACCAATTCCTACACCACCAGATAAATGTACATTTTTACCAATCTGCGCACAAGAACCAACTGTAGCCCAAGTATCAACCATAGTTCCTTCATCAACGTAAGCACCAATATTTACATAACTTGGCATTAAAATAGTTCCTGCCGAAATGTATGCTCCATGACGTGCAACTGCATTTGGTACAACTCTAATTCCTCTTTCTGCAAAATTTCTTTTTAATGGAATTTTATCATGATATTCAAAAATACCAGCTTCTAAAGTTTCCATTTTCTGAATAGGGAAATATAAAACAACTGCTTTTTTTACCCACTCATTAACTTGCCAACCATTATCAGTAGGTTCAGCTACACGTAACTCACCTGAATCTAATAAATCAACAACTTTTCTAATAGTGTTAATCGTGTTTTCTTCTTTTAATAAGTCACGATTATCCCACGCTTTTTCTATAATAGATTGTAATTCTGTCATCTTATATAATTTTCTACAAATATAAAATCTATGTTACTATATCTACACTAAAAAAGTTAATTTAAACAGATGTTTTTTTCTTGTTTAAAAATACATATTTCAATAAAAAATGATAAAGATTATTAGAAGCAATTTCCCGCTTTCCGCACTCGCTTTTTTTATTTTTCAAAAGAAAAAAATAAAAAAGAGCTCAAACAAATGCTTCAATCGGGGCTAGGCATTTAATCTCTATTTAAAAACTTTAACACTATTTATTATTTAAAAAATCAAAAGAAGTACAATTTATAAAGGTTTAAAACTTTACTTTCGTGAAAAATAAAATAATTTTGGGAAGAGTTTTAGCCATAGATTTCGGAAAAAAAGAACAGGAATTGCTGTTACAGATGAATTACAAATTATAGCATCAGGATTAACAACTATTAATACTAAAGAATTAATTCCATTTTTAAAAGACTACATTAAAAAAGAAAATGTTGAATTATTTATCATCGGAAAACCAAAACAAATGGATAATTCTGATAGCGAAAGTGAAGCCTTGATACTTCCTTTTTTAGAAAAATTAGCAAAATCAATACCTAATATTCCAATAAAAAGAGAAGATGAGCGTTTTACTTCAAAAATGGCTTTTCAAACAATGATTGATAGTGGACTCAACAAAAAACAGCGTCAAAACAAAGCTTTAGTTGATGAAATAAGCGCTACAATCATATTACAGTCGTATTTATATAACAAATAGTTTTATAGACAAACGATTCTTTGTATTTTCGTGACCTTAAAATTAAAAAACACATGATTTTACCCATTGTTGCTTACGGAGATCCCGTATTACGTAAAGTAGGAACAGAAATCGATAAAGATTATCCGCAGTTAGAAAAATTAATTGCCGATATGAAAGAAACAATGTATAATGCACAAGGTGTCGGATTAGCTGCACCTCAAATAGGAAAAGACATTCGTTTATTTTTAATCGATGCCTCTCCTTTTGCTGATGATGAAGACTTATCAGAAGAAGACCGTAAAGCCTTAGAAAGCTTTAATCATGTATTTATAAATGCAAAAATCATCAAAGAAGAAGGTGAAGAATGGGCTTTTAACGAAGGTTGTTTAAGTATACCTAATGTTCGTGAAGATGTTTTTCGTCAAGAAACAATAACAATTGAGTATCAAGATGAAAATTTTGAAAAGCATACTCAAGTTTTAAATGGTTTAGCGGCACGTGTTTTTCAGCGTGAATACGACCATATCGATGGTGTTTTATTTACTGATAAATTATCAACTTTAAAGAAAAGATTGATTAAAAAGAAGTTAGAAAACATTTCTAAAGGAAAAGTAGACGCAGGTTACAGAATGCGTTTTCCAAATGCCAAGAAAAAATAGTCTTTATAAAAGACACTAAAAAAACAATATAATATGGAATTTAACAAAGTTATAGCAGTTACTGGTAAACCAGGATTATTTGAAATTATATCTCAAACAAAAACAGGAGTAATCGTTCGTTCAATTGTAGATGGTAAACGTTTTCCTATTGCAGCAACTCACAATGTTAGTTTATTAGAAAATATTGCAATTTACACTTATGAAGAAGAAGTGCCTTTAGCAATCATACTTAAAACTATGGCTGACAAACAAGAAGGTAAAGAAGCACTTTCTCATAAAGAAAGTAACGATACTTTAATGGCTTACTTTGAAGAAATTTTACCAAATTTTGACAAAGAACGTGTGTATGCTTCTAATATTAAAAAAATAATTCAATGGTATAATACTTTAGCAGCAGCTAATTTCGATTTTAATACCTTAGAAAAAACAGTAACTCCAGAAGAAGCTAAATAAATTATGAATACTCGTAAGCAACAATTAGACGCTTTTAACAGATTGTTAGATATTATGGACGAACTTCGAGAGAAGTGTCCGTGGGATAAAAAACAAACTTTAGAAACACTACGTCATTTAACAATTGAAGAAACTTACGAATTAGCAGATGCTATTCTAGACAATGATTTAGAAGAAGTTAAAAAAGAATTAGGCGATGTGTTATTACACATCGTCTTTTATGCTAAAATAGGTAGCGAAAAAAAGGCTTTTGATATTGCTGATGTTGCCAATTCTATTTCTGATAAATTAATTCATCGTCACCCACATATTTATGGTGATGTTGTTGTTAAAGATGAAGAAGAAGTAAAACAAAACTGGGAAAAACTAAAATTAAGAGAAGGTAAAACTTCAGTTTTAGAAGGAGTTCCTAAAAGTTTACCTGCTTTGGTAAAAGCAAGTAGAATTCAAGAAAAAGTTGCAGGCGTTGGTTTCGATTGGGAAAAACCGCAACAAGTTTGGGAAAAAGTTCAAGAAGAAATTTCAGAACTAAACGAAGAAATAAAAGCTGGAAATAAAGAGAATATCGAAAAAGAATTTGGAGATGTTTTATTTTCAATGATTAACTACGCTCGTTTTATTAAAGTAAATCCAGAAAATGCTTTAGAAAAAACGAATAAAAAATTTATCAATCGTTTTCAATTTTTAGAAGAAGCAGCTAAAAAAGAAGGCAAAGAAATTTCTGATATGTCATTAACAGAAATGGATGTTTATTGGGAAAAATCGAAAGAATTTTTCAGGTAATTATTATCGTTATTTTTTATATTTACCTTCAATGAATATAATTATTATTACTGGCGGAAGTAAAGGAATTGGAAAAGCTTTAACTAAAAAATATGCTTCTGAAAATTATCAAGTAATTTCTTTAGCAAGAACTTCATCTGAAATAAAAAATGTACAACATATTTCTGTTGATTTATCTGATATTAAAGTAACTGAAAATATATTTAATACACTTTTAACGACAATAATCAATCAGAAAATTACTTCAATCACCTTAGTTAATAACGCTGGAAGATTAGGTAAAATAGCTGATTTAGAAAATTTAGAAGCCAATGATATTTCTAAATCTATTCAATTAAATATTACTATGCCACTTATTTTATCGAGCTTATTTACCAAAAAGACACAATATTTAACTTGTAAAAAACAAATCATTAATATTTCATCTGGTGCAGCCAAAAAACCATATCAAGGCTGGAGTGTTTATTGTTCTTCAAAATCAGCAATTGATATGATGACAAAAACTATTGCTTCTGAACAATCAGAAATAGAAAATGGTGTAAAATGCGTATCAATATATCCAGGAGTTGTAGCAACTAATATGCAAAATCAGATTAGAAATACAAAAGAAACTGATTTTAAAAATGTGCAGCGTTTTATCGATTTAATGAAAAATAAAGAATTATACTCTACTGATTTTGTCGCTAATACTATTTATAAAATCGATACTGAAAATCAATTAAAAAATGGAGATATTATTGATATTAGGAAATTTTAGAAAAATAGAACTTAATTAATTACTCAACTAAGTTCTACCTAACGTTAATACTAAATAAGCATATCAATAAAATTTTGTTCAGAAAGAATTGGTATTTCTAAACTTTTAGCTTTTGTTAATTTACTAGGTCCCATATTATCACCCGCAACAATAAAACTTGTTTTTTTAGATATTGATGAACTTACTTTTCCGCCATTATCTTCAATTGCTTTTTTAAGTTCGTTTCTACTCATTTGATGAAAAACACCAGAAACTACAAATACTTTCCCTGCTAATTTATCTGTTTGATTTTCTAAACTTTCGGCAGAAACTTCTAATTGTACTCCGTGTAATTTTAATCTATTTATCAATTGAATATTCCCTAAATCATTAGAAAACTCAATAATACTTTCTGCAATTCTATCTCCAATTTCATCTACAGAAATTAAAGTTTCTAAATCGGCAGTCATTAATTTATCAATAGATTTAAAATGTTTTGCTAACTTTTTAGCTACCGTTTCACCAACAAATCGAATTCCTAAAGCAAACAATACTTTTTCAAACGGAATTTCTTTTGATTTCTCAATTCCTGCAATCATATTTTGTGCAGATTTTTCTGCCATTCTTTCTAAGGGAATAACTTGTTCCGCTGTCAAATCATATAAATCGGCATAATTTTGAATCAAACCTTCTTTACGTAATAAATCTACAGTTTCACCGCCTAAACCATCAATATCCATAGCTTTTCTACTGATAAAATGCTGGATTCTTCCTGTAATTTGTGGTGCACATCCAAATTCATTCGGGCAATAATGCTTTGCATCTCCTTCACTCCTTACCAATTCAGTATCACATTCAGGACAATTGGTTGCATATTTTGTAGGCTCAGAAGTATCTAGTCTTTTAGTTAAATCAACTGCTATAATTTTAGGAATAATCTCACCTCCTTTTTCTACAAAAACAGTATCATTTATTCTGATATCTAGCTTTTCTATTTGATCTGCATTATGTAATGAAGCACGTTTTACGATAGTTCTTGCCAATTGTACAGGCTCTAAATTTGCTACTGGCGTAATCGCTCCTGTTCGCCCAACCTGATAAGTAATTTCATTTAAAACTGTTGAAACTTGTTCAGCCTTAAATTTATAAGCTATTGCCCAACGTGGCGCTTTTGATGTGTAACCTAATTCTTCTTGTTGCTGTAAATTATTAACTTTGATAACAACTCCATCAGTTTCGTAAGGCAAATCATGTCGTTTAATATCCCAATGATTTACAAAATTGAAAACAGCATCAATTGTTTTTGTTAAAGCAATAGTATCAGGAACTTTAAAACCAACATTACGCGCAATTTCTAAGTTTTCAAAATGAGTTTTATACTTACGTTCATCAGTAACGACTTGATATAACAAACAATCTAAAGGACGCTTTGCAACCTCAGCACTATCTTGTAATTTTAAACTTCCACTTGCTGTATTTCTTGGGTTTTTATAAGCTTCTTCTCCATTTTCAAGTCTATCTTCATTCATTTTATTGAATCCATCAATTGGTAAAATAATTTCACCTCGCATTTCAAAATTACTAACAAAATCAGAAGAAACACTTAAAGGAATTGATTTTATAGTACGAATATTAGCAGTTACCTCATCTCCTTGAAAACCATCTCCACGAGTTACAGCCTTTATAAATTTACCATTTTCAAAAGTTAAATTGATAGATGCTCCATCATATTTTAACTCACAAGTATATTCAATATCATCAACTCCTAGCATTTTTTGAATACGCTTTTCCCAATCTAATAAATCGTCTTTAGAATATGAATTATCTAAAGAATACATGCGATTTTTATGAGTAATCGTTTCAAAATTTTTCGTAATTTCTCCTCCAACTCTTTGTGTTGGTGAATTGGCATCGAAAAATTGTGGATTTTCAGTTTCTAATTGTGTTAATTCTTTCAGTTTTATATCAAAATCATAATCTGAAATAGTGGCATTATCTAACACATAATAATTATAATTGTGTTGATTCAGTTCTTCTCGAAGCGCTTGTATATTTTGTTGAATTGTCATTAAAATAGTCCCTATAATTAATTATGCTGTTTTCACTGTTTCTTTTAAAAGTATAAAAAATGATTTTATCATTAAAAATACACAGCTAAATTAAGCAAAAGTTTTAAATCTCAACGGCAGATAACTTTACATTATAAAACAAAAAAACCGAAGCTTTTGCCTCAGTTTTAAATACAATATAAATTTGTTAAATTTATTTTTTTAATTTAACTGCATAAACAAGATTATCTTTAAATGCTGAAAACAACAGTTCTTTATCATTTAATAATTCTATTTTCAAACCATTTACGAAACTTTCATCATCATCAAATTGTATAATATTAGTTGCTTCTTCAAACTTCCAATTTCCATTTTGTTGATTGTTATTCATCATAATTTGATATTTTCCATCGGTATGAAAAATCATCCAATTATTATTGTCTGAATACCGTTCTATTTCTTCACCTATTTGAACAGATGTTACCAACCATTTTCCTGATGATAAAAAATCAAGTTCATTTATTTGCTGAGCAAAAGAAACTGAAGTTATACTAATAAATAATAAAAGTGTAGATAATAATTTTCTCATAATCGGGGGGAATTAGAGGGTTAATACACTCAAATATAAAAAAATAAGCCGAAACAAATAAATGTTTCGGCTTATTTTACGTAAAAATAATGATGTCTTAATAATAAGTAAATCTACGTACTTTAGCTATATGTTTAGCTAAACGCATCACTTGGTGCGAATATCCGTATTCGTTATCATACCATACATATACAACAATAGTATCTCCATCTGCAATAGTTGCTTTACTATCAAAAATTGAAGGAGCAGTAGTTCCAACAATATCAGAAGATACTAATTCATTGTTAATAGAATATTGAATTTGTTCAACTAAATTACCTTCTAAAGCATATTGCTTCATAATAGCATTTACTGCTTCAACAGTTGTTGTTGTATTCAATTGTAAATTTAAAATAGCTAATGAACCGTTTGGTACTGGTACACGAATTGCATTCGATGTTAATTTACCTTCTAAAGCTGGCAATGCTTTTGCAACTGCTTTACCTGCTCCTGTTTCAGTAATTACCATGTTTAAAGCTGCTGCTCTACCTCTACGGTATTTTTTATGCATGTTATCTACTAAATTCTGATCATTAGTATATGCATGAATAGTTTCTAGGTGTCCTTTTTTAATTCCGAAGTTATCTTCTAATACTTTTAATACTGGTGTAATTGCATTAGTAGTACATGAAGCTGCAGAAAAAATATCTACATTATCAGGATTATTTTCTTCATGATTTACTCCATGAACAATATTAGGAATTCCTGCTCCTGGTGCAGTTAATAATACTTTACTTGCTCCTTTTGGAGTTAAGTGACGACTTAAAGCTTCTTTGTCTTTAAAAGCACCAGTATTATCTATAATTAACGCATCGTTAATTCCGTAAGCAGTATAATCAATATCTTCTGGTTTCCCTGCAGATATCATATATACAGTAGTTCCATTGATAATTAAAGCATTATTATCAACATCTACTTGAACAGTTCCTAAGAAATCTCCGTGAACAGAATCAATACTTAATAAAGAAGCTCTTTTTTCTAAAACTGCTTCGTTTATTTCTCCACGAGTAACAACAGCTCTTAATCTTAATTGAGAACCTTTACCCATTTTACTCATTAACTCACGAGCTAATAAACGACCGATACGACCAAATCCGTATAAAACAACATCTTTTGGTTCAATTTCTTCTGCTTGAGTAGCATCTTTTAATTGATTTTTTACAAAAGATAATTTATCTGAAGATGCATCATCTTGTAAATGATATTCGTACGCTAATTTACCAATATCTAATTTTGATGCAGGTAATTCAATACTTTGTATAGCTTTTGCTATTTCTAAAGCATCGTTAATTGAAATTGGTTTTGCTACAAATTCTTTAGCATAATCAATTAAATTTAAAACTTCACTTGCTCTTTTATCTACTAATTGATTTCTAAATAAAACCAATTCTATTGATTTATCGTACCATAAATCATTAACGATATTAATAAATTCAACAGTAGCACGTCTTACTTGCGCTTGACCTACTACTTCTTTTTCGTAATTTGTTATTGTTGACATAGTTGTGTGTTAACTAAATTTAAAAAAATTTGAGGCAAAAATAGTAATTTCAAATGGCTTGGTTATCCTTTTACAAAACAAAAATGTTGTCAAAAATTAGTTTTCAACAACATTTAGTACCTTGTTTAATTATTTAAAATCGATAACGCTCTAATTTTCCTGTTGGGCTAATCAATTCTAAATACATTTGTTCATTACCTGTATAGGTATCTAAAATTGAAACTGCTTCTGAAGCTCCACTTATTTCTTTACCATTTATTTTTGATAAAATATATCCTGCTCCTACTTTATAGTATTGAAATCCTTTATTATTGGTTGCTGTAATTTTAGCACCTCCTTTTACTTTATATTTTTTTCTTTCTTCGGATGTCAAATCTTTTAACTGCACGCCAAAAGAAAGCGATGTAAACGTATTTTTTTTACTTAATTTTACATTTTTTATAAAATATTCGCCGTTTCTGTTAACTGTTACATTTACATATTCGCCAGGGCGTTTTGCTGTTAACTGTCCTTTTAAATCAGAAAATTTTGATATTTTAACCTCATTTACCTTCGTTATAATATCTCCTTCTCGCAATCCTGCTATTGATGCTGTACTATTATTTTCTATTTCACCTATTTTTACTCCTTCAATATCTTTTACTGAAGTATCAATACTAATACCAATTATTGCTTCTTGAACAGAGCCAAATTCTAATAAATCATCTACTATTTTTTTAGTGATATTAGAAGGCACTGCAAATGAATATCCTATAAAAGAACCTGTTTTTGATGAAATTGCAGTATTAATTCCGATTAATTCTCCTCGTGTATTTACCAATGCCCCTCCACTATTACCAGGGTTTACAGCTGCATCAGTTTGAATAAAAGCTTCAATATTTTTATTACCATCCAAATCTCTTCCTTTAGCACTAACAATTCCTGCGGTAACTGTTGATGTTAAATTATACGGATTTCCAACAGCTAAAACCCATTCACCTACTTTGGCATTATCTGAATTACCAAACGATAAATTAGGTAAATCTTCATCTGTATAAACTTTTAACAAAGCGATATCATTAGTTTTATCAGTACCAATTAAAACAGCTTTTAATTTCTTTCGATTATTTAGCGTAATTTCAATTTCAGTAGCACCTTCTATCACATGATTATTAGTTACAATATAACCATCAGGAGAAATAATTACTCCACTTCCCGTTCCTACTTGTTCATATTTTCGAGTTTCATTTCTTCCAAAAAGTTGCGCATACGGATTCTGTTGAGTTCTTACTGCTGTATTTTTAACGTGTACTACGGCATGTACTGTTTTTGCTGCTGCTTCTGTAAAATCAGTTGGTGTTGATAATGTGTTAACCATTGTTGGCGTATAATTTACAGGAACTGATTGTAAAGTATCCACCTTATTTTCAACTATATTTATTTGAGGTTGCTCAATAGCTATTTTATATCCTGCAAGCGCTATTACACCGCCTACTACTGCTATACCTAAAGTTTTAAGTGTTTTTTTCATATTCTTACAAAGTTTTATATTCCAAATATAGCTTTTTTAACATTCTTATTAAATCTGTTTAACTTCATTTTAACGGACTTTAACCACTATTTAACACTTCCTTTTATTTGATAAAATATGTATATTTGCTTCCTATGAGCTTACAATTTTACAAATACCAAGGAACAGGAAACGATTTTGTTATCATCGATAATCGTACAGGGAAATTCCCTAAAAAAGACACTAATTTAATCACCAAATTATGTACAAGACATTTTGGTGTTGGTGCAGATGGATTAATTCTCTTAGAAAATGACACTGAAACTGATTTCAGAATGTTTTACTTTAACGCTGACGGAAGTGAAACTATGTGTGGTAATGGCGGTAGATGTGCCGTTGCTTTTGCTAAAGAATTAAATATTATTGATAAAAAAACAACTTTCACGGCTTTTGATGGTAAACATTATGCTGAAATAAAAGACGGTATTGTATCGCTACATATGATAGATGTAAATGAAGTTATCTTAAATGATGGATATGTTTTTGCAAACACAGGTACACAACATCATATTGAATTAGTTGAAAACTTAGATGGTTTTCCTGTTTTTGAAAAAGGAAAAGACATCAGATATAATGTTTACGGTGCACAAGGAAGTAATGTAAATTTTACCCAACAAATAAACAAAAATACTTTTAGAGTTAGAACCTACGAAAAAGGAGTTGAAGATGAAACTTTAGCTTGTGGAACAGGTGCAACAGCTGTTGCTATTGCAATGCACGCTACTAAAAAAACATCAGAAAACCTTATTAGTTTACCGGTTGAAGGTGGATTATTAGAAGTTAGTTTTGATGAAAAAGATGGTAAATACACCAATATTTTCTTAAAAGGACCTGCTAAATTAGTTTTTAAAGGAGAAATTGAATTATAATAATGACTACTTTAAAAGGTGATTTTATAAATTTAAGAGCACTAGAACCTGAAGATTTATCATTTTTATTTACAATAGAAAATGATGAATCTTTTTGGGAAGTTAGCCATACACAAGCACCATTTTCAAAATATCTTTTAAAACAATATTTAGAAAATGCGCATTTAGATATTTACGAAGCTAAACAATTAAGATTAGTTATTGAGGATAAAAAAAATAAAAAACCTATTGGAATGATTGATGTTTTTGATTTCAATCCGCAACATAAAAGAGCTGGTATCGGAATTTTAATTCATCCTGATTATCAGCAAAAAGGCATTGCTTCCGAAGCTTTAAAGCTATTGATTAATTATTGTTTTACATATTTACAACTACATCAGCTATACGCTAATATTACTACTGATAATAAAAATAGTATTCATCTTTTTACAAAACATGATTTTAAAAAAATCGGAATTAAAAAAGACTGGATTCTAAATAATGAAACTTATAAAGACGAAATTTTATTTCAATTAATACATTTAATAAGAAAATAATATACGGAGTTATTACTACTATCTTTTTAATTGGTGGTATTGTTAGTTTTAATTTTTATCAAAAAATTTACGGAAAATCAATTACAAAAAGTGGCGCAATCTATATAAAATCAGAAGATACCTTTGATGATGTTAAAAAACAATTAACTTCATATATGGATAATCCTGAAAATTTTATTTGGGTTGCCGATAAAAAACGTTTTACCAAACCTAAAGGAGGAAAATATCTTTTAAAAAAAGGAATGAGTTTAAACGATGTAGTTAATTTACTTCGAAATGGAAATCAAACTCCGATAAAACTTTCTTTTAACAATCAAGATTCATTAGAAAAATTAGCAGGAAGAATTGCAACACAAATTGAAACTGATTCGATTTCTTTAGTAAAAGTAATGAGAGATGTTTCTTTTTTAACTAAAAATGAGTTTAATCAAAAAAATGCGTTAGGGATGTATATTCCTAATAGCTATGAATTTTACTGGAATACATCCGCAGAAAAATTTCGTAATAAAATGCTTACCGAATATAATCGTTTTTGGAATTCATCAAGATTAAATAAAGCCAAAAAATTAAATTTATCAAAAAAAGAAGTGAGTACTTTGGCTTCAATAGTTCAAAAGGAAACTGCTCAAAAAAGTGAACGCCCTATTGTTGCTGGTTTATATTTAAATCGATTAAAAAATAACTGGCCATTACAAGCCGATCCAACGGTTATTTATTGTATCAAACAATTAAAAGGTGATGATTTTGTAGTGAAACGTGTATTAACAAAAGACCTTGAAATTGAATCTCCTTATAATACGTATAGAAATAGTGGTTTACCACCTTCTTTAATTGCAATGCCAGATGTTTCGGCAATAGATGCTGTTTTAAATTATAAAAAACATGGATATTATTATATGTGTGCGAGTATTGAAAAAATAGGATTTCACGATTTTGCAACTTCCTTAGCACAGCATAATAGAAATGCTGTGAAATATCAACAATGGATTAGTAAACGTGGAATTAATAGATAATTTTTTAGGTAAAATAATTAAATAAAAATATAAGACGTAAATAGAAAAACGAAACTATATTTATGACTATTAATTAATAAAATCATTATTTTGAAAATTTAAAATGAAACAAGTACTTAAATTATTTTAACACTTTTTTATCTTCAATAAAAAATCATTATTTCTGATTAAAAAACAATATAATATATTTTTATTTAAATATATGATAACAAAACAGTAACGAGTTATTTACATTCGGAATTACAACAAATAATCAAAATACTGATTGCTAGTATATTAATATATAATTACAGTATATTTGCACCGCTAAACAGAAAACAACAAATTATCAAGTATTTAATATTTGGATTTATAGGGTTTATATTACTAATTAGTTTTACTAAACCGAGAGTTCATATCGACAAAACGACTACAACTCCAAAAGAAAAAGCATATCACGCTGAAAAAGTCAACTTTCCGTTTTTATTAAAAAACTTTGTAGGCTTTAAAGAAGCATTAGCTTTTAAAGAATCTCAAGGAAAATATCGAGTAATAAACAAATTAGGATACTTAGGAAAGTATCAATTTGGAAGAGAAACCTTAAAAAGGTTTCGTATTTATAACACTAGTAACTTCCTTAAAAGACCTGAATTACAAGAAAAAACTTTTATAGCTTATTGTAAGGTTAACAAATGGATTTTAAGAAAAGACATTAAACGAAGTGTTGGAAAAACAATTTCAGGTATTAAAATTACCGAGTCAGGTATTTTAGCCGCAGCACATTTAGGTGGAGCTGGTAACGTTAAAAAGTATTTGCGTTCAAACGGAGCTATTCAATTTAATGATGCTTTTGGTACTTCGATAAAATCATATATGAGAAAATTTTCAGGATATGATGTATCAAATATCACAGCAAATAAAACTCCTCAGGTTTAAAAATCATAATAAAAAAAAGAGCTCTTAATTAAGAGCTCTTTTTTTTATTATGATTTATGTAATATAAAAATAGTTGGACGCTTATGTAAGTCCGTTTTTATATTTTTCCATTCTTTAATAGTAAATGTTTTTATATATTCTGAAGGAAGTGTAATATCACAAGCTACACAAACTCTTGTATCTGCTGATAAAACGGCACGTAAATCATCTAACATTTTTTCATTCCTATAAGGAGTTTCTATAAAAATTTGAGATTGATTTTTATCTCTTGATAATTTTTCTAAATCTTTAATAGCTCTTTTTCTATCTGATTTATCAATAGGTAAATAACCATTAAAAGCAAAACTCTGCCCATTCATTCCAGACCCCATCATCGCCATTAAAATAGAAGAAGGACCTACTAAAGGTACTACTTGAACTCCTTTTTCGTGCGCTAATTTTACAATACTTGCACCAGGATCTGCAACAGCAGGAACTCCTGCATCTGATAATAATCCTATTGAAATACCTTTATCACAAACATCTAAATAATTTTGTATTTCAATATCATTTGAATATTTATCTAACAATAACAACTCTAAAGAAGGTTGCGATTTATTAGGCGTAATTTTTTTAATAAAAGCTCTTGCTGATTTTTCATTTTCTACGATAAAAAAATCAAGATGTTCTATTACTTTTTTAACAGAAAGAGGCATTACCTCCAAAGGTTCAGTATCTCCTAATGTTGTTGGTATTAAATATAATTTACCTTTCATCTAGTTTTTTAATTTTGAAGCGATAATTAAACATGCTTCGTCTAACATTTTATATACATTTTCAAATCCTTGATTTCCTCCATAATACGGATCAGGGACATTCTTATTTGCATCAGGTTGCAATTCATTCAAAATCATTTTCACTTTCTGAATATCATCTTGATTGATTGTCATTGAAATAATATTGTCATAATTTTGCTGATCCATGGCATAAATTACATCAAATTCTTTAAAATCAGCTTTTTTAAATTGTCTTGAACGTTGCTTTGTAATATCAATTCCATATTTATGAGCAACCTCAACAGACCTTTTATCAGGTAATTCACCAACATGATGTCCTGCTGTTCCTGCCGAATCAATTTTAAAAGAATCACTTGTTAATTTTGATCGTAAAATACCTTCAGCTAATGGCGAACGACAAATATTTCCCAAACAAACCATTAAAATTTTTTTCATGAATTAGTTTAGTTTAAAATGTTAATTTCTTAGTTAAATCTTCTACGTATTTTTTAAATTGCTTATCTGTGTCTGTTAAATTATCAACAGTTTTACAGGCATGTAATACCGTTGCATGATCTCTTTTACCAATTTGACTCCCGATACTTGCTAATGATAATTTAGTTAAACGCTTAGCAAAAAACATAGCTAACTGACGTGCTTGAACAATATGTCTTTTACGTGTTTTAGATTGTAAAGTAGCGACATCCATATCAAAATATTTAGCGACTACTTTTTGAATATAATCAATCGAAATTTCTCGTTTAGTACTTTTAACAAATTTATCAACAATTTCTCTAGCTAATCCGACAGTAAATTCTCTTCTATTAAAAGATGCTTGTGCAATCATCGAAATAATAACACCTTCTAATTCACGAACATTTGCTTTTACATTCTTTGCAATATATTCAATAACATCTTCTGACATTTCAACGCCATCTTGATATAATTTATTATGAAGTATAGAAACGCGAGTTTCAAAAGATGGAGGCTGTAATTCGGCTGACAATCCCCATTTGAAACGAGATAATAAACGTAATTCTATGTCCTGCATATCTACAGGAGCTTTATCTGATGTTAAAATTACTTGTTTACCATTTTGATGCAAATGATTAAAGATATGAAAAAATACTTCTTGCGTACCTGTTTTACCAGACAAAAACTGAATATCATCAATAATTAGTACATCAACCATTTCATAAAAATGGATAAAATCATTTCTAGTGTTCGACTTTACAGAATCAATAAATTGTTGAGTAAATTTTTCTGAAGATATATATAAAACTGTTTTATCAGGATATTTTTCTTTTACTTCTACACCAATTGCTTGTACTAAATGTGTTTTACCTAAACCAACTGGCCCATATACCAACAATGGATTAAAAGAAGTTCCTCCAGGTTTATTTGCTACCGCCATACCTGCTGACCTCGCTAATCGATTAGCATCACCTTCGATATAATTAATAAAATTATAATTCGGATTTAATTGAGATTCTATTTTAACTTTTTGTAAACCAGGTATTACAAAAGGATTCTTCAATTCTCTTTTAGATTCTAAAGGAGCTGCTTTTTTTTGTGTTTTTAAAGGTTTACGATTTGAACTCGGTATTTTAACTATTTGAGGACTATTACTACTATACGTATTTTCTAAACGTACATCATAAATTAACCTAGCATCAGCACCCAATTCTTTAACTAAAGCAACTCTTAATAGTTTAATATAATGCTCTTCTAACCATTCGTAAAAAAATTTACTTGGCACTTGAACTGTAAGAGCTTCTTCAGCTAATTTAACGGGCTTAATTGGCTCAAACCAAGTTTTATACGCTTGGTGTTTAATATTATCTTTTATAAAAGATAAACATTCATTCCAAACTGAATCAGCAGTTTTAATCATTTAAATTAAATACTATTTTAGGTGTTAATTTCATTATTTTTTTGGGGAACTGAAGGTGGTTATTGTACAAGAGCACAAAAATGTGAATAAAATTCAGCATAAAAAAATCGTTACCCTATTGGTTCTTAATTATTTTATACGTAACGTTCGTAAAAATTTAAAACAAGATATACTTTGCAAAAAAACAAAACTACAGTTCGTGTTCGTTATGCTGAAACAGATCAAATGGGTGTTGTATATTACGGTAATTATGCGCAATATTTCGAAATAGGTCGTACAGAACTATTACGTTGTTCAGGTGTTACTTATAAATTTATGGAAGAAGATGGCGTTATGCTACCTGTAATATCGTTATCCTGTGATTTTAAAAAATCGGCACTATATGACGATGAATTAACTATTACAACAAGCGTAAAAAAAACACCTTCTGTTAAAATTGAATTCGATTACGAAATTACCAATCAAGACCAGCAATTAATTTGTACAGGAAATACGGTCTTGGTTTTTATCAATATGAAAACAAAAAAGCCAATGCGCTGTCCTGATTATATTTTAGAAAAACTAAATTTACAAAATAAATAAAAACCTCAACGATTAATGAAAATATATACTAAAACTGGTGACAAAGGAACTACAGCATTATTTGGAGGAACACGTGTACCTAAACATCATTTACGTATTGAAAGTTACGGTACTGTAGATGAATTAAATTCATATATCGGATTAATAAAAGATAAAAATACGGAAGGATCTTTAAACAAAACATTACTTAAAATTCAAAGCGACTTATTTATTTTAGGAGCAATGCTTGCCACTCCTCCTGAAAAAGAAACCCTAAAAAGTGGTAAAGAGCGCTTAAATATTCATAAAATAACTGACACTTCTATTCAATTTTTAGAAGATAATATTGATTTAATGAATGAGAGTTTACCGCAAATGACTCATTTCATTTTACCTGGCGGACAGTGAAATAGTGTCATTTTGTCACATAGCTCGCTGTGTATGCCGTAGAGCTGAACGTTTATCTGTAGCTTTAAATGAAGAAGAAGCCGTTAATAATACTGTTTTAATGTATTTAAACCGACTTTCTGACTATCTTTTTGTACTGGCACGAAAATTGTCCAAAGACTTGAAAGTAGAAGAAATAAAATGGATTCCTGAAAAACTATAACAACGTTTTTTATCAATTTAACATTTTAAAAAAAACACTTGACTTTTTATAAAAAAAAATTATTTTTGCGACAATCTCACTTAAACAGATAAAAAATGTATTGGACACTTGAACTAGCATCATACCTAGCAGATGCACCTTGGCCTGCAACTAAAGACGAATTAATCGATTACGCTATCCGTACCGGTGCGCCTTTAGAAGTAGTTGAAAACTTACAAGACATTGAAGATGAAGGTGATTCATACGATTCGATAGTCGAAATTTGGCCTGATTATCCGACTGAAGAAGATTATCTTTGGAACGAAGAGGAATACTAAGAATACAACCAAAAAAGTCTCTGTAATAGAGACTTTTTTTTTGCTTACTTTTAAGCTTTTAATCATAAACCATATAATAAGCCAAATTAACATAAAAGTTAACGAGCTATAAAAACAATATTTTACAAATGAGCGTTTTAAATTCGATTCTAAAAATTTTTGTTGGTGATAAACAACAAAAAGATCTAAAGTCTCTACAACCAATTGTTGAGAAAGTACAATACTTTGAAAAATCATTCAATAGTTTATCCAATGATGGGTTGCGAACAAAGACTATCGAATTTAAATCAAAAATTAAAGAAGCAACAAAATCTTTTACAGATACAATCGCTACTTTAGAAACAGAAGCTTTAACTGCTGACATTGACCGTCAAGAAGAAATATATACTCAAATTGATAAGTTAAAAGACGAAGCTTACGAAAAATCGGAAGCTGTTTTATTAGAAATTATGCCTGAAGCTTTTGCTTTAGTTAAAGAAACTGCAAAACGTTTTACTGAAAATGATGCTGTAGAAGTTACCGCTTCTACTTTTGATAGAGAATTATCAGCAACAAGAGCACATATTACTTTAGAAGATGAAAAAGCTTACTGGGCAAGTTCTTGGGATGCTGCTGGTAAAGAAGTTCTTTGGGACATGGTGCATTATGATGTACAATTAATTGGTGGTTCTGTTTTACATCAAGGTAAAATTGCCGAAATGATGACTGGTGAAGGTAAAACTTTAGTATCTACCCTACCCGTTTATTTAAATGCCTTAACTGGTAACGGTGTACACGTTGTTACGGTAAATGATTACTTAGCAAAACGTGATAGAGCTTGGATGGCTCCAATTTTTGAATTCCACGGATTATCTACGGATTGTGTTGATTTTCATCAGCCAAATTCAGAAGAACGTAGAAATGCCTATAATGCAGATATTACATACGGAACGAATAATGAATTTGGTTTCGATTATTTACGTGATAACATGGCTTCTTCAAAAGATGATTTAGTTCAAAGAGCACCTAACTATGCTATTATTGATGAAGTAGATTCTGTTTTAATTGATGATGCTCGTACGCCTTTAATTATTTCTGGTCCTGTAGCACAAGGAGATCGTCATGAGTTTAACGAATTAAAACCTTTGGTTGCTGATTTAGTTTCTTTACAAAATAAATATTTAGTAGGAGTTTTAGCTGAAGCTAAAAAGTTATTAAAAGCTGGTGACGAAAAAGAAGGTGGTTTCTTATTATTTAGAGTTTACAGAGGTCTTCCTAAAAACAAAGCATTAATTAAGTTTTTATCTACTGAAGGAATTAAACAAATTCTTCAAAAAACAGAAAACTTTTATATGCAAGACAATAATAAGTTAATGCCTGAGGTAGATAACGAATTGTGGTTTACTGTTGAAGAAAAAAATAATCAAATTGATTTAACTGATAAAGGAATTAATCTTTTATCAGAAAAAACACAAAATAATACCTTTTTCGTTTTACCAGATATTAGTGTTATTGTTGGTCAAATAGACAATAGCCAAGATTCTGCTGAAGATAAAGCAAATAAAAAAGAAGAACTATATCGTGATTTTAGTGTAAAAAGCGAACGTATTCATACTATGAATCAACTTTTAAAAGCATATACTGTTTTTGAAAAAGATGTTGAATATGTGGTTATGGACAACAAAGTGATGATTGTTGATGAGCAAACAGGGCGTATTATGGACGGTCGTCGTTATTCTGATGGGTTACACCAAGCACTAGAAGCAAAAGAAAACGTAAATATTGAAGATGCTACGCAAACATTTGCAACGGTTACTTTACAGAATTACTTTAGAATGTATCGCAAATTATCTGGGATGACAGGTACTGCAATTACAGAATCTGGAGAATTTTGGGAAATTTATAAATTAGATGTTGTTGAAATTCCAACAAACAGACCTATCCAAAGAGATGATAAAGAAGATTTAGTTTACAAAACTACTCGTGAAAAATACAACGCCGTTATTGAAGATGTTGTAAAATTATCTAATGCAGGTCGTCCAGTACTTATTGGAACAACATCTGTAGAAATATCAGAATTATTAGGAAGAATGTTACAAATGCGTAAAATTCCTCATAATATATTAAACGCAAAATTACACAAACGTGAAGCCGATGTAGTTGCCGAAGCTGGTAAGGCAGGAATAGTAACGATTGCTACAAACATGGCGGGTCGTGGTACGGATATTAAATTATCAAAAGAAGTAAAAGATTCTGGTGGTTTGGCAATTGTTGGTACAGAACGTCATGATTCTCGTCGTGTTGACCGTCAGTTACGTGGTCGTGCGGGTCGTCAGGGAGATGTTGGTTCAACACAATTTTATGTTGCTTTAGATGACAACTTAATGCGTTTATTTGGTTCTGACAGAATTGCCAAAATGATGGACAGAATGGGATTAAAAGAAGGTGAAGTAATTCAGCATTCTATGATTTCAAAATCTATTGAAAGAGCGCAAAAGAAAGTTGAAGAAAATAATTTTGGTATTCGTAAGCGTTTATTAGAATATGATGATATTATGAATGCACAACGTGAGTTTATTTACAAACGTCGTCGTCATGCATTAGATGGTCAGCGTTTACAAATTGACATTGCAAATATGATTTATGATACTTGTAATTCAATTGTAAAGCAAAATAAAGCGAGTAATAATTATAAAAACTTTGAGTTTGAATTAATTCGTTTTTCAGCAATGACTTCTCCTTTTTCTGAAGAAGAATTTAAAAAATTCACAGAAGAAGAATTAACAGATAAATTATACGTTATTGTCTCTGCTCATTATAAAAATGATACAGAAAGACACGCACATACTGCTTTCCCTGTAATTAAAAATGTTTTTGAAACAGAAGGAGATAGATATGAACGTATAATTGTTCCTTTTACTGATGGTGCTAAAACATTACAAGTTGTTACTAATTTAAAAGAAGCATACGAATCTGAAGGAAGGTCATTAGTAAACGATTTTGAAAAAAACATTACTTTATCTATTATTGATGAAAACTGGAAAGATCATTTACGTAAAATGGACGAGTTAAAACAAACCGTTCAAAATGCAACTTACGAACAAAAAGATCCTTTATTAGTTTACAAATTTGAAGCTTTTGAATTATTTCAAGCTACTGTTGATGTAATTAATAAAGAAGTTTTATCTTTCTTATTTAAAGGACATTTACCTAGTCAAGATGTTGATCAAGTATCTGAAGCTCCTGAACACCAAGAAATTCAGCATTTAGATACTCGTAAAGACGAGGTTCAAAATTCTTCTCAACAAGCAATGAGTAATGCTCGTAATCAGCAAACTCAAGAGCAGCAAGTTGTTGAAACTATTGTTCGTGAAGAACCAAAGGTTGGTCGTAACGAAAAAGTGACTATCAAAAATGTAATGTCTGGCGAAGAAAAAGAATTAAAATACAAACAAGCAATTCCTTTATTAGAATCAGGAAAATGGGTTGTTTATCAAAAATAAACACCTTTTTTAAATAAATTACTTTATAAAAAGCTCGGTTTTAACCGAGCTTTTTACATTAAAAAAACACAAACTTTACATTTACTTAAAAAATTGATTACCAACACTTCACAATTAAATTAACTTTAAAATACATTTGAAAAGTATATTTGTACAAATACAATATTAGTATACTTTTTAAAATGAAAAAAAATAAGAAACGAAAATTAGATATTGTTGTTATTTCTGATATTCACTTAGGTACTTATGGATGTAAAGCTAAAGAACTTCATAGTTATTTAAAATCTGTAGAACCAAAAATTTTAATTTTAAATGGTGATATTATTGACATTTGGCAATTTAAGAAAAGTTATTTTCCTAAATCTCATATGAAAATAATAAAGCAACTGATGTCTTATATAACTTCGGATACCAAAGTTTACTATATAACAGGTAATCATGATGAAATGCTTCGTAAATTCAAAGGCTTTAGTCTTGGTAATTTTGAAATTGTAAATAAAGTAATACTAAATATAGACGGCAAAAAAGGCTGGTTTTTTCATGGTGATGTTTTTGATGTTACCATGCAACACTCTAAATGGCTAGCTAAACTTGGTAGCATTGGTTACGATACATTAATTCTGATAAATATTGCTGTGAACTGGTTTAGTCAAAAACTAGGTTACGGAAAATTATCTTTCTCTAAAAAGATAAAAAATAGTGTTAAAGGTGCTGTAAAATTTATCAATAATTTTGAAACTACAGCTTCTGATATTGCTATTTCTAACGGCTATGATTATGTTGTATGTGGACATATACATCAACCTGAAATGAAATTGATTGAAAATGAAGACGGATCAACTACCTATTTAAACTCTGGTGATTGGGTTGAAAACTTAACAGCCTTAGAATATACTAATAAAACGTGGTCATTATATGAATACGAAAAAGATGAAATAGCTAAAAAAATAAACAGAGAAGTAAACGAAGACAATGAAGAGTTTGTAGCTGCAGAAAGTAGCAACAGCGAGCTTTTTAAAGATCTTTTACACGAATTTAATATTAAAAACTAAAACTCTATGAAAATATTATATGCTTTTCAAGGCACAGGAAATGGACACGCTAGTAGAGCTATTGAAATTATACCTTACTTAAAACAAAGAGCAGATGTTGATGTTTTAATTAGTGGATATCAATGTGAATTAGCACTTCCTTTTGATGTAAAATATAAATATTACGGACTAAGTTTTATCTTTGGAAAAAAAGGAGGAATTGATATTTGGCAAACCATAAAAAAAGCAAAGCTTAAAAATTTATTCAAAGAAATTAAATCAGTTCCTTTAGAAGAGTACGATTTAATTATCAATGATTTTGAACCAGTTACCTCTTGGGCTGCAAAAATAAAAAAAAGTAACATCGTATCATTGAGTCATCAAAGTGCTGTTTTAGACAAAAATGCACCAAAACATGGCACATTTCGTTTTGAACGCTTAATTTTAAGATACTACGCCCCAATAAAAAAGAAATTTGGTTTTCATTTTAAAGCTTACTCTTCTGATATTTCGACGCCAATTATTCGTAAAAAGATAAGAAATACACCTATTATTAACAAAGGTCATTATACTGTTTACTTACCCGCTTATGGTGATAAAAAAATAATTAAAATATTATCTAAAATTGAAAACATTAAGTGGGAAGTATTCTCAAAACACACTAAAACAAATATCATAAAAAATAATATTATAATCAAGCCAATAAACGGTGATAGTTTTATCAAAAGTATTAGTTCTAGTAAAGGAGTTATGTGTGGTGCGGGCTTTGAAACACCTGCCGAAGCTCTATTCCTTCAAAAAAAACTATTGGTAATTCCTATGAAAAACCAATATGAACAACAATGTAATGCACTTTCTTTAAAAAAAATGGGCATACCTGTTTTAAAAACTTTTAACAAAAAACAACTTTCAAAAATCATTACTTGGGTAGATACTAAACAAGAAATTAAGGTTGACTACCCTGATATAACTGAAGATATTTTAGATGCTATTATTTCACCATATTATAATCAAACAACTTTACCAACGGTAGCTACCATTGGATAATTTGTAAGTTTTCACTTTTCAAAAATTCATTTGTTTTTGAAAAGTGTTTACTACCAAACCAACCTCGCCAAGCACCTAACGGAGATGGATGCGGAGCTTTAAAAATAGTATGTTTTTGAATATCGATAATACTTCCTTTTTTTTCGGCAAATTTACCCCAAAGTAAAAACACAACATCCTTTTTTTCTTCGGATATTTTTTGAATAACAGCATCAGTAAACTCTTCCCAACCTTGTTTTTGATGACTTCCTGCTTCACCTTCTCTAACTGTTAAAGTCGCATTTAATAATAAAACACCTTGCTTTGCCCAACGAGATAAATCGCCAGAAACAGGATATGAAATTTGCAAATCTGTTTCAATTTCTTTAAAAATATTTACTAATGATGGCGGATGTTTTATTCCATCGTTTACCGAAAAAGACAAACCGTTTCCCTGCCCTGCACCATGATACGGGTCTTGACCGATAATAACGACTTTTAAATCATCAAAAGAACAATAATCAAATGCTGAAAAAATATTTTCTTTTTTAGGAAAACAAGTATTTATATTAAATTCTTCATTAACAAAATTAGATAATTCTTTAAAATATGTTTTTTCTAATTCTGGCTTTAAAATACTTTTCCAACTATTATTCATCATTAATTCTTCCATCATATTTTATCTCTTTTATCAGAATTCAAAGATACACTTTTACACTTTTTTAAATTCAAAAAAAAGAAGTATCATTTCTAAAACCAAACGAAAAGAATTTATAAATTTGTTGTCTACATAAAAACTTTTTTTTTGACTAACAATATTTCAGATAAGACGCTTCAAGATTTAGAATTCACAACAGTTTTAGAACAAGTTGCAGCGCATTGCATTACCAATTTAGGAAAGGAAAAAACGCTGGAAGTTCAGCCTATTTCTAATAAAATAAAATTATTTTTCGAATTAAATTTAGTGAACGAATATCTTTCTTCTTTTGAGAATGAAAACAGACTTCCTAATCATTTTTTTGAAGATATCACCGAAGAAACAAAGCGGTTAGCCATAGAAAACAGTTTTTTAGAAACAGAAGCTTTTTTAAGAGTTGCTACAGTTACGGAAACAGTCAATGAACAAAAAAAGTTCTTGAAAAAATTCCAAACCTACTACCCTACTTTATTTTCTTTAAGCGATAAAATACAATTTACATCGTTTGTTTCAGACAGTATTAAAGAAATAATTACTGCTCACGGTACTGTTTCAGACAATGCATCGCCTGTTTTAAAACAAATCAGAAAAGATATCAATAACATTCGCGGGAAAATATCTGAAAGTTTTTCTCACGCTTTAACAAGAAATATATCAAGCGGTTATTTAGATGATATTAAAGAAACAGTTATTGATAATCAACGTGTTTTAGCCGTTAGTGCAATGCATCGACGTAAAGTAAAAGGAAGCTTATTAGGTTCTTCAAAAACTGGAGCAATTGTATATATAGCACCTCAAGCAACCTTAGCATATAGCCGTGAATTACAAAACTTAATTTACGAAGAGAAACAAGAAGTTGTTAAAATACTAAGAGCTTTAGCTAGTAAAATTCATCCTTACACACCTTTATTAGAAGAATATTTGGTGTTTTTAACACATTTAGATGCTGTAGCTGCAAAAGCAAAATATGCAAAAAGTATCAACGGATTATTACCTAAAATAAGCAAAGAAAAAAAGGTGTTTTTTAAAGATGCTTTTCATCCTGTTTTATGGAAAAAAAATAAAGACTTAAATAAAGAAACCTTTCCGCAAACCATTCGATTAGATGAAAAACAACAAATAATTGTTATTTCAGGACCAAATGCAGGTGGAAAAAGTATCACTTTAAAAACTATTGGTTTATTACAATTAATGCTTCAAAGTGGTTTATTAATTCCTGTGCATGAGCGTAGTGAAACGACTTTATTCAATACTATTTTAACTGATATTGGAGATAATCAATCCATAGAAAACCAATTGAGTACTTATAGTTATCGCTTAAAAAACATTGCGTTCATTTTTAAGAAAATGTAACGATAACACCCTATTTTTAATTGATGAATTTGGAACAGGTTCTGATCCTGAATTAGGTGGAGCTTTAGCTGAAATTTTCTTAGAAGAGTTTTATGAACGAAAAGCCTTTGGAATTATCACTACACATTATGCAAATTTAAAGGTTTTAGCCAACGAATTAGATAATGTAACCAATGCAAATATGCAGTTTGATGAACGTACTTTAGAGCCGTTGTATAAATTATTTATCGGGCAAGCAGGTAGTTCGTTTACTTTTGAAGTAGCGCAAAAAAATGGAATTCCATATAGCATTATTAACAGAGCTAAAAAAAGAGTTGAAACTGAAAAAATCCGTTTAGATAAAACGATTTCTAATCTTCAGAAAGAACGAAACCGTTTGCAAAAAACTTCTGATAGCTTAGTAAAACAAAAATCGAAAGGACAAGAACATATTGATAGTTTACAGGAAAAAGAAGAAAAAATACAAAGTAAACTTTCTGGTTTTCAAGAATTATACGATAATAATCAGCGAATGCTTTCTTTAGGAAGAAAAACTAACGAGCTGTTAAACAAGTATTTTCAAACCAATAATAAAAAAGAATTATCAACCGAATTTTTTAAATGGGTTGCTATCGAAAATACGAAACGCATCAAAAAAGCACCACTTAAAAAGCTATCAAAAACTGAAAAGAAACAAGATTTAATTACAAATCAAAAACAAAAAGAAGCTATTAAAAAAACAGAAAAAGAAGTGCTTCAAAAAGTTATAAAAATTAGAGAAGAGAAAAAAGAAGAAGCTAAAAAAATAGCCCTTGAAAAAGCTGCTTACGTTTATAAAATAAATGATCGTGTGCGTTTAATTGATGGGAATTCAGTAGGTACTATTGATAAAATTGAAAAAAGAACCGTTTTTATAAATTATGGAATTTTTACGACCAAAGCAAAATTAGAACAATTAGAATTGGTTGAACGAGCAAAAAAATAATTCTATAACTTATATTTAACTATGATACTTAATTGGAGTATTATCAAAAATAATTTAACGTTATATATTAGTTATCTATTTTTAAATATAGTGATAGGAAATATATCAATATTAATTTATTTAGGTAAAATTCCATTTATATATCATATAATAATTACCCTTTTTGCTATACTCATTCATTCGTATGGCTATATTCAAATATTTCGAAAAACTACATTACAAACTAAACTAAAAATAAGTTTAGTTTGTATCTGCATGTATTTAATCAACTTATTGTTTAGCTGTATATGTGTAGCTATATCATTAAAATTATCAACAGATACTATAATTTCAGCAATATTAAAAGGAGCTACATTTATTTTTATAGCTGCTATTATATTTTCGATACCAGCAGCCGTACTATTATTTTTATGGAATTATATTTGCTTAAAACATTTAGTTAAATCAAAAAAAGTGACTAAAAAATATTAAAAATGAAAAAAACACTTACCGATACATTTTACAAAAACATTACAGAAAATGTTATAAAAGGTCTTGAAAAAGAAAACAATAAATTGATTTTAAACAAAGTTGACTGGGAAAAAGAAGCCAATAAATGCTTTAAAAGTCTTACCGATTTTTTCAGAAAAACAACTTTAGAGAAGCTCCAAAGAAATAATATTGATACAATTGGCGTGATTGATATTTGCTGAAATGAATACGATAATGATATTGAAGTCGATTTTATGCCTGACAATAATTTTGCAACAGCTTTTAAGGATGGTTGTATCATGAATAATTCAGCCATAGATAATGATGATTTTTTTAAAACTTATTTTGATGAAGATATTGATAAAAGTTTAGAAGAAATTGGCGATGATTATGAGCAGATAATTTTAGCTTTTTATTACATCATTAAAGATATTATTAAGCTCGTTGTTCAGCAAGAAGAATTTAAAAAACTTCCAACAAAATCACCTTGTCATTTTGGTTTTGCATCGTTTCACGATGAAATACGAACAAATATTTTAACGATTTAATAAAGATGATGCTAAATAACCTTATAAAACATCTTAAAATCACAGAAAAAGAGCTTATAGAGGAACTCCATGAAAAATCAACTATAACAGTACATTTAAAAAAGGTGATTTTATTATTAAAAAAAATCAATATATAAAAGTATTAAAAATTGTTTTAAAAGGAAAAGTAAGAGTCTTTCAAGAAAATGAAGAACGAGAAATTCTTATTTATTATTTAAGCGATATGGAAACTTGTACTTTATCGTTATCGGCTTGTTTTGAAGATTGTAATAGTACTGTAAACGCAATTATTGAAGAAGATTGTACTATTTTAAATATACCTGTCCGTTTCGTTAAAGATTGGAATTTTAAATATAAATCATGGAATGTTTTTACCACAAATACATTTAGATATAGTTACAATCATCTTATCAATCAGTATTCAAATTTAGCTTTTCAACCGCTTAAAGATAGATTATTTGATTACCTCATTTCTAAAGCTGATGGTGCTGTTATTCGAAAATCACATCAAGAACTCGCTAGGGAATTAGGTACAACAAGAGAAGTAATCTCTCGATTATTAAAGACGCTTGAAAAAAACAATAGACTTCATCTAGGTCAAAAAGAAATCATAATTTTATGATATAATTTAGCCTTGTGACAAAAGTCACAGGTTATTTTTATTTAATCGCCTTTTCTTTGTATCAAATTAAATTTGAAATATAATGAAAAATATAAAGACAATTATTGTAGTAACAATATTAATAATAGGATTCAGTTCTTGTAAACAAAAAACTGAAAAACAAGAAGTTAAAATAAAACAATCATTTACAGAACATACACCTACTGCGCATCATAAAATAGCTTTAGAGGTATTAGAAGCAAGTAAAAATTGGATTGCTAATTTTAATAATGGAAATACCGAAGCTTGTGTAAAAGGATACGATGAAAAAGCAATAATGAAGGTAGCACCTTTTGGAATAAAAAAAGGAATTACAGAAATTTCAGAATTTTGGATACCTTTTGCAAAATCAGGTGCTACAAATTTAATTTATACAAACGTAAGTGTTGAAATTGTTGACGAAAAAACTGCCTTTTTAGCTGCAAATTGGAGTATGAATATTGGAAATGGTATTATTTTTCAAGAAAAATGGGAGAAAAAATCAGGAAAATGGATATTAACTTACGATGATTTTAAAGTACTAGAGCAGTTTAAATCACCTAAAGAAAACACAACAAATCCTGTTGCGAGTCATCTAATTTTAGAAGATGTAATTAAGGCTTCTATCGAATGGACTAATGGCTTTAACACTCAAAAAGGAACTATTTGTGCTAATGGATATTCTAAAGATGCATATTTAAACGCTATACCATTTGCTTCTATTAATGGAAAAAAAGGTATTCAAGGTTTTTGGGAAAAATTAATTAAAGATGGAGCTACAAATTTAACATATCACAACCCTACGTTTAAAGTAACGACAGATAATACTGCCTTTTTATCATCACAATGGAGTATGAATATTGGAGAAGGTAAAATATATCAAGAAAAATGGGAAAAAACAAATAATACTTGGTTATTAACTTATGATGAATTTAAAGTTTTAAAACAATATTAATTATTTTTTAAAATTTTATCTGAAGAAAAAAAGCACTAAAATATCTTAGTGCTTTTTTTAATTTAAAAAGAAATAAAATTACTCTAATCCTTCCATTTCTTTATCATAAAACTCTCCTGCTTTATCCATTAAATCGGCGAGTTCTGTTGTTATATCTTCTTCCATTTCTCCTGATAAATCTTCAAACCACTCTACTTCATCATCTTTTAAATTGATTAAAAAACGTGGATACTCCGTATGTAATACGAAAACATCTTCTGGGTGATTGCTATTATCTGCTAATAAAAACTTAGGTAATTCCATAAAAAAGGTAGTATTAATATTTTATTTGTTCCCGATAATTTCGGGATTTTCTTTAATTAATTTTAATGTTAATCTATTAAATCGAATAAATAATAAGATAGATGCCGTAGTTAAGCCTGCTAACAATCCTAACCAAATACCAAAACTTCCATAAGTTTGTTCTGTTCCTAAAAAATAACTGATTGGAAAACCAACCATCCAATAAGATATAAAAGTAATTATTGTTGGAATTTTAACGTCTTGTAAACCTCTTAAAGCTCCTAAAACAACAACTTGTATACTATCTGATATTTGAAAAACTGCGGCAGCAAGTAATAAATTTGCAGCAATTTTCATAACTTCCATATTATCTGCATAATTTTCAGCATCATTTAAATCTATATATAAATTTGGTAACGATTTATGAAATAGATAAAAAAGCGTACCAAATACCATTGCTAAAATAATCCCTAATAAAAAGATAGAAAAAGCAATTCTTCGCAGGTCTACAAACTTTTTTAATCCTTTTTGATTTCCTACTCGAATCATAGATGCAACGCTTAATCCCATGGCTACCATAAATGTCATAGAAGATAAATTTAAAGCAATTTGATTTGCTGCTTGTGCATTTCTTCCTAATAATCCGCTTAACCAAACAGCTGATGTAAAAATACCTACTTCAAAAAACATTTGCATTGCACTTGGTGCACCTAAATTAATTATTTTTCGAAGCATTAATTTATCAAGTACAAATATTTTAATGTTTGTTACAAGTTCTTTTGAACGTTCTTTTTGAGTCAACATCCACCAAAGGTGAAAAACCATTACAAATCGAGAAAATAATGTTCCGTATGCTGCACCTACAATTCCCATTTCTGGAAAACCAAATTTACCAAAAATGAACAAATAATTTAAAATTACATTTAAAACATTCGCTAAAATAGTAGCATACATTGGATAACGTGTCATTGATAAACCATCACTAAATTGTTTAAATGCCTGAAAAACAATCATCGGTATTAATGAAAAAGCAACTAAATCTAAATATGGAATTGCCAACTTAACAACCTCAGTCGGTTGTTTCATTAAATACATTAATGGTTTTGAAAAGAAAACTAATAAAAACATTAAAATTCCAATCACGGTACATAAAAATAAACCGTGTTTGAAAGTAGATTTTGCTTGTTTAAAATTATTAGAAGAATCTGCTTCTGCTATTAAAGGTGTAATTGCTGTTGAAAACCCGATCCCTAAAGACATAGCTATAAACATAAAACTATTTCCTAAAGAAACTGCTGCTAATTCAGCAGTTCCTAATTGCCCTACCATTATGTTATCAACAAAACTGACAAACGTATGCCCCAACATTCCTAGCATTACTGGCGCTGCAAGCTTCCAGTTATATTTAAATTCTGAAGTGTATTGTTTTAAATTCAAACCTTATGTTATTTCAAAATGCGAAGATAACTTTTTTAATACGCTAGGTCTTTATCTTCTTCATTTTTTAATTAATTTAATTACCTTTGATTTTTATAAAAACAAACAGAAAAATGGCTTCAATAACACTACAAGGAAACGCAATTGACACAATAGCAAATTTACCAGAAATTGGTACTAAAGCAACAGAATTCGCTTTAGCAGGAACAGATTTATCAATTAAAAAATTAGCTGATTTTTCAGGAAGCAGATTAATTTTAAATATTTTCCCAAGTGTTGACACAGGTACTTGTGCTACTTCAGTAAGAGAATTCAACAAAAAAGCAGCTGATTTAGAGAATACAAAAGTTTTATGTATCTCTAGAGATTTACCTTTTGCACAAGGTCGTTTTTGTGGAGCTGAAGGAATTGAAAATGTAATTATGTTATCTGATTTTTCAACTGGAAACTTTGGAAAAGACTACGGTTTAGAAGTTAAAAATGGTCCTTTAGCAGGTTTACATTCTCGTGCTATCGTTATTATTAACGAAGAAGGAAACATTAGCTATACTGAACAAGTAAGCGAAATTGCTGACGAACCAAATTACGAAGCTGCTTTAAAAGCTTTATAATAATGAAAAATCTGAACGATAGTTTTATCAAAGGACGGTTGCGTAGTTTTACCTTTGCTTTAAAAGGAATATACTTGCTAAGTACTACGGAAGATAGTATTAAAGCACAACTTTTTTTTGGATTTATAGCTACTTGTTTGGGTTTCTATTTTAACATATCGATAACCGAATGGATGATTCAATGTTTGGTTATCGGTATTGTTTTAGTTGCAGAGGCGTTAAATACTGCTATTGAAAAAGTTGCTGATTTTGTACATCCTGATTATCAGTGAAAAAATAGGTTTTATAAAAGATGTTGCTGCTGGTGCACCTGCTTTTGCTGCGTTAACATCATTGATTATTGCTGGCATAATTTACCTTCCTAAAATAATAGCTATATTGTAGCATTCAATTTATTTCTAACATACGTACATGGCAAAAAGAAAGATACCAAATCTAAAGAAACAACTTAAAAACGATTCGTTTATAAAGTTTGCTTCTTTTTTTCAAAAAAACATAATCTAACTATTCTAGGAGCTTTTTTAGTCCTTTTTTCAATATTTTTAACTGTTGCTTTTATTTCTTTTTTCTTCTCTTGGCAAGAAGATCAAAGTGCTTTATCACAATTTTCAGATAAATCAATCCAAACTCAAAACCTACTTGGTAAAAGTGGAGCTAGGCTAAGTAACTTTTTTGTTTACAGAGGTTTTGGTTTAGGTGCATTTGTAATACCTGTTGCACTCTTTTTTACAGGTGCTAGAATTTTACTACAAACCAATTTAAGAAAAATAATTACATCATGGAATTGGGGGCTATTATCTATGCTTTGGTTTTCTACTTTGTTAGGTTTTTTTCAAAAAGAAAATGCTGTTTTATCAGGAATTATTGGTTTTGAATTAAATGAATATCTTCAAACTTTTTTAGGTAAAACAGGTGTAATTATCTTATTACTGTTCTTCTTGATAGGTTATTTAATTATCCGATTTAGCATTACTCCTGAAAAAATAAATGAAAAAATAAAAACAGCTAAAGAAAATCAATCTAAAGAAGAAATAAAGAAAAATGAAATTAGAAAAGAGGTTATTGCTACTGAAAATTCAGAAAACAGAATAAAACCTAAAGATATAACACAACAAAAAATAGTTGAAAAAGTACACGAAAATACAAAATCTAATATTGAAGAACCTATTGAAAACATACAACCTATACCAACAGAATACATTGATGTAAACACTGCCATAAACGATGCTTCAATGGAAGAATCTTCAATGAATGAAATTTTAATAAATGAAGCCTTAATAAACGATGCTTTAATAGATAGACCTTCAATAAATAAAGCATTAATAAACGAAGAGTTAATAGGTAAAAATATTATAAACGAAAACCCAATAGAAGAAAAACCTGTAGTAAAAGAACTTATAATAGATGAACCAGTTATAAATGAATCTTCTATAAAAGAAACTGAAATAGAAGAAAAACCTATTATAAAAGAGGTTAAAATAGAAGAACCTGTTATAGATAAAGCACCAATAAAAAAGCCAATAATAGAAGAAAAACCTATCGTAAAAGAATTTAAAATTGAAGAACCTTCAGAAGATGTTTCAGAAGAAGTTCTTGAAGAAGAAATTGAAGTTGCTGTTGAAAAAAACACAGAAGAAAAAAGTGTTACAGAGAATTTATCTGATGTATTATTAAAAGATTTTGGAGAATTTGACCCTACCTTAGATTTAGGACATTTCAAATTCCCAACCTTTGATTTATTAAAAGAATATAACGAAGTTATTTCGATAGATCCTGAAGAACTTGAAGCTAATAAAAATAGAATTGTAACTACACTTCAAAACTATAAAATTGGTATTTCTGAAATTAAAGCCACCGTTGGACCAACTATTACTCTATATGAGATTGTACCTAATGCAGGGGTTCGAATTTCAAAAATTAAAAATTTAGAAGATGATATTGCCTTATCTCTTTCTGCTTTAGGAATCCGTATTATTGCACCAATTCCAGGAAAAGGAACTATTGGTATTGAAGTTCCTAATAAAAAATCAACGATTGTTTCTATGCATTCTGTTATTTCTTCTCAGAAATTTCAAGACAGTGAAATGGAATTACCAATTGCTTTAGGTAAAACAATTTCAAATGAAACATTAGTTGTTGATTTAGCTAAAATGCCTCACTTATTAATGGCTGGTGCTACAGGACAAGGAAAATCAGTAGGATTAAACGCTGTTCTAACATCTTTATTATATAAAAAACATCCCGCCGAAGTTAAATTCGTATTAGTAGATCCGAAGAAAGTAGAACTAACTTTATTCAATAAAATTGAACGTCATTATTTGGCAAAATTACCCGATGTTGAAGAAGCTATTATTACCGATACTACCAAAGTTGTACATACATTAAATTCTCTTTGTATGGAAATGGATGCTCGCTACGACTTGCTGAAAAATGCAATGGTTAGAAATATTAAAGAGTATAATGTTAAATTTAAAGCGAGAAAATTAAATCCTGAAAATGGACATAAATTCTTGCCATATATCGTTTTAGTTATTGATGAGTTTGCCGATTTAATTATGACTGCTGGTAAAGAAGTAGAAACACCTATTGCTCGTTTAGCTCAGTTGGCTCGTGCTATTGGTATTCATTTAATTGTAGCTACACAACGTCCATCTGTAAACGTAATTACAGGTATTATTAAAGCCAATTTCCCTGCAAGAATAGCTTTTAGAGTAACTTCTAAAATTGATTCAAGAACTATTTTAGATGCACCAGGTGCTGATCAATTAATTGGTCGTGGTGATATGCTTTATTCTGGAGGAAATGATTTAATTCGTATTCAATGTGCTTTTGTAGATACTCCTGAAGTTGAAAAAATAACTGATTTTATTGGTTCGCAACGTGCGTATCCGAGTGCTTATTTATTACCAGAATATGTTGGAGAAGAAAGTGGCACAAATCTTGATGCTAACATTGAAGACAGAGATAAATTATTTAAAACAGCTGCAGAAGTTATAATTACAGCACAACAAGGTTCGGCATCTTTATTACAACGTAAATTAAAATTAGGTTATAATAGAGCTGGTAGAATTATTGATCAATTAGAAGCTGCAGGTATTGTAGGTCCTTTTGAAGGTAGTAAAGCAAGACAAGTTTTAGTTCCTGATTTTATGGCACTTGAACAACTATTAGAAAACGAAAAAAAATAAATTCTAAAAAAAACAGAAGTCAAAATATAATATGAGAAAATTAACATTATTATGTATCGGATTATTTATTAGTTTAAATACTATAGCTCAAAATACTTCTTCTGAAGCTAAAAATCTATTAGATGAAGTTTCTACAAAAATGGGAGCCTACACAAATATGGTTATCGACTTTAATTCTTCTTTAATTAATAAAGAAGCTGGTATTATTAACGACCCTCCTATACGAGGTGAAATTACACTTTCAGGCGAAAAATATAATTTAAATTATTTAGGTAATAATTTTGTTTTTGATGGTAAAAAACTAGCCGTTATAAATAAAGAAGAAAAAGAAGTTACTGTTTCAGATAATGATTTAGATGAAGAAGATGGATTTATTTATCCTTCTAAATTATTAACTTTTTACAAAGAAGGTTATAATTTTTCAATAGGAAAATTAAAAAACAATAATGGTCGTAAAGTTCAGTTTATCGATTTAACACCTATTGATAGTAAATCAGATATTATTAAAGTACAATTAGGTATTGATGCTAAAACAAAACATATTTATAAACTAGTTCAAATAGGCTCTAACGGAGCAGAAACAACTTTTACAATAACTAAGTTTAAAAGTAATCAGCCAATTTCAACAAATTTATTTTCATTCGATAAAGAAAAATACTTAAAACAAGGTTATTTTATAGACTAAAAGCTTTTAAACTTAAATTTTGAGCATGACTTTAAAAATCATGCTCAAAATTTATTTTTTTATATACCTAACCATTACCTTTGCTTCTGTGAAAACATTAGATAAATACATTTTAAAAAGCTTTATAAAGCCTTTTTTAGCAACATTTTTAATTATACTGTTTGTTTTAGTAATGCAAACTTTGTGGCTTGCTTTTGAAAGTTTTGCAGGTAAAGGAATTAGCATCGGAATTATTTTAAAATTCCTATGGTACACTACGCTACTTGTTACACCACAAGCACTACCTATTGGAGTACTACTTTCTTCAATAATGACTTTAGGTAGTTTATCTGAAAATTACGAGTTTGCTGCAACAAAATCTGCTGGTATATCATTACCTAGAATGGTACGTCCTTTAATTTTTTTAACTATATTTTTAAGTGGGTTAAACTTTATTTTTTTAAACAATGTGTATCCGTATGCTATGCTAAAACAGCTAAACATGAGGGTTAACATCAAAAAGAAACAACCATCAATAGCTTTAGTTGCTGGTAGTTTTAATACAGAATTACCTAATTTTCAGATTAAATTTGATGAAAAATACGGTGAAAAAGACAACCTTCTAAAACAAGTTATGATTTACGATTTATCTTCTAAAAAAGGTAATAATAAAATTATAACAGCAAAAAAAGGTGAAATTATTTCTGAAGAAGGAAGTCGATATATGACCTTAGTTTTAGAAGATGGGCAATATTTTGAACATCATATAAATAATGGAGCATCGCTTAAAGAACGACAAAAAATGCCCGCTTCGTATGCTTCTTTTGATCAATACACCATAAATATTGATATATCATCTTTTAATAAAGATGACATGGGTACAGAAAAATATACCAGGCAATACAATATGTTAAGCCTTTCTCAATTAAAAGATACTATACCTACTATTAAAAAAAGTTATGATGCTTTTATTGCTAGTCGTGCTAAAAACTTATTAGCAAGTATTAATACTAAAGATTTACACGCATATCCAGACTCATTAATTAATAAAAAACTAGAAATAAATATTCTTGATAACTTTAATATTACAGAAAAGAAAAGTATATTAAACAATGCCAATTCTAAAATTAACAGAAAACTAAATAATAACAAGTCTAATAAGCAAACACTAAAAAATAAAAGAAAAGCACTTAACTTATATGATATTGAGTTTTATAATAGGGTTGCCTTTTCACTTTCTTGTTTATTATTGTTCTTTATAGGCGCTCCCTTAGGATCAATAATTAGAAAAGGAGGAATGGGATTACCTATGATTTTAGCTATTGCCATATACGTACTTTATTTTTTTACGAATACTTTTGGGAAAAATTTAGCAGAAGAAAGTTCAATCACAGCTATAACAGGTTCTTGGTTAAGTCTCTGTTTAATGTTACCTTTAGCCATTCTATTAACAATTAGAGCAAGTAAAGATAAAGGATTATTCGATTTTAAAAGTTTTATTAGCCGACTTAGTAACCTATTTAAAAACCTATTCTCCAAAAAGGAGAAAACAACATAACAATGACAACACAAACATCCGCTAAAGTTCAATTAAATTCGATTGAAGAAGCTATACAAGATATTAAAGACGGAAAAGTTATAATTGTAGTAGATGATGAAGACCGTGAAAATGAAGGTGATTTTTTAGCTGCTGCTGAAAAAGTAACTCCTGAGATGGTTAACTTTATGGCTACTCACGGTAGAGGCTTAATATGTACGCCACTTACCGAAGACCGTTGTAAAGAATTAGAGTTAAACATGATGGTTAACAACAATACCGACCCTATGGAAACTGGTTTTACTGTTTCTGTAGATTTACGTGGTAAAGGTGTTACCACTGGTATTTCTGCTTCTGATAGAGCTATCACTATAAAAGCTTTAATTGACTCTGATACAAAACCAGCCGATCTTGCCCGTCCTGGACATATTTTTCCTTTAAGAGCAAAAAATGGAGGTGTATTAAGAAGAACTGGGCATACTGAAGCTGCCATTGATTTTGCTCGTTTAGCAGGATTAGAACCAGCAGGAGTTATTGTTGAAATAATGAATGATGATGGTAGCATGGCACGCTTGCCTCAACTTTTGAAGGTTGCTAAAAAATTCGATTTAAAAATTGTTTCTATTGAAGATTTGGTTGCCTACAGAATGGAACATGATTCTTTAATTGAAAAGAAAGAAGACTTTGATATTCAAACTCGTTTTGGTGAATTTCGCTTAAGAGCTTATCAACAAACGACCAATAATCAACTTCATATTGCCTTAACAAAAGGTACTTGGACTAAAAAAGACCCTGTTTTAACAAGAATAAATTCTACATTAATTAATAATGATATTCTTGGAACATTAACTAGTAATGCTGATAAAAAACTAGATAAAATGTTTAAAGTAATGAATGATGAAGGTAAAGGAGCGGTTCTTTTTATCAATCAACAAAGTCAGTCTTTAAACTTATTAAACCGATTACGAGGATTAAAAGATAACCAAGCTAAAGGAGAAATGAAAGCTCCGAAAGTTATAATGGATAATAGAGATTTCGGTATTGGTGCGCAAATATTACACGACTTACATATTAGTAAATTACGTTTAGTTTCTAATAGTCAGCCAAAAACCAAACGTGTTGGTATGATTGGTTACGGTTTAGAAATTGTCGATTATGTAAATTATTAAAAACTTATTTTTACAAACTTATTTTATAAGATAAAAAAGGAAGCTATTTAAAGCTTCCTTTTTTGTTTACTGATATTTTTTAACTTAATTAAAATAATTCACAAAAAAGTTAAAATAAAACTCAAATTTCTAGCCCCGATTGAAGCATTTGTTTGAGCTCTTTTTTGTTTTTTTCAAACAAAAAAAGCGAGTGCGGAAAGCGGGAAATTGCTTCAAAAAAATTATAAAAACTTTAAATTTTCTTTAATATGTTCAAATTCTGTAACAATTTCTTCTAAAACTTCTTTGGCTGATTTAATTTGATGAATTAATCCTGCTACTTGACCAATTTCAAGTTCTCCTTCGTTTAAATCACCCTCAAATATTCCTTTTTTTGCTCTTGCTCTTCCTAATAATTCTTTGATTTCTTCAATGGTCGGATTTTGTTTATACAAATCTTGGACATCATTATAAAACTTATTTTTAACCAAACGAACAGGCGCTAATTCTTTTAAAGTTAAATGAGTGTCGCCATCTTTAACATCAATTATAGTTTGCTTAAAATTTGTATGCGCTGACGATTCTAAAGTTGCCGCAAAACGACTTCCTATCTGTACTCCGTCTGCACCTAAAATCATGGTTGCTAACATGGCTTTTCCTGAACCTATTCCACCTGCCGAAATTACAGGAATATTAACTTTTTCTTTAACCATCGGAATTAAAGTAAGCGTTGTAGTTTCTTCTCGTCCGTTATGTCCGCCCGCTTCAAAACCCTCACAAACAACAGCGTCTACTCCTGCCAATTCTGATTTTAAAGCAAATTTTACAGAGCTTACTACGTGTACTACTGTAATTCCTTTTTCTTTTAAAAAGGCTGTCCAAGTTTTTGGATTTCCTGCGGATGTAAAAACAATTTTAACACCTTCTTCGATGATAATATCCATGATTTTTTCAACATCGGGATACAACATTGGCACATTTACACCGAAAGGTTTATCAGTAGCTTTTTTACATTTTTGAATATGGTCACGCAAAACATCAGGATACATAGAACCTGCACCGATTAAGCCCAAACCGCCTGCATTAGAAACTGCCGAAGCCAATTTCCAACCAGAAACCCAAATCATTCCACCTTGAATAATCGGATATTTTATATTAAAAAGTTGTGTTATTTTATTTTTCAAAGTTATTTTTTAAGAAATTACTCCCGAACCTAATAATTCTTCATTAATATACCAAGCTACAAACTGCCCTTCTTGAATTGCCGATTGTGGATTTTCAAACTCAACATATAAACCGCTATCAACTTTATGTAAAATTGCTTTTTCTAATTTCTGACGATAACGGATTCTAGCTTCCACCTCCATAGTTTCACCTGATTTTAATGCCAAATCTAAACGAACCCAATGTAATTCTTCATTAGAAACAAACAATACATTTCTATATAAACCTTGATGAGTTTTACCTTCACCTGTATAAATTATATTTTCATTTACATCGGTTTCAATAACATATAAAGCTTCTTTAGTTCCACCAACATTTAAACCTTTACGTTGTCCTTTAGTAAAATAATGCGCACCTTGATGCTTCCCAACTGTTTTTCCACTTTCTTTTTTGTAAGAAAATTTTGTTGCGAAATATGCTAATTCAGCTTCCTTATTTTCAAATTGAGGAACTGTACGGTTATACTGATTAAAAGTTGTTGGTACTTGAACAATAATACCATCTTTTGGTTGTAGTTTTTGCTGTAAAAAATCAGGTAAACGAACTTTTCCGATAAAACACAATCCTTGAGAATCTTTTTTATCCGCAGTAATTAAATCTGCTTTTTTTGCAATTTCTCTTACTTCTGGTTTTGTCAATTCACCAATTGGAAACATTGCTTTTTCAAGCTGTTTTTGAGATAATTGACATAAAAAATAAGATTGATCTTTATTTAAATCTTTTCCTGCTAATAATTTATAAACCGATTTATCATCAATTACTTCTTCTGATTTTCGGCAATAATGCCCAGTTGCAACATAATCTGCACCCAAACTTAAAGCGATGTCCATAAAAACATCAAATTTAATTTCTCTGTTACATAAAATATCAGGATTTGGCGTGCGTCCTTTTTCGTATTCATTAAACATATAATCAACAATACGTTCTTTGTATTGATCGCTTAAATCAACGGTTTGAAAAGGAATCCCTAATTTATCAGCAACAATCATTGCATCGTTGCTATCTTCTAACCACGGGCAATCATCTGAAATTGTTACTGAATCATCATGCCAATTTTTCATAAATAAGCCGATAACTTCATATCCTTGCTCTTTTAATAAATAAGCGGTTACACTACTATCTACACCTCCCGAAAGTCCTACTACTACTCTTTTCATTTTTTACTTTTGTAAGCTACAAATTTACGAATAAGTTTCTGTTTTTAAAATGGATAATTTCAATAGCATCATCAATAAAAATGATACTTATTAAGTATCATTTATTCTTCAAAATCAGATATCTTTTTTTCTTTTTCTTGTCTACTTTTTCTCCGTCCATATAAAAATCCCACTTCCCTACTCTTTTTCCATTTTTATACATTCCTTCTTCTTTAAGAGCTCCTTTTAAATCGTAATAATTCGCTTTTCCATCTAATTTTCCGTTTACATAAAAAACTTCTTCAATTAAAATAGCAGAATCAGTAAAGGTTTTAGAAAGTCCATTTTTCTTTCCTCTCGAATAAACAACTTCTTGTGTAATATTTCCGTTCGGGTAATAATCTTTAAGAACTCCGTCTAAATTTCCATCTTTATAATTTTCTTCAGAAACAGGTTTTCCGTTTGGAAAATAATACACCCATTTTCCGCTACGCTTTTTACCAATCATTTTACCTTCGCTTTTTAGCTTACCAAATTCATTATAAAACTTTACTGAAGCAGTTCCGTTTACATATGTTTTTGTACTTATTGGTGTTCCTGATGATGTAATAGAGTAAAACTTAAAAACACCTACTTCTTTTCCATTTTCAAACTGACCTGTATAACGTGTTTTTCCGTTAGCATATAACTTCTTCCAAGCACCAATTCTGTTTCCGTTAGCATCTGTTTTATTTAATTCTTGAGCTTCTGTAGAACTCATAAAAAAAATGGATAATAAAACTGTTATTGAAAATATCCTTTTTATATTTAACATTGATAATTCTTTTTTTTGTTGATTTAATAACTTAATAAGTTCAAAAATACATAAACCGTACCAATATGAGTATTGATTTCTTAATTTCTGTTTTACATGATATGAAAAGTCCTACCAAGTTAAACAGAAATAACGCTTCAAATATTGTATTAGCGCATCCAAAATTAATAAAAAATTTAGTTGATTTAACTTTTGATGTAGATAATAAACTATCAATTAAAGCTGCATGGGTTTTAGAATGGATTTGCACACAACATAATATTGATTTTATATTACCTTATATAGATATTTTTACAGAAAAAATTTCAACAGTACATTTTGATAGTGCAATTAGACCTTGTGCTAAAATTTGTGAAAATTTAGCAATTGCATATACCTCAACATCAAAAAATAAAACAAAAGATACATTAACATCAAAAAATATTGATGCAATTATTGAAACAGGTTTTGATTGGTTAATTACTGATCAGAAAATAGCAGTACGTGCTTACAGTATGACTTTTTTATTTTTATTCGGATTAGAAAAAGATTGGGTACATACCGAATTAAAACATTTAATTACTACAAAAATAATTCATGAAAGTAAAGCTTGTAAAGCTCGAGGAAATAAAATTTTAAAATTACTAAATAATAAAAAAATGTAAATTCGTAATAATTAATATTTTTAGAATAAAAACAACCTATAATATAGCATCTTTAATACATATTTAAATTATTATTTTTTTTATGCTAAATAAATCCTTAAATTAAGGGCATCTAATTAGAATGAATTCCCCCGATTATGATAAAAAACTACTACAAAATACTATGCTTTTTTGTGCTTTTTTCTCAATTTAGTAGAGCACAGACACAACCTAATGCAGTTAACGACATTAATACAACATACATTAATAGTAATATAAGTGTAAATGTACCAGGGCTACTTTCAAACGATACAGATATCGATAATGATGTTTTAACTATTACTAATTTTTCGATAAACACGATTAATTTTTCAGCAGGTGAAACAGCTAATTTTAGTGAAGGTAATATCACCATAAATTCTGATGGTAGTTATACCTTTATTCCAAATACTAATTACTTTGGTAATGTATCTACTATTAATTATACTATTTCCGATGGAATTTTTTCTGATACAGCAAGCCTACAAATAACTGTTGAAAATGAAACTCCACCTATAGCTGTTAATGATGTTAACACAACTTATCTTAATACTACTTCAATTATAAATGCCCCAGGGGTACTTACCAATGATACTGATATCGACAATAATATTTTAACTGTTACTTCATTTAACATTAATAGTGTTGATTTTACAGTAGGCGAAACCGCTAATTTTAACGAAGGTAATATTATTATAAGTGCTGATGGTAGTTATAATTTTACTCCTACTACTGATTATTTTGGCAACCTACCTATAATTACATATACTATTTCTGATGGAATTTTCTCGACCACAGCAAACTTACAAATAACTGTTGAAAATGAAACTGCTCCTATAGCATTTAACGATTTTCAAATTATTGATATTAACACCATATTAAATACAAATACACCAGGGTTACTAGATAATGATACTGATATTGACAATGATATTTTAACTATTACTGATTTCTCTATAAATACCACTAGTTTTACAGCAGGACAAACAGCTAATTTTAGTGAAGGAAGTATTACTATAAATGCTAATGGTAGCTATAATTTTATTCCTAATACAAATTATATCGGAGAAGTAACTCCGATTACATACACTATTTCTGATGGAATTTTCTCAACCTCAGCAACCCTACAAATAACTGTTGAAAATGAAAATGAACCAGAAGCTTTTGATGATTATGATACAGCAGATATAAATACTACTTTATCTGTAAATGCTCCAGGGGTACTTATTAATGATATAGATATTGATAATAATGTATTAACTGTAACTTCTTTTAGTATTAATAACATTAATTTTACAGCAGGACAAACTGCTACTTTTAGTCAAGGAAATATTACTATAAATGCAAATGGTAGTTATAATTTTATTCCGAATACAGATTATACAGGAAATGTTCAACTTATTACCTATACTATTTTTGATGGTACTTATTCAACTACTGCTGATTTATATTTAACCGTTGAAAATACAACCGATTTAATCGAAATAAGAAACTTAGAAAGTTGTAATCAAGGTTATACAGTTGATGGTGAATACAAAGTAATTTACAGTATGACTATAGCTAACAGTAGTACTGCTAGAGATTATCATGCTTCAAGCCTTATTAGTAATATCGATTTGACAAACGATTTACAAGCTATTTTTGGAAACGGTTGTGTTACTGAAGTTAGTGAAATGAACGTTACAACATCAACAACAATAGATTATATAGATAATCCGTATCCTTTAGAATTTACCACAGATATTGTAAATCCTAATTTTTTAGATTTAACCTCAAGTAATATTTTCAATAATACTACTGTTAGTAATGCAACATTATATCCTAGACAATCTATAAATATTCGTTTTTGTGTGACTATAAATCCATTTTGTAATGGTCGTCCAAATCCGACTCCTTCAGGTTCTGGAATTAATTTTGATACTGTTTTTAATGTTACCTCATCAACAGGGAACGCCACCGAAAACTTAGAGATTTCTGATTTTCATACTACAGAAGCAGTTGTTGCCGCAGCACTATTTGTCCCTGAAGAAAATCCTTTAGTAAATCCTGATGGTACATTTGATTATAATAATCGAGTAATAATCACAAACGAAGGAACAACAACAGCAACCAATGTTAATTACAACATGGGATTAGGTAGTTTTTTAGATAACGGAATTGTTTTTACTACCTTAACTGTTTCTCAAATTTCAGGTTCGTCTGTAAATATAAATACTAATTATGATGGAGATACGAACCCTTTTTTACTAAACCCTAATAATTCTTTAGCACCAGGTGAAACCATTATTTTAGATATATTTTATTTAATTGCACCTATTTCATTTTCAAATACTAATTCTTTTAATCAATTAGAACTTTCTCAAACACAAGGTGCTTTAGATGGTTTTGATGAAACAACTACCGAAAACAAAAAACAATATTCTTTTGTTACTTGGTCTGATGGTTTAGGTAATCATTTAGATCGTTATTATAACACAGCATCAGATACAGGAACAGCCTCTTCTACTTCTCAATGTGATTGTAATAGTGCTGGTATGGGGTTTTCATTTAACTCATCTTCGTCAACAGAAAAAGTTGTTTTAAATACCAATCAAGTACCAAACGGAATTTTAGAACATCAAGAACTTACCTTTCAAATTACCATAACAAATACTAGTGAAGCTGTTCAAATTGAGCAATTACAATTACAAGATGATTTAAATGCTATTTGTAGTGGAAATATTATTACTGTCAGCACACCTGTTATTCAAAATTCTACGGCAACAATTAATCCGATATTAAACCCATTATATAATGGAGTTACTGATATTAATTTTTTCGATGGAAATTCAGGTATTTTAGAAGCTAATGAAAGTATCACTATTCAATTTTCTGTTCTTTTTAATGAAGAATGTATTGGTGATAGTACTGTCGATTTTTTAGCTACTGACCCGCTAAATAACAGTGCAAACTCAACAAGCACAATTCCTCTAAATATTTCTACAGATACAGATAACGATACTATCATTAATGAAATTGATATTGATGATGATAATGATACTATTACAGATATTGATGAATACGGTGGTTTAAATCCTTTGGATGATCACGACAATGATTTTGTTCCTAATTATAAGGACACTGATTTTAATGTAGATGCAAATAATGATGGCGTTATCGATATTTTTGATTTTGATAATGATGGCGTACCAAATCACTTTGATTTAGATAGCGATAATGATGGAATTCCTGATATTATAGAATCTGGAAATGGTCATTTAAATAATAATTCCGAATCAAAAACAGATATGGATGTTGGTGTAAATGGTTTACATAATACTGTTGAAAACAATGACACTTTAACTACAGGAATCAATTATACTATTTTAAATTCTGATACTAATGGAAATCCAAATTTTATAGATATCGATTCTGATGGCGATGGAATTGTTGACCATATTGAAGCACAAACTACCGAAGATTATATTCCTCATAATAACACCTATTTTATAACAGGTATTGACACCGCTTATCCTAATGGAATAATACCTATCGATACAGATGGAGATCTTATTCCTGATTATATTGACCTTAATTCTGATAATGATATTCGTGATGATTATATTGAAGGATGGGATTTTAATAACGATGGAACTCCTGAAACAACCGCTTTAAATATAGATACTGATAATGATGGATTAGATGATGCCTATGATAGTAATGATAACTTTGTAAATCCTAAAAATAGTCAAACTCCAAGTGATTTACCGAATATTGATAATACAGACACACCAGAAAGAGATTGGCGAGAAATCAATGCAGTTGTTGTGCTTATTAATAATGTAAGTGCTACCGAAGGAGATACTTTTACTTTTACGGTTTCATTAGTTACTAAAAATGATAATTCAATAATAACTCAAAGTGCTTCGGAAATAACAATGAATCTTTCTAGTATTGACGGAACAGACACAGCAAGTCAATACAATATTGCTGTAACACCATATGATTATAATCAAATAAATGGAGCTACTTTAAGTATTCCCGCTTTTCAAGAAACGGCTACTTTTAATGCCATTTCTTTGGATGATACAATTTATGAACTTGATGAGATTTTCACCATCAACGGAACTATAACTTCTTTAAATACTGTAAATACTGAAACTTCAGGAATTGGAAATATTATAGATAATGACCTTCCGCCAACAATTACTATGAACGATTCTATGGAAGATGAAGGAATCGATTTAGTACATACTGTTAGCATTAGTCACCCTTGTTCTACTCCTATTAATATCGATATTAAAACAAATGATGATGTTGCCATAAGCCCTGATGATTATACCAGTGTTTCAACAAATTTAAGTATTGATGGAACTATTAATCCTGCGGATGCAAATACAGAAGCATCTTTTAATATCAGTACAAAAACAGATAATTTAAACGAACCTGACATCGAAAATTTAATTGTTAGCGGTGTAGTAACTAGTAATAACGTAGGTATTCAAGACTTAAATAAAACAGGTAGTATTGTTGATATTGACCCTTATCCAATAATCGAAATAGAAGATTTAACTGTTACAGAAGGGAATCCGTTTATGTTTGAAATTAAACTTTTAAACGCCAGTTTAGAACCGATGCAAAATTATGCACCTATCATTCTTAATATAATTACTTTGGATGAAACAACGACACAATCATTGGATTATCAAACAATACCGACTATAAATACAATTCCTGCATATACTGAATCTATAACACAAATTATCCCAACAATTGATGATAATTTAAATGAAGAAGCTGAAACAATGCTACTACAAATAACTGTTGTAGATGAAAATCCATTAATAAGATTACTTAACACAGGAACAATTAAAGATAATGATGTTCCTAATTTATTTTCGCCCAATGGCGATGGAAAAAGTGACACCTTCAAAATAGCAGGAATTGAAGATTTTCCTAATTTTAAATTAATTATTTATGATAGATGGGGAAGTGAAATATATAACTATAGCAATAATGGAAGAATAAATCCTATTTGGTGGGATGGAAATCATAATGAAAAACCTGCACCAACAGGTGTTTATTATTATACATTAGATTTTAATGACGGTAATCAAAAAGCGAAAACAAACTTTATACAACTTGTAAGATGATATCAATAAAAAAAACATTATTAACCTTATTTGTTGTTTGTTATAGTCTTTTTTGCACGGCACAACAAATTCCACATTACACGCAATATTTATACAATACACAAATTATAAATCCTGCAACTGTTGGTTTAAGGTCAGATTTAAGTATGTCATTATTAACGCGTCAACAATGGGTTGGTGTAACGGGTGCTCCTACTACCAATACATTTTCCATAAACGGACGAACAAATAATGGTTTAGGTTTTGGTGCTACAGTTATAAACGATAAAGTAGGTTTATCAAAAAGTAACAATATAAATGTAGATGCCTCATATACTTTAATAACATCAAGAGATACAAGACTTGCTTTCGGATTAAAAGCAGGTATTACATTATTTGATAACAATTTATCTCAAGGAATTACACCAGATAATGATACCTATAACAATACAAAAGGAAATTATCCTAATATTGGATTTGGTGCCTATTATTACAACAAACAATATTTTGTAGGTTTTTCAATACCATACTTATTAAAAAGTAGTCAATTTGAAATTTCAGAAACAATAACAACGCAAACAACTTCAAGTAATATGAACTATTTTATTACAGGAGGAGTTCGATTAAGATTATCAGAAAATATTTTTTTTAAACCATCAACTATGGTTAAGTATGTAAAAAACTTACCTATTTCTATAGATATTAATAGCAATTTTCTTTATAAGGAGTTTTTAGAAGCTGGAGTTTCTTATCGTTATAAAGATTCAGCAAGTGCTATGTTTGCTATTATTATTGATAAAAAATATAGAATAGGATACGCCTATGACACAAAATTATCAGCATTGAGTAATAATTTTAATACACATGAAATCGTACTTCATGTTGATTTTACATTAAAAGGAAAAAGAAGATGGCTAGAACATAATTCTTGTTATTTTTAATCTTCAAAAAAAATTCCGTTTAACTATCTTTTAAATTGATAGCTAAACGGAATTAAATATTTTATCTGAAAAAATATTATCCTAATCTTTTAATTTTTTCGTTTGACCTAACTGGCAAACGCTTTTTTAATTCTTCAACAATTCTATAAGTTGCAGGACAAATTGCAGTGTTACTAATTGTTAAATCTGAAATTTGAATAAACTTCTTTCTATTTGTATGCGGATATTCTGAACACGCTTTTGGGCGAACATCATAAATAAAACAAGAATTATCACTTTCATCAAGAAATGAACACGGTGCTGTTTTTAACACCATAAAATCATCTTCATCACGCTGTAAATATTGAGATTCAAAATCTCTTACTTTCATTTTCAAATACTTAGAGATACGCTCGGTATCTTTATCTGTAAAAATAGGACTTGTAGTTTTACAACAATTACCACAATCTAAACAATCTGTTTTTGCAAATTCCTTATCATGTAAATCTTGTACTACAACATCGAAATTTTTAGGTACTCGCTTTTTTATAGTTGCAAAATACTTCTTATTTTCCTTCTCTGCATCCTTTGCTAACTTCTCTAAGTTCTCTAAATCTTTATCCATAGTGCAAAAATAGACATATAAACAGTTAGAATGAGTTTAAATATTACCTTAATAACTAGTAATTTTTTCTTTTTAGTTACTTTTTAGTCACTTTTTCATCAAAAAAAAGCATCATTATAGTTTTTTAATACGACAAAACAACATTATCATATTAATTATATGCTAATTAAATGTAATTTATATTTAATTTTTTTTAAGAAATAATTTCATCAAAAAAAACACCATAATCATATGATTACAAGAACAATACCTATTTCATCATTAAAAATAAAAAAAACACACAAAACACACAAACCCCTAACAAACAAACAATTAACTAAATAAGCAGCAATTAATCATCAATAAAAAAGTAGATAAATAATGTTTTACAAAAAACATAAAAAATATCAATAATCAGCAATCTATTAGCTAAATAAATGAGATTACCTTACGGAAAACCATAAAAAAAGATAAAAAAGATTGAAAATAACTATTTTTTAACATACCTTTAATAACTTTAACAAATATTAACCCTTAATAATACTATATTAACATGTTAATACTATGGTAACATAGATTAACAAGTATTAAAAAATAATCGTTTATCATCAAATTAAAATACATAATATGCTTTCCAAGAAACATCTCATTTTCCTTATCTATTCGCTTTTAATTATTATTCCGCTTGTAACACAAGCGCAAGAACATGACCCAATCAGTTGTGGTCAGCGAAAAATAGTCGTACCTGAAATTCCATATAATAAAGCAGACGAGGCTAAAAACAAAAGTAGAGGCACAAGAAATACAAGTGCAAAAACTACAAATACATTTGCCGTAGTACAAAGTGTACACAATACCATTGCTAAATGGGAAGGACCTGGTTCTTATTACCGTTACGACATTGGTACAACACAAGGTGGTGATGAAATTTCTAGAGGTAGTTTATTGAATAATAATGCAAGATTTACTAGAGGTAAAAGTTATGAAGAACTAAGAAGAGAAGCACTTTTAAGAACGCCTTCTCTAGTTTTTAATTTAGGAGATACCTTTTATATTAATCTTTATCGTTTTGCTGGAGATACTAATCCTTGGGTTTCTCAACCCTTATCATTTAATGTAGAGCCTTTAGGAGCCGCAGCAAACGAAGTTACTGTTAATGTTGAAATGAATTATGGGGTTAACGGATTAGGTCCTTTTGCTGGTTGGCAAGCAGCTAAAATAAAAGAGTTTTATGATATAGCAAACCCTATTATAAAAAGAGTTTATGGTCCTCCATCTAGAAACCATGTAGTTAATATTGTAAATGATGGACTTGCTGTTGGTACAAATACGTATTACAACGGACCAAACCAAATAAGCACAACATATAGCGAAAATAATGGTGATTTATCGCAACCACGTTTAATGATTCACGAATTATTACACGGATACCGTGATAACGTTATTTTAAGTAGTAATGATGAATGGCATTACGTACCAGTACTTAGTGGTTTTGAAGAAGGAATGGCAGAAGCCGTTGCACTTATTGTAATGGATATTTTTATTGAAGAAAACCCTAACTTTTTTACTGCAGATGAATTTAAAGTTCATTGGGGGCACTCAAGAGGTATGCCTTTTGACTGGGATTACGATTTTCAAAATCATGAACAATTAACTACTACCGATTTCTTTTCAAGTGATATTGGTACAGGTGCGCATTGGGAAAGATATGGTACATCACAAGCAGCAATGCAAAAAATCTATATTGAAGATAATGATGTATTCAAAAATTTTAATGCAGAATATTACAAACGATTAAGTGCTAATTATGAGTTATTACCTACTAGAGATTTAATTGTAGATATTTTTAACCAAATTTTACCAGAAGTTGAAAGAACTCCAATAACAGATTGGATAAACAAACAACGTGTTTTAGATTGTAAAGTGGTACCTGGTAAGAAAGTACACATGTTAACTTTTCATTCAGTTAACCCTCCTAGAATTCACGCAACAGATAATAGATTACATGCTATTGAAACTCAGAATGATGTAAACGGTAGTGAATGGTCTTGGGATACTACTGATGCAGGTGGTAATCAATTCAGATGGGCTATTCAAAGTAACAACCTAGACGGACAAATAGAAGTTTATAATTATGATGGTACATTACATCAGCCAGCTATAAACATTAAAAATGATAAAGCTGCCAGACGACAAGGTGTTCCTGCGTACGCTGGACCATACCAAGGACCAAATCCTTTTGAGGATGATTTTGGTGGTTTTGCTGCTAACGCAGGCCAAACTGACCAATATTACTATAATGGAGGATGGCAATGGGGTAAAACTCCTGTAGGAATTGAAAACCATAACTTTACAGCTGCTTCAACAACAGATAGAGCTCATGGTGATTTAAATAATGCAAATAATCAACCAGATCCTGCCTCTCAACTTATAAGTGACATGGAAGATTTAGGTTTATATAGATATGACATTAATTTTGAAGGAGGTAATTATGCTGGAACTTACTATAGATTACATGGTAAAGACTTAGTAGGTGCCGAAGGTATTATTGGAGGTATAAAATCTACCGATGATACCAATCAAATTACAGGAAAATTAATTATTGAACATGAAAATCATGGTGAAGAACCTGATGTTTTAATTAATAATGGTGCTTTTATTAAAGAACGTACATGGGCAAGTGTTCCTTCAGTACCTGCAAGACAAGGAGGTAGAAGCGATAGAAGATATTCTGAAAAAGGAAAAGTACATGCAATATATATAAGTGATGACTGTACACAACAAAAAATTGATTTTAGAAACATTACTTATGGTGACGGTTTATCTGGAAGTCAATTATTCTTATTTACTGTCGAAAACTTTCAAGATATAACTTATACTACTGCTGATAATACAGTATGTAAAGATGCTGACATCGATTTAGATGTAACCTATAATTTTGAAGATATTCTTGATAATGATTCTAGAATAACTTTTGAATGGTTTAGTCCTACTGATGCTGTAACACCTATAGCAACAACAAAAGCACATACAATTAATCTTGCAAAAGTAGCTGACGCAGGAGAATATACACTTAAAGTAAATTTCTTTGGCTGTGAAATTATCAAAAAAGTAAATATTACTGTTACTGATGATACTTTTACACTTCCTCCTACTACTCCAATTACAATTTGTGAAACAGAAACTTTAAATATTAGTGCTACGGATATTACAGGAGCTACCTATAGTTGGGTTGGTCCTAATGGATTTACTGCTACTACTAAAGATATTGAAATATTAAATACAACTGTAGCTGCTGATGGAAATTATACAGTATCAGTTACTAAAACAAATTGTTCAGGTACTCCTGTAACTTTAGATAATACAACTGATGTAACAATAACAGCTAAAGCTACTCCTACTTTTAGTGTAAACAGTTCTTATTGTGAAAACGATACTGCTGATACTTTACCTACAACATCAGATAATAGTATTACAGGTACTTGGACACCAACGACAATTAGTACAACTATTATTGGTAATTCTAATTATCTATTTACACCAGATGCAAACCAATGTGCTAATCCATTAACTTTAACTGTTAATATTTCAGATAAAGCGACTCCGGTATTTACTTTAACTACTGCTTATTGTGAAGATGATACAGCTAATGCTTTACCTACTTCTGATAATAATAGTATTACAGGTACTTGGACACCAGCTACAATTAGTACAACTATTATTGGTGATACTGATTATACATTTACGCCAGCAGGAACGGAATGTGCTGAACCATTAACGGTAACAGTTACTATTACAGATAAAGCTACTCCGGTATTTACTTTAACTACTGCTTATTGTGAAGATGATACTGCTAATGCTTTACCTACTGCTGATAATAATGGTATTACAGGTACTTGGGCTCCAGCTACAATTAGTACAACTACTATTGGTGATACTGATTATACATTTACGCCAGCAGGAACGGAATGTGCTGAACCATTAACGGTAACAGTTACTATTACAGATAAAGCTACTCCGGTATTTACTTTAACTACTGCTTATTGTGAAGATGATACTGCTAATGCTTTACCTACTGCTGATAATAATGGTATTACAGGTACTTGGGCTCCAGCTACAATTAGTACAACTACTATTGGTGATACTGATTATACATTTACACCAGCAGGAACAGAATGTGCTGACCCATTAACAATAACTGTTAATATTACAGATAAAGCGACTCCGGTATTTACTTTAACTACTTCTTATTGTGAAGATGATACTGCTAATGCTTTACCTACTTCTGATAATAATGGTATTACAGGTACTTGGGCTCCAGCTACAATTAGTACAACTACTATTGGTAATACTGATTACATATTTACACCAGCAGGAACGGAATGTGCTGACCCATTAACAGTAACTGTTAATATTACAAATAAAGCGACTCCAGTTTTTACTGTAAATACTTCTTATAACGAAAATGATACTGCAGATACCTTACCTACTTCTGATAATAATGGTATTACAGGTACTTGGGCTCCAGCTACAATTAGTACAACTATTATTGGTGATACTGATTATACATTTACGCCAGCAGGAACGGAATGTGCTGACATGTTAACAATAACTGTTACTATTACAGATAAAGTTACTCCAGTATTTACTTTAACAACTTCTTATTGTGAAGATGCTACTGCTAATACTTTACCTACTACTGATGATAATGGTATTACAGGTACTTGGAACCCAGCTACAATTAGTACAACTACTATTGGTGATACTGATTATACATTTACACCAGCTCCAACAGAAGCTGCTGACCCATTAACGGTAACTATTACTATTACAAATAAAGCGACTCCGGTATTTACTTTAACTACTTCTTATTGTGAAGATGATACTGCTAATGCTTTACCTACTTCTGATAATAATAGTATTACAGGTACTTGGACTCCAGCTACAATTAGTACAACTACTATTGGTGATAGTGATTATACATTTACTCCAGCAGGAACGGAATGTGCTGACCCATTAACCGTAACGGTTACTATTACAAATAAAGCTACTCCGGTATTTACTTTAACTACTTCTTATTGTGAAGATGCTACTGCTAATGCTTTACCTACTTCTGATAATAATGGTATTACAGGTACTTGGGCTCCAGCTACAATTAGTACAACTACTATTGGTAATACTGATTACATATTTACACCAGCAGGAACGGAATGTGCTGACCCATTAACAGTAAATATAAGTATCAGTAATAAAGCGACTCCAGTATTTGGTGTAACTACTTCTTATCACGAAAATGATACTCCAGATACTTTACCTACTTCTGATAATAATGGTATTACAGGTACTTGGGCTCCAGCTACAATTAGCACAACTACTATTGGTGATACTGATTATATATTTACACCAGCAGGAACGGAATGTGCTGACCCATTAACTTTAACTGTTAATATTGTAAGTAAATCAACTCCTATATTTAGTGTAGCTACTTCTTATTGTGAAGATGATATTGCTGATACTTTACCAGCCTCTGATAATAGTGGTATTACAGGTACTTGGGCTCCAGCTACAATTAGTACAACTACTATTGGTGATACTGATTATACATTTACGCCAGCTCCAACAGAAACTGCTGACCCATTAACTATTACTGTTAATATTACAGATAAAGCTACTCCGGTATTTACTTTAACTACTTCTTATTGTGAAGATGATACTGCTAATGCTTTACCTACTTCTGATAATAATGGTATTACAGGTACTTGGGCTCCAGCTACAATTAGTACAACTACTATTGGTAATACTGATTACATATTTACACCAGCAGGAACGGAATGTGCTGACACATTAACAGTAACCGTTAATATTACAGATAAAGCGACTCCGGTATTTACTTTAACTACTTCTTATTGTGAAGATGATACTGCTAATGCTTTACCTACTGCTGATAATAATGGTATTACAGGTACTTGGGCACCTACTACAATTAGTACAACTACTATTGGTGATACTGATTATACATTTACACCAGCAGGAACGGAATGTGCTGACCCATTAACAGTAACTGTTAATATTACAGATAAAGCTACTCCGGTATTTACTTTAACTACTACTTATTGTGAAGATGATACTGCTAATGCTTTACCTACTGCTGATAATAATGGTATTACAGGTACTTGGGCTCCAACTACAATTAGTACAACTATTATTGGTAATACTGATTATGTATTTACACCAATAGGAACGGAATGTGCTGACCCATTAACTGTTTCTGTAACGGTTAATGCAACTGTAACTCCTATATTTAGTTTTACAACTACATACTGTGAAACTACTACAGCTAATGCATTACCTGCAACTTCTGATAATGGAATTGATGGTACTTGGAACGTTGCTAATATTGATACAAATACAATTGGAAATACTGATTATGTATTTACTCCTAATGTTGCAAATCAATGTGGTGAACCTACAACGGTTTCTGTAACGGTTAATGCAACTGTTACTCCTACTTTTAGTTTTGCAACTACATACTGTGAAGCTACTACAGCTAACGCATTACCTACAACTTCTGATAATGGAATTGATGGTACTTGGAATGTTTCAAGTATTGATACTAATATAACAGGAAACACTAATTATGTATTTACTCCTAATGTTGCGAATCAATGTGGTGAACCTACAACGGTTTCTGTAACGGTTAATGCAACTGTTACTCCTACATTTAGTTTTACAACTACATACTGTGAAGCTACTACAGCTGATGCATTACCGACTACTTCGGATAATGGAATTGATGGTACTTGGAATAACACTAGTATAGACACGAACATTACTGGAGCTACAAATTATATATTTACTCCTAATATTGCAAATCAATGTGGTGAACCTACAACGGTTTCAGTAACGGTTAATGCTACTGTTACTCCTGCATTTAGTTTTACAACTACATACTGTGAAACTACTACAGCTGATGCATTACCTGCAACTTCTGATAATGGAATTGATGGTACTTGGAACGTTGCTAATATTGATACAAATACAATTGGAAATACTGATTATGTATTTACTCCTAATGTTGCAAATCAATGTGGTGAACCTACAACGGTTTCTGTAACGGTTAATGCAACTGTTACTCCTACTTTTAGTTTTGCAACTACATACTGTGAAGCTACTACAGCTAACACATTACCGACTACTTCGGATAATGGAATTGATGGTACTTGGAACGTTGCTAATATTGACACAAATACATTAGGTTTAAGTAACTACACATTTACTCCTAATGTTGCGAATCAATGTGGTGAACCTACAACGGTTTCTGTAACGGTTAATGCAACTGTTACTCCTACTTTTAGTTTTACAACTACATACTGTGAAGCTACTACAGCTGATGCATTACCGACTACTTCAGATAACGGAATTAATGGTACTTGGAATAACACTAGTATAGACACGAACATTACTGGAGCTACAAATTATATATTTACTCCTAATGTTGCTAGTCAGTGTGGTGAACCTACAACGGTTTCAGTAACGGTTAATGCTACTGTTACTCCTGCATTTAGTTTTACAACTACATACTGTGAAACTACTACAGCTGATGCATTACCTGCAACTTCTGATAATGGAATTGATGGTACTTGGAACGTTGCTAATATTGATACAAATACAATTGGAAATACTGATTATGTATTTACTCCTAATGTTGCAAATCAATGTGGTGAACCTACAACGGTTTCAGTAACTATTAATGCAACTGTTACTCCTACTTTTAGTTTTGCAACTACATACTGTGAAGCTACTACAGCTAACACATTACCGACTACTTCGGATAATGGAATTGATGGTACTTGGAACGTTGCTAATATTGACACAAATACATTAGGTTTAAGTAACTACACATTTACTCCTAATGTTGCGAATCAATGTGGTGAACCTACAACTGTTTCTGTAACGGTTAATGCAACTGTTACTCCTACATTTAGTTTTACAACTACATACTGTGAAGGGACTACAGTTACAACATTACCGACAACTTCGGATAATGGAATTGATGGTACTTGGAATAATACTAGTATAGATACGAACATTACTGGAGCTACAAATTATATATTTACTCCTAATGTTGCGAATCAATGTGGTGAACCTACAACGGTTTCTGTAACGGTTAATGCAACTGTTACTCCTACTTTTAGTTTTACAACTACATACTGTGAAACTACTACAGCTAATGCATTACCTGCAACTTCTGATAATGGAATTGATGGTACTTGGAACGTTGCTAATATTGATACAAATACAATTGGAAATACTGATTATGTATTTACTCCTAATGTTGCAAATCAATGTGGTGAACCTACAACGGTTTCTGTAACGGTTAATGCAACTGTTACTCCTACTTTTAGTTTTGCAACTACATACTGTGAAGCTAATACAGCTAACACATTACCTATAACTTCGGATAATGGAATTGATGGTACTTGGAACGTTGCTAATATTGACACAAATACATTAGGTTTAAGTAACTACACATTTACTCCTAATGTTGCGAATCAATGTGGTGAACCTACAACGGTTTCTGTAACGGTTAATGCAACTGTTACTCCTACTTTTAGTTTTACAACTACATACTGTGAAGGGACTACAGTTACAACATTACCGACAACTTCGGATAATGGAATTGATGGTACTTGGAATAACAGTAGTATAGATACGAATATTACTGGAGCTACAAATTACACATTTACTCCTAATGTTGCGAATCAATGTGGTGAACCTACAACGGTTTCTGTAACGGTTAATGCAACTGTTACTCCTACTTTTAGTTTTACAACTACATACTGTGAAGCTACTACAGCTGACGCATTACCTATAACTTCGGATAATGGAATTGATGGTACTTGGAATAACACTAGTATAGATACGAACATAACTGGAGCTACAAATTATATATTTACTCCTAATGTTCCGAGTCAATGTAGTGAACCTATAACGGTTTCAGTAACGGTTAATGCAACTGTTACTCCTACTTTTAGTTTTGCAACTACATACTGTGAAGCTACTACAGCTAACACATTACCTATAACTTCGGATAATGGAATTGATGGTACTTGGAACGTTGCTAATATTGACACAAATACATTAGGTTTAAGTAACTACACATTTACTCCTAATGTTGCGAATCAATGTGGTGAACCTACAACGGTTTCTGTAACGGTTAATGCAACTGTTACTCCTACTTTTAGTTTTACAACTACATACTGTGAAGGGACTACAGTTACAACATTACCGACAACTTCGGATAATGGAATTGATGGTACTTGGAATAACAGTAGTATAAATACGAATATTACTGGAGCTACAAATTACACATTTACTCCTAATGTTGCGAATCAATGTGGTGAACCTACAACGGTTTCTGTAACGGTTAATGCAACTGTTACTCCTACTTTTAGTTTTACAACTACATACTGTGAAGCTACTACAGCTGACGCATTACCTATAACTTCGGATAATGGAATTGATGGTACTTGGAATAACACTAGTATAGATACGAACATAACTGGAGCTACAAATTATATATTTACTCCTAATGTTCCGAGTCAATGTAGTGAACCTATAACGGTTTCAGTAACGGTTAATGCAACTGTTACTCCTACTTTTAGTTTTGCAACTACCTATTGTGAAGGAACTACAGTTACAGCATTACCTACAACTTCTGATAATGGAATTGATGGTACTTGGAACGTTGCTAATATTAGTACTAATATAGTAGAAACTAAAGATTATATCTTTACTCCAAACAATGCTAGTCAATGTAGTGAACCTACAACTGTTTCAGTAACTATAGAATCTAATAATGACTTTACCTTAACTCCTATTAACCATATTGATATTTGTGAAGGAGAAAGCATTGTTATTAATACAAATGACATTACTAATGCAACTTATCAATGGTTTGACCAAAACAATGATTTAATAACAGGACAAAACACTAAAACATTGACTATTCTAAACGCTATGTCAGATATGACTGGTGAATATAAAGTTACTGTTACAGCTGCACAATGTAGTGGAGTTTTAGTATCTAAGGATATTAAAATAAATGTTCTTGTAAAGGAAAGCTTTAAGGTTAATACACCAACTACCTTAACAACTTGTTATTCTGAAACAATTTCAATTAGTCTAAATGATGTGATAGGAGCTACATATAACTGGACAGGACCAAATAATTTCACGTCAACAGATAGAGATATTATTATACCAACTGCTACACTTGAAATGGCTGGTGATTATAAAGTTTCAGTAACAGCTCCTAATTGTTTTGGAACTATCGTTACTAAAACAAGTAAAACAATAGTAACTGTTAATGTTTGTGAGGAAATGCCTTTGTTTTTTACTCCAAATGAAGATGGTCATAATGATATTTGGGAAATAAACAGCAACTTAATTCCATTTGAATTTGTTAATGTATATGATAGATACGGAAAGTTAATCAAACAAATTACTCCTGAAGATAATACTTGGGATGGGTATAGTAATGGTATGAAAATGCCTTCTACAGACTATTGGTATTTAGTTCAGTACACAAATAAAAAACAAGATACGGGTCACTTTAGTTTATTAAGGAAATAAAAAAAACACCTTATTAACAAATTTACTCCTCAATAATTTACACAAATTATTGGGGAGTTTTTTTTATATATAAAACTCCTACTTTATTTCAGATAATTCAACTATCAAAACAGATAAATAAATTGTTAGTTTCTCTTTAAATATCATCCAAATAAATTGTGTAATTTTGTTGTTCAATTTTCAACAACTAATGAGTATACAAACCTTAATTGAAGCAAAAGTAAAAGAAGGATTTTCAACCTTATATAATATTGAAATTCCTAGTGTAGAATTTCAAGCAACCCGTAAAGATTTTGAAGGAGATATCACTGTGGTGGTTTTTCCTCTTCTAAGGTATAAAAAAGGAAATCCTGTTCAAATTGGCGAGGATTTAGGAAAATACCTTGTTGAAAATGTTTCGGAAATTACCAACTATAATGTGGTAAAAGGATTTTTAAACTTAGTGATTGATAATAGTTTTTATACTAATTTTTTCAATCAAATAGCAACAGATACTTATTACGGATTTATTTCGCCTTCGGCAGATGATTCTTCTCGTATGGTAGAATATTCATCGCCAAACACAAATAAACCTTTACACCTAGGACACGTTCGTAATGTTTTATTAGGTTATTCGGTTGCTGAAATTTTAAAAGCATCTGGTAAAAAAGTGTATAAAACTCAAATCATTAATGATAGAGGAATACATATTTGTAAATCGATGTTGGCTTGGCAAAAGTTTGGAGAAGGAGAAACTCCAGAATCAACAGGTTTAAAAGGTGATAAGTTGGTTGGTAATTATTATGTGAAATTCGATCAAGAATATAAAAAAGAGTTAGAAAACTTAAAGTTAGAATCTAAAGGTTTTATTAATAATATTAATCAAAAAAAAGGGGATAATATTTATCTCAATAAATGTCTTTTAATCTTAGAAAAAATAGATTTAGATAGACTAAGTTATGAACAAAAAAGCTCCCTTCTTCCTGTTTTATCTATATCCATAGCTGATAAAATGAAAAGATTAGAGCGTAATATCGGTTATGAAAACTCTTCTAGCAATGCTATTACATATATATCAAGTATTCTTGATAAGAATATAACTGAAGAGATAATTGTTAATTTTTTAGAACTACTTAAGCATATATTAAAAACGGTTTCGTATACTGATAATGAATCTCAAAAAGATAATAATATTATCGACTATATTTTCAATGACACCTATAAAAAACAATCTCCTCTAATGATTGAAGCACAACAAATGCTTCGTAAATGGGAAGCTGGTGATGAGCAAGTTGTAACACTTTGGAAAGAAATGAATTCTTGGGTTTACAAAGGATTTGATGTTACTTATAAAAGTATTGGTGTTGATTTTGATAAATTATATTACGAAAGTAATACCTATTTATTAGGAAAAGATACTGTTGATGAAGGATTAAAAAGTGGTGTTTTCTTCAAAAAAGAAGATGGCTCTGTTTGGTGTGATTTATCTGAAGATGGTTTAGATGAAAAACTGGTTTTACGTTCAGACGGAACATCAGTTTATATGACGCAAGATATTGGAACTGCTATTCAACGTGCAAAAGATATGCCCGATGTTGGCGGAATGGTTTACACAGTTGGTAACGAACAAGATTATCACTTTAAAGTATTATTCTTAATTTTAAAGAAATTAGGATATTCTTGGGCAGAACAATTACATCATTTAAGTTACGGAATGGTAGATTTACCTTCTGGAAAAATGAAATCTCGTGAGGGAACTGTCGTTGATGCCGATGATTTAATGGACGAAATGACCGATACTGCTCGTACTATTTCTCAAGAACTAGGAAAATTAGAAGGGTATTCTGATGAAGAAAAAGAAGAATTATATAGAGTTATCGGTTTAGGAGCTTTAAAATATTTCATCTTAAAAGTAGATCCTAAAAAGAGAATTTTATTCGATCCGAAAGCTTCTGTAGATTTTCAAGGAAATACAGGACCTTTTATTCAATATACGTATGCTAGAATTCAATCTATTTTAAGAAAAGCTGATTTTGATTATTCAAATGCTGTTTCAATTGAATTACACGCAAAAGAAAAAGAATTAATTAAACAATTAGAATTATATCCTGAAGTAATTCAGCAAGCTGCTAACAATTATTCGCCTGCCGTAATTGCAAATTACACCTACGAATTGGTAAAAGAATTCAATTCTTTTTATCAAAATGTACATATTTTAGGAGAAGAAAACGAAGATAAAAAAGTATTTAGAGTTCAGTTATCTAAAAAAGTTGCCGATACTATTAAATCTGCATTTGCTTTATTAGGAATTGAAGTTCCTGAAAGAATGTAAAAAAATATAACTTCTACCCTATTTATTTTTTGAAAAAAGAACTAAAATTCAAAAAATGAAAAATAAATAGGGTTGAAAAACGAAAATTCGCGTTAGGGATTGAACGGCGTGTCTGAGCTCTTTTTTTGATTTTTCTTCAAAAAAAAGCGAGTAGTGAAAGCCCGCCCGAACGCCCAAATTATTCTACTGATTTTTATTGAAAAAATCTTTAGAAATAGATATAAAAAACAAACAATAAGTAAAAAACATAAACATGAAATACGACGTATTAATAATCGGAAGTGGTCCTGGAGGATATGTAACTGCTATTAGAGCATCGCAATTAGGCTTTAAAGTTGGAGTAATTGAAAAAGAAAGTTTAGGTGGAATTTGCTTAAACTGGGGATGTATTCCTACAAAAGCATTGTTAAAATCTGCTCAGGTTTATGATTATTTAAAACATGTTGACCAATATGGTTTAAAAGCGGAAGCAATCGATAAAGATTTTGGAGCAGTTATTAAACGTAGTCGTGGTGTTGCCGAAGGAATGAGCAAAGGTGTTTCTTTTTTAATGAAGAAAAACAAAATTGACATTATTGACGGTTTTGGTAAAATTAAAACTGGTAAAAAAGTTGATGTTACCGCTAAAGATGGTTCTGTAACAGAATATTCTGCTGATAATATTATTATCGCAACTGGTGCACGTTCTAGAGTTTTACCAAATTTACCACAAGATGGTAAAAAAGTAATTGGTTATCGTCAGGCAATGAGCTTACCTAGTCAACCAAAATCTATGATTGTTGTAGGTTCAGGTGCTATTGGTGTTGAGTTTGCACATTTTTATAATTCAATGGGAACGGATGTGACTGTTGTTGAATTTATGCCAAACATTGTACCTGTTGAAGATATTGATGTATCTAAACAAATGGAGCGTTCTTTCAAAAAATCGGGTATTAAAGTAATGACAAGTTCATCTGTTGAAACTGTTGATACTTCTGGCGATGGCGTAAAAGCTACCGTTAAAACTAAAAAAGGTGAAGTTGTTTTAGAAGCAGATATTTTATTATCGGCTGTTGGAATTAAAACAAATATCGAAAACATCGGTTTAGAAGATGTTGGAATTATTACCGATAGAGATAAAATTTTAGTAAACGATTTTTATCAAACAAATATTCCTGGTTATTTCGCTATTGGTGATGTAACTCCTGGACCAGCTTTAGCACACGTTGCTTCTGCTGAAGGAATTACTTTAGTTGAAAAATTAGCTGGTTTACATACCGAAGCTATCGACTATGGAAATATTCCTGGTTGTACCTATGCTACTCCTGAAATTGCTTCTGTTGGAATGACAGAAAAACAAGCAAAAGAAGCTGGTTACGATTTAAAAGTTGGTAAATTTCCATTCTCTGCCTCTGGAAAAGCTACGGCTGCCGGAACTACAGATGGTTTTGTAAAAGTAATTTTTGATGCAAAATACGGTGAATGGTTAGGTTGTCATATGATTGGTGCAGGTGTTACCGATATGATTGCGGAAGCTGTTTTAGGTAGAAAATTAGAAACTACTGGTCATGAAGTTTTAAAAACAATTCACCCTCACCCAACAATGAGTGAAGCAGTTATGGAAGCTGTTGCCGATGCTTATGATGAAGTAATTCATTTATAAATCTCTGATTATTTAAAAAATAATTAATATAAAATTTTAAAAACCTCGTCAATTTGGCGAGGTTTTTTTGTTTAAAAATTAAAAGAAGAACCTATTTAAGTTTCATTTAAAAACGTTTTATAGCTGAAAAACAGAATATGCCAAACTGTATTTATTTAAGTTTCTACACAATTTTATAAATTCGATTGATTTTAATGACTAGAAGTAATTAAAAATTTATCATTTTTTTTTGATAAAAAGTTCTCGATACATTTTTTTTAAGGAAAAAAATTACTCGAACTGACAGATTATTATTATTTGTGAATTTTGTAATAAAATTTTATTGACTAAAATTTAAACAGACTCTAAATGTTTGTAAAAAAAATTCAGCTGCAGCCCCTTTATTTTTACGGATTTCCGTAGAATAATGAATTGTTCAATAATAGAGTAATAAATAAGTGTTATCAATAAAAAAAGCCACTAAAAAACTAAAAAAACACTATATAAATGAAATAAAAGCACTTATAATAGCGTTAATTAAATACCAAACAAACAAAAAGTGATACAATATTACCACAAATAGATTAAAAACACTCATAATCAAACAACAAAACGTATCTTCACACTATATTAACATAATCTTAACTATATAACTGACAATTATATACTAAAAAAAACAATCCTTAAATGAGAAAAAATTTTACTCTTATCCTATTGATTTTGGTTTCAGCTTTATACTCCAAAATTTATTCACAATCGGAACGCGCCTGTAAAGCAAGTATTCAGAATGAACTTTATTTTAAAAGTAATCCTGAAGCTAGAAAAGAATATATTGAGTTTAATAAAAGCTCAAGAACAATGTCAAAAAGTCAAAGAAATAAACTACCAAGTACATATACTGTACCTGTTGTATTTCATGTATATGGTGAAGTACAAAGTGGTTTAACTGTAACTACTGATAAAATTAAAGTAGCTTTACAAAAAATGAATGAAGACTTTCAAGGTTTAAATGCAGATTTTGCAACTGTTGATGCACAATTTGCTCCTATAAAAAGTACTTTAGATGTTGAATTTAAATTAGCACAACTAGATCCTAATGGAAACTGTACTAGTGGTGTTGTTTATTATGATGAAAAATCTGGTTATGGTGGAACAGGTTCTGATGCAGCTGTTGCCGCTGATGCTTGGGACAACTACAAATATGTTAACATATACATCCAGAATGATTTATATGGTGATGGTAGTACAACAAACTCAGGTGTAGCATGGTACCCTAATACATCTATGTCAGATAGTGGTACTGCAAGAGTTGTATATAACGGTGCTTATTTACATGGAAATACTGGTGATGAATTTGCTTCTGTATTAACTCATTGAACTTGGTCACTTTTTAAACCTTATACACACTTTTGATGGTGGTTGTACAATGCCTAATGATGAAGTTTTAGATACTCCTGCCGAAGCAGAATCAGTGGTTCCTGATGGATCTTGTACACCTAGTTTAAACTGTTTTGGTGAAAACATTAACTACGAAAACTACATGGGGTACAATGGTGCTGCATACGGTTGTTATAGTATGTTTACAAAAGGACAAACAGATCGTATGTTAGCTGCATTACAACATCCTGCACGTGTTACATTATGGACTGCTCAAAACTTAATAGATACTGGTGTTAATAATACTGGTGGTTCTTTAATCACTGACACTAATAGTGTTAAAGAAATGGTAAGTAATGACGGTAGCTTTAATCAAACTGTAACTATAACTCTTGATAACGCTGAATTTTCTGCTGCTTCAGGTTCTCTTACGGAAAATACAGATTATACTTTAGCTTTACCTCAAGGTTTAAGCTCTTCTATTCAAGTTACTTCTTTAACTACTGCAACATTAACTTTAACAGGTACAGCAACTAGTCATACTACAACAAACAATGAAACTAAAAACTTAAGTTTTAATGTTTCATCTTTTTCTGGAGCATCTAACTTATCTTGTACTACAGTTGGTTTAGATTTTAAATTTTATGATCCATTCGAAATTATTTATTCGAACATTGATGATATTTCTGCTACAACAGGAGCTACTTGGGACAACCTTAATTTAACTCTTATTAATGGAGATTATACTTATGGTACATGGGCATATGTAACAGGTCATTTAAAAATTGAAACTTATGGTAAAAAATTAGTTACAAATACAGGAACAAGAGATATTACTCTTTTAGAGCAAGGTGATCTTATTTCTACTGCAAGTAATTTTACTGCTCCAGAAGATTATCCTGGTCAATTAGATATTAGATATGATGGTTATACGGCATGGGAAGGTAAAACTGGTTATATTGGTTTTACTACAGACCATAATGGAGAAACTATTAACGGATGGATGAAAGCTAGTGTTTCTGCAGATGGTGAAACTGTTACTGTATATGAATATGCTTTTTCTACAGAACCAAATGGTGATATTTTAGCTGGTCAAACATTAATTGACGCTAATGCAGCTGAATTACTTTTAGCTTCTAATATAGCTTCTGAAACCTCTGATAATAATGGTAATGTTAATTTTTCTACAGAAATTAGTGTTTCTGGTACTGCTCAATTTGCTAACAAAACTTTTGTTGCTGGTGTAGATTTTACAACTAATGCACCTAATAATTATACTGTTGAAGTAAATTATATAAATGGAACACAAGTTAATTTAGTTATTGTTGGTACAGCTGCAAATCATGCTGAAGCAAATAATACTGCTTATAATGTAACATTTAATGCAGCTGCTTTTAGTACTGGTTATAATAATATTACTAATCAAACTAATAGTATTGATATTAAATTTCTTGATCCTTATACTATAATTACAGGAACACTTAATGCTGCTGCAACTACTGCTGCAAACTGGCAATGGTTTTCTATTCCTGAGTTAGATGGTGATTATTATGACTATGGAGCATTTATTCCATCTGCACAAACTTTACAAGTTGAAACATATGGAAAAAGTTTAATTGCTAATGCTACAACAAAAGATATTACTTTATTAAATAATGGTGAATTAATTTCAACAGCAAGTAACTTTACTCCTGGTCTTTACCCTGATTTATTAAATATATATACAAATACATATACTGCTTGGGATAACAAAACAGGATATATTGGATTTGAATCTAAATATAAAGGTAATACAGTATATGGATGGTTTAAAGCTACTGTTGATGCTAATGGTGATGGTTTTTCTATTTCTGAATATGCTTTTTATACAAAGCCACAAGGTGCAATTGAAGCAGGTAGTACTGTTATACCGACTTCTAGTACCAATACATGGACAGGAGCTAGTGATAGTAACTGGAATAATGCAGCAAACTGGGATACTAACACAGTACCGACAAGTACTAGTGATATTATTATACCTGCAAACTTAAATCAGTTTCCTACTATAAACACTCCTACTACTGTAAATACAGTTGTTATTGAATCAGGAGCTACTTTAATTACAAATAGCACGTTAACAGCTACTGTTACTTATAAAAGAAATTTAGCAACTAGTAACTGGTATTTAATAGCGTCTCCATTAAACAATGAAACATTAGCTGATATGGTATCAAATAACATATTTGCAGCAAGTGGGACTGGAGCTATTGGAATTGCTCCATATAAAAATGATGGAACTGCTTGGGATTACCAAATGTCTAATGCTAATTTAAATATTACTTCAGGTAAAGGATACTCTGTAAAATTAAAAGTTGCTGAAGATCTTATATTCACTGGTAATACTAATTCAGAAACTGTTACACTTCCTATAACTACAGCTACAAATAGCTATAATTTAGTAGGAAACCCTTATACTTCTTATATTAATTTAGGAGAGTTTTTTAACGCGAACCCTTTAACAAATGTTGTATCTGAAGCTACTGCTTGGGTATGGAATCAAGCAACTAGTAGTTATGATTTAAAATTAGCAGGTATTGATGATACTTTTCAAGTAGCTCCAGGACAAGGTTTCTTTATTAGTGCTGCAGCAAATACTAATGTAACTTTTGATAAAGCTAATCAATCACATACTACTGGTGTTTTTCAAAAACAAGCAAATACTAAAACTCAAGTTAATATAACTGCTACTTCTAGTAACGGAGCTGTTAAAACTACTAAATTATATTATTTAGAAGGAGCTACAACTGGTTTTGATAATGGTTTTGATGGTACTGTATTTAAAGGAGCTAAAAGCAACTTTAATATGTATTCTAAATTAGTTAGTAAAGAAAACACTAAAGAATATGCTGTTCAGTCTTTACCTAAAGAAAACTTAGAAACAACTATCGTTCCTGTTGAATTAAAAGTAGCGACTGATCAAACAATTGTTTTTTCTGCTGATTCATTTAATTTACCTAATGATACACAAGTTTTTATAGAAGATAAAGAAAATAACGAGTTTGTTAATTTATCTGAAGGAAATTATAGTGTAGCTTTAAAAGGAAATGCTAATACAGCTAATCAATTTTTTGTACACACTTCTAATAAAGTAAATGATGAAGAAATTACTTTAAATGATATTTCTGTATATCAATCGGCTAAAAACGAGTTAACTATTACAGGATTACAAGCTGAAGGTAATTCAATTACTATTTACTCAGCAATAGGAAAACAAGTAATGGCTAAAACTTTTAACTCTAATGGAACTAAAGTAATAGACTTACCTAAAGTTTCTTCAGGAGTTTATGTTATAAACGTAACAAGTGGAGCTAAAAAGGTTAACAAAAAAGTTATTTTAAATAATTAAGAAAAAAATTAAGATGAAAAAACAAGATATATCTAAAGACACAAACATAAGCCGTGGAGAGGCTTTAAAGAAAATGGGTAAATATGGTAAGTATGCTGCTTTAACAGCTATTGGTACTTATATTGTATTAAACCCTCAAAAGGCACAAGCAGCTAGTCCTACTGGACCTGAAGCTCCAGGTACAGCTTTTTAATAAAGCTTTTATTTAATCTTTATTTATCTCCAAGAACTTCGGTTCTTGGAGATTTTTTTTTCATCATTAACTATTAATTAATTTAGTTGTCTTGTTCAGTATTTCTCTTTTTTTGTATATTTAGATAAATTAACAATGATAAAAAAATAAAAATGAAAGCAAAATATCAAAATGTTTTAAATTTAGGTCAAGAATTAAATATTAAAAACGGAGACGTAAAAGAAGAAAACGGTGTTTTACATGTTAGTGGAACTGCAAAAAACCAATATGAAAAAAACTTACTTTGGGATGCTATAAAAGCAGTTGGAGGAGAAAACCCTACTGATATCATTGCTGATATTACAATTGAAGATACTACTGTATTTGCAAATCATACTGTAGTAAGTGGAGATACATTAGGTAAAATTGCAAAACAATATTACGGTGATGCAATGAAATATAGCGAAATTTTTGAAGCTAACAATAGTATTTTAAAATCTGCTGATGCTATTAGTATCGGTCAAGAATTAGTAATTCCTAATTTATAAGAGTTACTTTTATTATATTTTTATTAAAACCGAAACAAATTGTTTCGGTTTTTTTATTTCTATAATTAATTATAAAGTATCAAGTTCTTTTCAGTTAATAATTCATTTATAATTTTTTACATAAAGTAACAATGCTGTCTAAATAATATGAATATAGAAAAAAATTTATGTTTCTATCGTACATTTGCCCAGTGCTATGTAGCATTTAGATAAATTAATAAAATTAAATACCTATGAGTAAAAAAATTATGTTCACTACTATAGCTCTAGGAATGTTTGTATCAAATCTGCAAGCAAAACCTACTGAAGTATTGAAAATAAGCTCTTTTAAAACTTTATTATTAAAAAAAGATAATAAAAAGCAAGTAAAAAGAGATACTGTAAAAGTTAAAAATAATCAAAAAATTACTATTTACGGAAGCTTAAGACCTTCTATTACCTATCGAAATGATAGAGCAAAAAAAATTGAAAGTCTTGATGTTACAGATTTTTTCTCTCGATTAGGATTTAAAGCGGAACAAAAAATAGATAAAAATTTAACAGCATTTGTTAGAGGAGAATGGGATATTGATGTTGAAGGTGATGCTGATTTTGGTGATGCTCGTTTAGGATATGCAGGTTTAGAAAGTAAAAAATGGGGAAGAATTGCTATTGGTAAACAATGGTCGCCTCATTATAATATTGTTGCAGAAGTAACTGATGTTTTTAATCATAGATCAAGCCCATTTGCATATGATACTCAAAGTCCTTTTAGAACAAATAATTTAGTTACTTATAGAAATACTTTAGGGAATTTCAAAATTGATACTGGAATACAAATAAATGGAGATTCAGGCTCTACAAACGGTGGAGTTACTGATGATACTTATGGCAGAAGTTATGTTGATGCTGCAATGTTTGGAGTAGGATATACTGCTAAAAGTTTTTACCTAGCAACCTCTTATCTTACTGATGAAGATGCTAATGGTATTAAACGAGATATCTTTGCTTTTGCAGGATCTACAACTCTTTTCAAAAAACTATATACAGCTATTAATTATCAAAATATTAATATTAAAAATGATGCAGGTTTAAAACTTGATGAAAGTACTTTAGATGTTGCTGCTGTGTATTCTTTTAATAAAAGCTACAACGTTAAAACAAGTTATTTTAACTATGATAATGGCACTATAGATGGTAACGGATTTAACATTACATGTGAAAAAAGATTCAATAAAAGTGTTAGAACTTATATTGAAGTTTTAAATTATAATGATTCTGATAAACCTGCTATTACCAATGTATCCGTAGGATTACGTTACGATTTATCTTATAAAGTATTATAGTATAAAAACAGAAAATGGAATCCGTCAAACTGAATTTATTTCAGTTTCACATCCTGATTTACCAGAGTCTGTTTACTAGAGTAGAGTTATTAGCCTTATGCGATGCTGAAATAAATTCAGCATGACGGTTAATCTCATTTTTATTTGATTTTTAAACAGACTATTAGAATAAAAAAACTCGAAGCTATAAAGCTTCGAGTTTTTTATTAAATAATATTAATTTTAAATTATCTAATTAATTTTCTGTATTTAATACGTTTTGGCATTAAATCTCCACCTAAACGTTTCTTTTTATTTGCTTCATATTCAGAGAATCCTCCTTCAAAGAAATAAACTTCACTATTTCCTTCAAAAGCTAAAATATGTGTACAAATTCTATCTAAAAACCATCTATCGTGACTAATAACGACAGCACAACCTGCAAAGTTTTCTAAACCTTCTTCTAATGCTCTTAATGTATTTACATCTAAATCATTGGTAGGTTCATCTAATAATAAAACGTTTCCTTCTTCTTTTAAAGTCATTGCTAAGTGTAAACGGTTACGTTCACCTCCAGAAAGTGTAGAAACTTTTTTGTTTTGTTCGCTTCCACCAAAGTTAAAACGACTTAAATATGCACGAGAATTTACTTGCTTCCCTCCCATCATTACTAAATCTTGACCTTCAGAGAAATTCTCCCAAATAGATTTATCAGCATCAATGTTAGAATGCGCCTGATCTACATAAGCAATTTTTGCAGTTTCACCTACTTTAAAGCTTCCGTTATCAGGAGTTTCTTCTCCCATTATCATTTTAAAGATAGTAGTTTTACCCGCACCGTTTGGTCCGATAATTCCAACGATTCCCGCTTGTGGAAGATTAAATTCTAAATTATCGTATAATAATTTATCTCCAAAAGCTTTTGAAACTCCACTAGCTTCAATAACATTTGTTCCTAAACGTGGACCATTTGGAATATAAATTTCTAACTTTTCATCAGTTTGTTTCTCATCTTGGCTCATTAATTTATCATAGTTCTTCAAACGTGCTTTTTGCTTTGTTTGACGACCTTTTGCTCCTTGACGAACCCATTCTAATTCTCGTTCTAATGTTTTTTGACGCTTAGAAGCAGTTTTGCTTTCTTGTGCCATTCTTGTTGATTTTTGATCTAACCAAGAAGAGTAGTTTCCTTTCCAAGGAATTCCTTCACCTCTATCTAATTCTAAAATCCAACCAGCAACGTTATCTAAGAAATATCTATCATGCGTTACAGCAATTACAGTTCCTTTATATTGTGCTAAATGATGCTCTAACCAGTGTACAGATTCAGCATCCAAGTGATTGGTAGGCTCATCTAATAATAAAATTTCTGGTTCTTGTAATAATAATCTACATAAAGCAACTCTTCTTCTTTCCCCTCCTGATAAGTTTTTAATTGGAGTATCACCATCTGGAGTACGTAAAGCATCCATAGCAATTTCTAATTTAGTATCAAGTTCCCAAGCATTAGAAGCATCAATTTTATCTTGAAGCTCTGCTTGTTGCGCCATTAACTTGTCCATTTTATCAGCATCAGAATACACTTCTTCTAAACCAAACATATCGTTGATTTTGTTGTATTCCTCTAAAATAGCTACAGTTTCTGCAACACCTTCTCTTACTATTTCAATAACTGTTTTGGTTTCGTCTAATTTTGGTTCTTGCTCTAAATAACCAACTTTATAACCTGGTGAAAAAGTTACATCACCTTGAAAATTTTTCTCTACTCCTGCAATTATTTTTAATAAAGTAGATTTACCCGATCCGTTTAAACCTAAAATACCAATTTTAGCTCCGTAGAAGAAACTTAAATAAATATCTTTTAAAACTTGTTTATTCGTACTTTGATAGGTTTTTGAAACCTTATTCATTGAAAATATAACCTTCTTATCGTCTGACATTTTTGTGCTATTTTTTTATTAATTAAACTCTTCCTTTTAAGGCGTTGAAAACCCATGCATTTGCAAAAAATCCTAAACCTACTGCTCCAAAACCATATCCTGCTACATCATCATATCTAAAAGCCCCTAGTAACACTAGTAAAAGACCTATTAAAACCATTATAATTGTTGCCCAAGCGAGGACATTATTTTTATTCATTGCCATAATTTACTCTTTAAAAAAATATCTGCGACAAATATCGGCTTTTATTTTATTATTTCTAATTACTAATAGTGCATTTTTCTCTTAAAAACATAGTATAATTATTGATTTTTTATAATTTATTGTTTGATATAAGTACTATTTTTCACTTAAATACAGTTATTATTATTTTCTGAAAATAAAAAAACAACCTAAAATATAATAGAATAGTATAAATTTCTAGCCCCGATTAAAGCAATTGTTTGAGCTCTTTTTTGTTTTTTTCTTTTGAAAAAAAACAAAAAAAGCGAGTGCGGAAAGCGGGAAATTGCTTCAAAAAACTATTTTTATTGATTTATGTATTAAAATAAAAACACAAAAAAACCTCACTAAAAATGAGGTTTTAATTAAAAATATTTTTCTACTGTTTTCTACCTAATTTACGTAACGCAACCCATTGTTTCATCATATCTCTAGCATCAGTTGCAGGATATCCAAGTACGGTTTTTCCTGCAGGAACATCAGCAATAACACCAGAACCAGCACCTACAACCGCTCCTGAATGAATCGTTGTATGGTCTTTAATAGAAGCACTTCCGCCAATAATAACGCCATCGCCTAAGGTTACTGACCCTGCTAAACCACTACTTCCTGCCATAATACAGAATTTACCTAGTACCGAATTATGACCTATTTGAACCAAGTTATCAATTTTACAACCATCGCCTAAAATAGTTGAGCTAAATTTACCTCTATCGACACATGAATTTGCACCAATTTCTACTTGATTTCCAATAACTACATTTCCGATATGTGGAATTTTTGTTAATCCTTGTGCGCTTGGTCTGTAACCAAAACCATCAGCTCCGATACTTACATTATTATGAAAAATACAGTTATTTCCGATAACACTTCTTTCTCTAATTACCGTACCCGACCAAACCGTGGTATTTTGACCGATAGTAGTATCGTCAAAAATAGTAACATTTGGATATAAAATAACTCCGTTTGCTAACACAACATTTTTACCAATATAAGCATTTGCTCCAATTTTACAGCCTTCGCCTATTGTTGCAGTTTTATCGATTACAGCCGTTGGATGAATAGCTATTTCAAAATGTGGTGCTTCTGGTTGAAAAGCTTCTAATAATGTTGCCATGGCTAAATCGGCATTAGCAACTTTTATAAATGCTTTATTTTGTTCTGGCTGAATATCTAACTTACTACATACAATAGCGGCACTTGCGTTAGAATTATTCCATAAATCAGCAAATTTTTTATTTCCAATAAAAGTTATTTGTCCTTTTTCTGCTTTTTCTATTTGCTCTGGAGCTGTAATTTCTTCAGAACAATTACCTACTAATTCACCTTTTAATAATGAACTAATTTCTTTTATTGTAAATGATTTCATGTTGGGGTTATCTAATTAAGTTTGCTAAAAATACTGTTTAATTTGTTAGCAAAAAAAAATCCTGCATAAAGCAAGATTTTTAATATTATGATAATTGTTTTTATTAAATTTCAGCAGCTAATCTACTTCCTTGGTTGATAGCTCTTTTTGCGTCTAATTCTGATGCAAAATCAGCACCACCAATTACATGTGTTTTTATACCTTTTTCTTCTAAAGGAGCAATTAATTCTTTAAGCGGAAGTTGTCCTGCACAAATAATTACATTATCTACTGCTAGTATTTTTTGTTCCTCACCTTGCGTATAATGCAAACCTTCATCATCAATTTTAATGTATTCAACCTCATTTATAAATTGTACTTTTTTCTTTTTTAAAGCTGCACGATGAATCCAACCAGTAGTTTTACCTAAGTTTGCACCAAATTTACCTTTACTTCGTTTAAACATAAAAATTTCTCTTGGCGATGGATGAACTTCTGCAACAACTCCTTCTATTCCACTTCTAGCGGTAAGCGTTTTGTCAATTCCCCATTCTTGTAACCAAGCATCAATATTTAAAGCTGTACTTTCGCCTTCATGTGCTAAATATTCTGATACATCAAAACCAATTCCACCAGCACCAATAACTGCCACACGTTTTCCAACAGTTTTTTTATGCTTAATTACATCGATATAATTTAATACTTTTTCGTGTTCTATTCCGTTAATTCTTGGCATCCTTGGTGTAATTCCTGTGGCAATAATTACCTCATCAAAATTACCTTTTGATAAATCATCAGCAGAAACTCTTGTATTTAATTTTACAGTTACGTTATGTAAACTTAACTGTTTATTAAAGTAACGAATAGTTTCGTAAAACTCTTCTTTTCCAGGTATTTGCTTCGCGATATTAAACTGACCACCTGTTTCTTTATCAGCATCAAAAAGTGTTACTTCGTGCCCTCTTTGAGCAGCAATTGTTGCTGCTGATAAACCTGCTGGACCTGCACCAACTACAGCTATTTTTTTCTTTTTTGATGTTTGATTATAATTGAATTCTGTTTCACGACAAGCTCTAGGATTTACTAAACAACTTGCTACTTTTTTCTGAAAAGCATGATCTAAACACGCCTGATTACAAGCAATACAGGTATTTATTTCATCATCACGTTCTTCTTTTGCTTTGTTAACCCATTGTGGATCTGCTAAAAACGGGCGTGCCATTGAAACCATATCTGCACGCCCCTCTGCTAATACTTTTTCGGCAGTTTCGGGCATATTAATTCGATTAGAAGTAATTAAAGGAATCGATAATTCTTCTTTCATCTTTTGTGTAACCCAAGTAAATGCGGCTCTTGGTACTGATGTTGCGATGGTTGGTATCCGTGATTCGTGCCAACCGATACCTGTATTTATAATAGTTGCTCCTGCTTTTTCTATTTCTTTTCCTAATTGTACGACCTCTTCCCAAGAACTTCCTTGTTCTACCAAATCTAACATTGATAATCTATAAATGATAATAAAACTTTCACCTACAGCTTCTCTTATTTTTTGAACTAATTCTACTGCTAAACGGATTCTATTTTTATAAACTCCTCCGTAATTATCAATTCTTTTATTGGTTCTTTTTACAATAAATTGATTTATTAAATATCCTTCAGACCCCATTATTTCAACACCATCATAACCTGCTTGTTGCGATAATTTAGCACAATTCACAAAATCTTTAACAGTTCTTCGGATTCCTGATTGTTTTAATTCAAAAGGTTTATACGGATTAATAGGTGCTTGTATTTTTGAAGGTGCTACCGTTAGTGGATGATAACCATAACGACCCGAATGTAAAATTTGCATACAGATTTTACTACCTTCTTTATGTACCCTATCTGTAATAACTTTATGTTCTCTAGCATGTTTTTTAGTGCTCATTCGTGCTGAAAATGGCGCAGTCCAACCTTGAATATTCGGAGAAATACCTCCTGTTACAATTAACCCAACTCCACCTCTAGCACGTTCGGCATAATATTCGGCTATTTTTTGAGTTCCATTTTTCTCTTCCTCTAAACCTGTATGCATAGAACCCATTAAAATACGATTCTTTAATGTTGTAAAACCTAAATCTAATGGTTCAAAAATATGTTTGTATTTCATCTATCGAATATTTAAAATGTTATGCACGCATAATAAAATGCAAGATACGTTTTTTGTTTAAAAAAAAAGATAGTTAACATAAATTAATACTTAAACTAAAGCACATAAATTGTCAGCTAACTCTTTTTTTAAATCCTCTAAAAAAACATTAAGTTGTTCTTTTTTGATACCAGGAACACAAATTACATGGGCAATATCTTCTTCTGATGCTAATTGATATTTTTTACATATTTCATCCGAAGGCTTTTCTAATACAACAGTTAAAGCTTCTTTATTTCGCCACGCTTTTATACCTATATTATTTAATTCATTTTCTAAATATCCTGCTAATTCTTGTGATTCTTTTACTCTTCTAGCTAAACCTTCTTTTCCATGTTTTTGAATAAAAGACCATAAAAATAAAGGAGTTAATCCGTTACGAGACCCTGTTATGGTAGTATCAAAAGTACCTACATAAGACACCGAATTTGCAATACGATCTCTGTGTTTTCTCTTTGCCATTACAATTCCACAAGGAATTGGACCTCCTATAAATTTATGTCCTGATATTGCGATACTATCAACACCTTCAGAAAAATCAAATTTTGGTTTTGGCGTTACAAATGGTGCTATCGTTCCTAAAAAAGCAGCATCACAATGTATATAATAATCTTTTACAGCATATTTTTTGATAATTCTTTTAATTTCATCAAGCTTATCAACAGCTTCTGTCATGGTAGTACCAATATTCAAAAAGAAAATAGCTGGTTTATCTCTACGTAACATTAAAATTTGTTCTAAATCATCATAATCCATTTCTCCATTATCCTGACTTCTAACAACAATATTTTTGATATTTAATAAATGTAAATTCTTTTTCACACTATAATGTGTTGATTCACTATAATATACCACAGCATCAGGAAAATTTTCTCTAGCAAGATATAAACCATATAAATTCCCTTCAGTTCCTCCATTAGTAACGTATCCCCAAGTTTCTTTTACGTTTGATGAAAGAATATCAGCAAAAAAAGATATACACTCTTTTTCGATATCTTTTGTATCTATTGCTAAAGTAGAATCAGACTCAGGGTCACCCACGTTATTAATACATAAATCTAAAAAAGGAGCAAATTCTTTATATGAAAAATCTTTTGCTAACGGGTATCCTAAAAAGGTATCTGTATTTTTACTAATCCTATTATATATCTGTTCTATCTTATTCATCATCTATGTTTTTTTCGAATACAAAGATAAAAATCAATATAATAAAACTATTTAAAACCAAATATTAAGAATATTATACTTTTAAAAATAACTTATAAAGAAAAATATACTTTACTTTTGATTTATAGAACCTTAAACAGAAATATATACTATGCAACAACTAGATACTATTGATTTACAATTGATAAATGAACTTCAAACAGACGCAAAACAGTCTATAAAACAACTTTCTCAGAAGGTAAATTTATCGATTACGCCAACACATGAACGCATCAAAAAAATTGAATCAAGAGGGATTATCAAAAAATATGTTGCAATTGTTGATGCTGAATTAATCAATAGAAGTTTGATTGTATATTGTCAAATAACACTATTAAAACATCAAGAATCCGATTTTAAAGAATTTGAAAAACACATCAATTCTTTAGATGAAGTTATGGATGTTTCATACATCGCTGGTGGTTATGATTTTTTACTGAAAGTAATTGTAAGAGATATTCAAGAATATGAACATTTTATCTTAAAAAAAATGTCTCAACTTAAAATTATATCTAATATTCAAAGCTCTTTTGTTATTCGACAAATAAAAAACGAGACTAAAATCACAATAAAATAAAAGATTCTAAGTAATAATTTCATCAAAAAAACACACTATTTTAATTTTGATTTTCCAATTTTAGAGATTGAATATTACATTCTAAATAAAGAAGTAAACGATTATTCACCTCACTACTCAAAACACTGAATTACAATTACTTTAAAAAAATAACTCCTTTTAAAATATATTTTTTTTGGAGTTTTTTTTTTACAAAACCATTAACAACTCTTTTTATATACATATTAAATAAACTACTTCTTAGTCTTTAATTATTCTATTAAAATATTATTTTATCAATTTTATTTGTAATTATCTTAATTCATACTCGTCAAAAGAATCGATCAAGATTGATTCCCAATTTATAAAACAATTAAAAAACAAAATTATGACGATTAGTAGAATGTTATTAAGTACTCTTTTAATGCTGATTTCAGTATTAAGTTTCGCTCAAGGAATTACAGTGCAAGGAATTGCAAGAGACCCAAATAATAATGCAAGACAAAATGAACCTATAACTATTTCAGCAGAACTAAGTTATTTAAACTCAATATCATCAGCTAGTGTAGTAACTTACAGCGAAACAATAACTATTATTACAGATGAGTTTGGCGTATTTTCTACAGTATTAGAAGTTCCTGCTTCTATACAGAGTCTTTTAAGTGCTAATGAACATTACTTAAAAATTTCTGAAGGAACAATGATTATTTCTAACGAATTATTACGTTATGTACCTTATGCTTATTCTGCGTTTAATGGTGTTCCTTCTGGGAGTATAATGCCATATATTGGAGTAACAGCTCCAACTGGTTGGATATTATGTGATGGTAGAAATATACCTATAACAGATGAAACAGTAATACTTAGAGATTTATTAGGTGCAACTGTTACTCCTGATTTAAAAGGTATGTTTTTAAGAGGTACAGGAAGAAGTCCTGTAAATAATGAAAATGGACCAGCTTTAAAGGGTACACAAAATGACAACTTTCAAAGTCACGCACATAACTCAGGAACTTTAAAAACAAATAATACAGGAGCTCATAATCATAACAATGGTGAATATAATAGCCTTCTAAGAGTTAATGGATCTCGTACTTACTCTGGAGGTACAGATAATTCTAATACAGAACCTGATTTACTAAGTAGTAGAGAATTAAGAGATAACGGAAACCATAGTCATACTATTTCAGGAACAACAACATCTGTTGGAAGTAATGAAACTCGTCCTGTAAATTTTGGTGTAAACTACATTATTAAACTTTAAACAACAACTATGTATATAAAAAAAATAGGACTACTATTCCTTTTTGGTATAGTTTGTTCTTTAAATAGTTTTTCTCAGCAAGAATTGATACGGGCTACTTCCCAGTCAATTTCTTCTCAAGATGGAGCAGGAAACAAATGGACTCTACAAGTAGGATCTCCTTATTTAGGAACAAATTCGACAATTAATAAAAGAATAACAACCCCTTTAGATATAAGGTTTCCATGGGGGTACAATTTGTACACGAAACATTTTCTCATGCGTCTTTTGATGTTTCAAAAGGTTATTTCCCAGATAAAATAGCTATAAATTGGACTGTAAAAAACAACTTAGAAGATATCGAATATATTGTTGTTTACAGAAGAGAATTAACTAATGTTCAACAAAACTATGTTAAGATAGCAACTTTACCTGCCATAACGACAAATTATGAAGATAAATATGTGCAAGGTGGAACGCTTTATGAATATAGAATTGATGCCGTAGGTCTTCCTGGATTTAGTGGTACTGGTACAGAATTAAGAGACTATATTACAGGAATCGGTTACAGAAACCCAACAGCTATTATTACAGGAAACATTAACTTTGAAGGAGGAAACCCTGTACAAACAGTAATTATTGAGGCAGAACCTAGCAATGGAGATGAAAACACTAAACGATCTGGTATTAATATACCTAAAGAAACTGGTCTTGACATTAACTTTGTTAATAAGCCAATTACAGATAAATATACCTTTCAAACATGGTTAAAACCTAGTGGTGGAACTTTTGATACTTCAGAATATATTGATTTATTTGTATTACAAAATGCGTCTTATTTAGACACACATAAAACGCAAATAAAAGTAAACTTAGAAGATACAACACCTTATATTGAATTTAATATACAAGGAGCTATTTATAGATTATATAATTATATACCTGCTGGTAGAATTAATGCAAAAGGAGATGAAACATTGCTTCCTATAGCTGATTTTTTAACAGATTTCACGCATGTTACTGTAATCGTAGAAGAAAATACGATTCCTAGATTATTGATTAATGGTACTGAAATTCAACAAGAAGATGTTGATTCATTTAACACTGAATTAAGAAAAGTTAATCCTGATTTTCAAGGACCTGATTATAGTGTTACAATTCCTACTCAAACAACAAGCTTACTTTCTGCTACTGGAACTGTTGAAGAATACAATCATTTTATTGTAGGATCAATAGGTTCTAAATCAATCTATTTAGATGAATTAAGAATCTGGAAATCAACTTTAACAGAAGCTAGAGTTCATGATGATTTTCACAGATATATTAGTGGTGATGATGCTGATTTAATTTCTTATTTTAGATTTGATGAAGGTGTTGGTCGATATGCTTATGATTTATCTCATGAAGGTTTTGAATACAATAAAAACAGGGCTTTTTTAGATGGAGAATTAGCACAAGACATTCCTCATTGGACAAGCGCTGTAAATGATTTACCTAGAAAAAATCAATTAGGTTTCTTAGGTATTACTGATAAAAATGGTAGTTATATTATTTCTGCTATTCCTTATAAAGGAACAGGAGAATCTTATAATATATCGCCAAGACTTGGAGTACATCAATTTGAACCAAATCAACAAATTATATATTTAGGAGAAGATACGCCTGTTGTTAATCAAGTTAATTTTACGGATGTCTCTTCATTTATCTATAGAGGAAAAATTTTATACGATACCAAAGGTGTTTTTAAATCTTTTGTTGAATTAAATAGCCCAGATCCTGCAAATCCTAGTTTTCAAGGATTAACAGACGGAGATCAATATGTTAGTAATTCTAGCCCAGGTCTTTTAGATGAAGGTTATAATTATTATACAAGAGGTCCTCAAAAGTTTTCAAAAGGAGAATATTGGTATAATAATGCAGGTACAACCGATGATGTTAGTGATGATTATTTAGAAAGATATGCAAGAATTGCTTCTGAAGGAGTTAATATTTTAATCGATAATCAAATCGTTTTAGACGAAAACAATACTCCTGTAGTAAGTGATAGTGAAGGTAATTTTGAAATAAGTGTTCCTATTGGAAATCACTATATTTCTGTTGCTAAAACAGGTCATACATTTGAATATAACGGAAGATTTCCTGCAAGTACTTCTCAAACATCTGAATTTTTTGAAGATGCTCAGGAACAAGTAATTTTTGTAGATAAAACAAGAGTTGATATTGTAGGTCGAGTTGTTGGTGGTACTGTTGAAGCAGCTAAAACAATTGGTTTTGGTGATCAAGGAACATACGCTATAAATTATGAAGATAAAAACAATATTCAACAACAAGAAATTGTTAGTTCTGTAAATAATATTGGTACTGCTAATTTAACATTAAGCTATGCGCCTCCAGGTGCTTCTGCTACAGGAAACACACAGTTTTCTTTTTCAACAAATGCAGAAACAGGAGAATATCGAGTTAAAGCTTTACCTTTAATGTATACGATTAATTCAATTGGAGGTTTAACAATACCTACAAATTCGGACATATCAATATTAGAAGCCAATGAATCTTTAGATTTTTCTTCTAATATAACAATTACCAAAACACCAACTTATACAAGTGCTAATGGTGAAGAAGTAACAGGAAAACCTTATCATTTTGAAAAAAGCTTTGTATATAGAGCTACGCCTGTATTAAATGCTTTATCTCAAGTAGGTGAAGACATGTTAGATTTGCCTGATGGAACATCTGTAAAAACAGCAGGAACAGGCTATTTATTTTACAATCAATTTGGTTACTATACCATTGAATTGAGTAGATATGAACCTTATTTTAATTATGACACAAATTCTAATGGTATTGAATTTCAAGTACCTATAAAAGATGGAGAGTTAATAATCACCAATAATCTTGCTTTACAAGATTCTGAAAAAATCATTATTAATGAAGAAGATGAAAGTTTAATTAGTTATCAATTTAGAGGAGGTTTACCTTCTACAGTAGCTCCTTATACTAAATCATTAAATATGTTTTACAGAATTAATTCTATAGACTATCCTGTACAAAATTATACCAATAAAGCAATTTTACTTGGTGGAGAATCAGACGGAAGTCAAACATTTGTAACAGAAGCACCAGATATTCCAGACCTTATTTTAAGAGATCCTCCTGGATCAGAAAGTTCAGCAACCATAGAAAGTGGTGAAAGTGTTAGTTTTACCACAACCAATAAAATTGCAACCAATACGAATGTCAATAATGAAACTAAGCTTTTATTAGGAATTCGTTTTGCTGCTGGTGGTGGGTTACTTGGTCCTGTTGTTGATACACAAACAAATAATGATTTTATTGCTGGAATAGGTCTTTCTGTGGCTTCTAATGATGCTACAAGCCTTACTAAAACATATACTTTTAGTCAACAAATTTCAACAAGTGATGACCCTAGTTTAGTAGGTTCTAGAGCTGATGTATATATAGGACAATCTAAAAACTATTATTATGGATCGTTTAATAATATTGGTGTTTCAACAATTAAAGATACAGCTACTTTAGAATTAACAAACGATGATGGTGTAGAAATTCTTATCAATAAACAGAAAGCGCTATATTTCAACGAAGAGCCTTCTGATACCTTTTTTGCATATAGCCAAGCTTATATTATTGATGAATTAATACCTTCACTTGAGTTTTTTATTTCACAAATTCAACAAGGATCATTAATACCTGGAGAAGCAGGTGTTTCATCTGAAGACCAGTATATAGAGCAAATTAACCAATGGAAATCGGTTATTCGTGAAAATGAAAAGACAAAGTATGATGCTAAAAATAACCGAGATCAATTAAAAGAGGACACTGAATCATATGTTCAGAATGAAATAAAGCAAATAAAAGCTGCTTTACTTAGCGGTAGTGATCCTTCTTCTGAAGCTATTTTAAATATTCGTCTTCAAGACTCTCAATCATTATTAAAATTAATTAATTCTAATTTTGAAGAAAACATTTCTTTTGATTCTAGTGCAGGAGCGATTACAAGATCTATTGAAACTTCTTTAGTTAGAAACAAAACAAATTCTATTGAAGTAGATATTGAAGAATCTTTGGCTATTACATTTGGTTTTACGTTTAATAAATTTGGTTTTTTAAATACAACCTCAACAAAGTTTAATCAAACATTAGGAACCGAACTTTCTGAAGAAACAGAAACTACTACTAATATTAATTATACACTTCAAGATGGTGATGCTAATAACTTGTTTAGTGTAGATGTTGTAAATTCTTTTGACGGAAATGGTCCTATATTTAGTTTGATTGGAGGTGTTTCTTCTTGTCCTTATGAACGTGCTGAAAAGAGTTTATTTTATAATAAAGCTTCTTATATTACACCTGATTATGACAATCCTGATTATGTTGTTGAAAATATAGAATTACTACCTGAAACATCACGTGAAGAATTAGGATACGCTACACAACAATTAGAAAAACCAGAAATTACGGTTGAAATTGCTAATATAAGTAACGTTCCTGAAAGTGAAACAGCACAATTTAAATTATCATTATTAAATTTAAGTGCCTCAGAAACAACAACAAGCTTTGTTTTACAAGTTAACCCTGCTTCAAATCCGAATAACGCGGTTATTAATGTAGATCCTCAAGGGTTAATTTTTAGTGATGTTCCTTATAATGAACCTATCGACTATTTGCTTACTTTAGATAAATCTGTAGGAGATATTTATGAATATGAAGATATTATTGTCGAATTTAAAAGTATTTGTGATGGTAGTATTGTTAGTAGCGTTAGTCTTTCAGCTTTCTTTACTCCTTCTTGTTCTAGTGTTGCTATAAGTTCGCCTGTTAATAACTGGGTTTTTAATATTGATCAAGCTTTTAACAACGATAATACATCAAATAGTCTTCCTATTAAATTAGTTGATTATAATATAAATTATGAAAGTTTTGAGAAAATCGACTTACAATATCGATTAATTTCATCTCCTAGTTGGACTAATTTACATACTTATTACACATCTCAAGATTATTTAGATGCATCAGAAAGTACAAATAACGTTTCAGTAATCGATACTCCTGAAATTAATTACAATTGGGATATTGTAGGAACAAACGTTAATAATGGTAATTATGAAGTTAGAGCAATTTCTAGCTGTATGAACGGAACAGAATATATTTCTGATGTAATTACTGGTAGAATTGATTTAGATGCACCTGTTGTTTTTGGAACACCAACACCAACCGATGGTATTCTTAGTTATGGTGAAGATATTGTAGTTCGTTTTAACCAACCAATTTCTTACAATCAAGCGGTTAGTTTAATCCAAGTTACAGGACAAACAAATCAGCAAGAAATAAACCATAACGTTTCTGTTAACTTCAATGGAGCTAACAATACTGTAAACATAAATAATCCATTATTTCAAACAGGAGATTTTACTTTAGAGTTTTGGATGAACAATGCAACTACAACAGCAAATGCAACTATTTTAAGTCAAGAAAATGGCGTAAATATAGGTTTAGAAAACGGTCAAATAAGGTTTGAATTTGCAGGAAATACTGTTTCAGGAAGTATTATTAATGATAATTTATTCCATCATTATGCTTTTGTCTATAATTCAGATGAAGGAACGATATCTATATATGAAGATAGTAGTGATATCGCTGTTTTAGAAGTAGCACAAAACGTTCAATATTCATACAATAATCCAATAGTTATTGGAGGAAATACATTTGTAGGAAATATGCACGATTTAAGAATCTGGTCTAAATCATTAACATTAAGTGATGTTGCTTCAAACTTAAATACAAAATATTTAGGTAACGAACGAAATTTAATAGGTTTATGGCCTATGGATGAAGGAAATGGTACTATCGCAAATGATATTGCTCGTTTTAAACATGCCGTAGTTAATACTGATTGGGATATTAAACCAAGTGGAACTTCTTATGAGTTTGAAAATAATCAATATTTAGCTTGTGATGATGTTAGCATTGTTCAAATTAATGATCAAATGGATGTTACACTAAGTTTTTGGGTTAAAACAGATGTAGCACAACAAGCAACTTTATTCTCTAACGGACGAGGTGATGACCAAGATATTGCATCATCAAACGGAACTAGAAACAAATGGGCTATTAATTTAGCTACAGATGGTAACTTGAATTTAATGAACGAAAACAATTCGTACGAATTAACTACAACAAGTGTTACCGATGGTAATTGGCATCATGTTGCTGTTTTATTAAATAGACAAGGTAGTTTAAGAACTTATATAGATTCAGATCTTGTAAGTACCAATAACTCTGAAAATATTTCTGCTTTTTATGGTGATAAAATATGGTTAGGTGCTAGAGGTCATAAAGATTTAGCAGGTATTGAAACTACTGACAACCATTTTACAGGGTATTTATCAGAAGTTAGATTATGGAATACTTTAAGAGATACTAAACAAGTTGATAGAGATCGCTTTTTTGAAATCGATTTTAATACACCTGGTTTATATTTCTACATGAAAATGAACGAACCTGGTGCATTGGCAAATCCATTGCCTAGTTATTATCATATTGATGTAAATGCGCAGGTATTTAGTTCAAATGCGATTATTAATGCTGGTACTTCTAATTATTCAGAAGATGCACCACCTATTAAACCCACTCGAGATTTAACAAATTTTATTGTAGATTATGTAATTAACGGTGATGAATTGATTATAAAACCCAATGTAACGCATCCTTCTGTTATAGAAAATCAAGTATTAGATATTACGGTTAATAGAATGTTTGATGACGTTAATAACGTGCAACAATCACCCGTAACTTGGACAGCTTATATTGATAAAAATCAATTAAACTGGTCAATTGATGGTCAATCTGAAATTGTTGAAAAAAATATCCCTTTCAATCAAGGTGGTACTTTTGAAATCGAAGTTAGAAATAACGGAGGAACATCAACACAATTTAACATCAGTAATATTCCTAGTTGGTTATCATTAACAGCATCATCAGGAACTATAGCACCTGCAAGTGTTATTACCATTACTGGAACTACAGAACAAGAACTTTCTGTTGGAAATTATCAGCATGATATGTACTTAAATAGTGATTACGGTTATGATGAAAAAATTCAATTAAACTTGAATGTAAACTCTGTAGGTCCTGAATGGGAAGTAAATCCTGCTGATTTTGATTATAGCCTTAATATTGTAGGTAAAATTAATATCGATGGAGTATTTGCTGAAAATAATACTGACACTGTTGCTGCATTTGTAAATGGAGAACTTCGAGGTGTATCTTCTTTATTTTATGATGAAGATTACGATGAATACTTTGTTTTTCTTACCGTATATGCAAATCAATCAAGCGGAGAAGAAATTAGTTTTAAAGTTTGGGATGCATCTACCGATGTTATTTATCCTGTTACTATCAGTAATAAATTAACAATACCTTTTGTTGATAATAATATTATGGGAACTAAACAAGCTCCTGAGATTTTTGAAAATTCAGATGAATTATATCAATCTATAAACCTTAACAGCGGTTGGACTTGGACGTCATTTTTTGTGAACGATGCTAATTTATCAGACATCAACACCTTAACTGCCGATTTAAATTTAGCAACATCAGACAGAATTTTAAGTAATTCACCGTCTTTATTAGAAACCTACCAACAATACAACGACCCTAATTTAAGTGGTTGGTCAGGATCTATAACTAGCGTTGCTGGAGGATTGAATACTAATCAAATGTATAAAGTGTACACAAATAACACAAATACATTAAATGTTTCAGGAATTAAAGTTGATTTAAACACTTGGTCATTTCCAATACAAGAAAACTGGAACTGGTTACCGTATGTTGTTTCTAGAAATACTCCTTTAAATGAAGCATTGGCTAATTTTAACGCGACGGATGGCGATGTAATTAAATCTCAAAATAAATTCGCAATTTATGACGCTTTAAATAATAGTTGGTCTGGTAATTTAAATTTCCTTGAACAAGGAAAAGGATATATGCTTAAGTCAGCAGAAAACCAAATATTTACTTATCCTTCTTATTTAGATGAAAATTTAAGTAAAAGCAGTATTGTTAATAGCGCAAAGAGAAGTAGTTCAACAGTTGAAACTACTACTTTTAATAAGTACGCTTCAAATATGAACGCTATTGTAAAAATTCCTGCAGATTATAGTATGCTTAAAATTTACAATTCAAACGGAGAAATTCGAGGTGAATCTGAAGCTATTAATATCGATGGAGAGAATTTACATTTTATCTCAATATTTTCTGATACATCAGAAAAACTTACCTTTTATATTCAAAAAAGTGATGGTTCTAAAGAAGAAATTACTTCTGAATCGGTACAGTTTAAGAATAACGCTGTATTAGGTACAATTCTAAATCCAATAGTAATTGGAACTTTAGATGAGGAAATCCAAATTTTTCCAAATACTTTTGATGATTATCTAAAAATAAATTTCAAAAAACAACAAACAAATGTTGCTGTTAAAATTTATTCAACAATAGGTCAAGTTTCTTATCAAAAGAACTATAAAATGGATCAAAATAACAAGCTTTTAATTCTTAATGATTTTAATTTATCAAGCGGAAATTATATTATAAAGGTTGTTACAGATTCTAATACTGTAATTAAACATCTAATAAAAAAATAGATAATGAGAAATTTAATAATTATTTGCAGTTTTTTCTTTATCAATTCGTTAATCGCTCAAACTCCTAACTGGAGTTTGAACGAAAACGAATTTGAACACACAATGTCATTAGTTTCGTTTATCAATATTAATGGAACACGTTTATCAAGCGAAAACGATAAAGTTGGTGTTTTTGTAAATGATGAATGTAGAGGTGTTACGAATTTAATTTATGTAGCTTCAGAAGATAAGTATTATGCTTATTTAACTATATTTTCGAATACAGATGGAGAACAGCTTAATTTTAAAGTTTATAATTCAACTGAAGATACTGTTACAGAAATCGATAATCAATTAGAATTTGAAATTTTAGCACATTACGGAAATTTACAACAAGCATATAGTGTAGCTCAACCTACTTTATCTGACGTAGCTATATTAAATACTGTGGAGTTTGAAAACATTCCAGTTTTAAGTTATACTGAGACCGATAATAATGTAACTATTGAAATAAAAAACACTGAAGATATAACTTCTCTTACACCTTTTTTTGACGTAAGTTTGGGTACAACTGTTTTTTATGATGGTAATTTACTAACTCCAAATACTATTATCGATTTTACAAATCCTGTTGAATTTATGATTGTTTCAGAAAATCAATCTGAAATAAAAACAGTACAAATTCAAGTAACGAAAATTGAAGTTAAAGAACCTCGTTTTTTTAGAAAACACGAAGTTTGTGATTTTAAAGGAGTTATAAAAGTTGAATACGCAATACCTGCTACATCTGTTTTACTAAAACAAAACGGAAATCTTTTATATACTTCTAGCATCAGCCAAGGTAAAAGCATTTTTGAAGGTTTAGATTCGGGAGTTTACCAAGTTGAAGTAGACGGAGTTATTAAAACCATAGTAATTAATTAATTTGATATAAAAGATGAAAAAATTAAAAATGATATGTTGTTTAGTGCTATTTTTAACCTTAATTTTTGGTTGTAGTCGCCAAGAAAGTTATCAGTGTACTAAAGTTCAAGGAGATTTTGAAGAGGTTTTTTAATCAAAAAAAAACTTTTAAGTATTAAAATAAAAAACTCAGGATTATATATCCTGAGTTTTTACATTTAAAAAAATTATACTAATATAAAAAGCCCATTTTTCCTTTTTGATAATCACGCATTGCTTCCATAATTTCGGTTTGTGTATTCATTACATAAGGTCCGTATTGGGCTACTTTTTCATTAATTGGTTCTCCTGATAACACCAATAATGTACTTTCTTTTTTGGCATCAATTTTAATAAAATCACCATCATTATTAAAAGTAACCATTTGAGTTGCTCCTTTTTTTAATGTTGCAATATTATTTATTAAAACTTCACCGTCTAATAAATAAACCAATGATTGATGTGTTTCAGGAATATCAATATCCATAATACCTTCCTTTTTGGCTTTTACAGTAAAAACATTTACAGAAGTTTGTGTGGTTATCAATCCGAATTTATCGGCTTGACTTCCTGCAACAACATTTAATTGAATGGTTTTATCAGTATTTAAAACAACAGGAATACGTTCACTTTTTATATGCTGATAATTAGCGGGCATCATTTTTTTTGATGCGGGTAGATTTAACCATAATTGAATTCCTTCTAACTCGCCTCCTTTTTCAACAAATTCTTTTGATGGTGCTTCGGCATGAACAACTCCTCTACCTGCAGTTGTCCATTGTACGTCACCTTCTTTTACTAACATTTCATTTCCTAAAGAATCTCTATGTAATTGTTCGCCTTTAAACAACAAAGTTATCGGCTCAAAACCACGATGTGGATGGGCTCCTAAATCAAACGGATTATTAAACTCGCTAATTGCGTAAGGTCCGTAATGATGTAATAATAAAAAAGGATCCACATTTTCGATACCTTGTATTGGTAAAGGTTGTCTTAATTGGATATCGCCCATATTTACTAACGGACTCCCTACTTTATGCTGTATTGATTTTATTTTTTTCATTGAAATATTATTTAATCAAAATATTCTCCATGGAGAATATTTTTGTAAATTTTTTATTTTAAAATAAAATTTAACAAACAATTGTTTATCTAATTTTATCTAATAAATCACTTAATTGAGTAGCTTCTTCTTCTGTTAAATTATCTAAAAAACCTAACTTTTTTGAAGTATCAATAGTTGTTAATAATGCTAAACCTTGCTTAGTTATATTAATATAAACAACTCTTCTATCATGTTCACAACGAATACGTTCTATAAATTTTTTATCACATAATTTATCCATTAAACGAGTTGCATTCGGAGCTCGTTCAATCATTCTATCTTTAATAACTTGTACTTTTATCGGTTTAGCTGCACCTCTTAAAATTCGTAAAATATTAAATTGTTGAGGCGATATTCCGTAAGGCTTAAAAAAATCATTTTCATTACTACTCAACCAACTTGCCGTGTATTTTATGTTGATAAGTGCCTTTACTTTATTATTTGGAAATTTAGATTTTATATCTTTAGAAATATCTCCCATATGAACCTAATTATTTTTTATGTGATAGCAAAATTACAAAAAACACATTTACACTCCAAGGAATATAAAATCAATAAAAATATTGTAATTACAACGATTTTTTTAACTTGATAACTAATTCTTTTAACTGTGTATTTAACGCATCATCAATAATAGTTCCTTCTTTAAAATTATCATAAAAACTTGGCAAAGAAAAATCAGCTATAATATTTCCGCCCATATGAGAAAATCCATTTTTAGCTATTGATAAAACACTTGCTCCACCTCTACCTCCTGGAGATGTTGCCATTAATAACATCGGAATATTATTCCATACTTTTTGATTAATACGAGACATCCAATCAAACATATTTTTAAATGCTACCGAAAAATTTCCGTTATGTTCTGCTAACGATAAAATAATTCCATCAGCACTTTGAATTATATCAAAGAATTTTTGAGCGTTCTCTGGAATCCCATTTTCAGTTTCAGTATCTACACCATAAACAGGAATTGGAAAATCATTTAAATCTAAAACGGTGGTTATTGAATTATCAATTAAAATTGTTACATAAGTTGCTAATTCTTTATTGATTGATTTTTTACTATTACTTCCTGCAAAAGCGATTATTTTTTTCATATTAACTATGTTTTATTTTATTGAATATTACTTACTATTTCGGTTATTCCTTTTACCATTTGAGCAACAGGGCATGTTCCTGCAACTTCTAATAATATTTTTTTTTGAGCTTTGGTTATCTCTTTTTCAAAAGATATTTCTTCTATTAATGATGTTTTTATTCCTTCGGATGTTAACCTTATTTGCTGTGTAACATTAACTGTTATTTCACCAACATCCCAGTTTTTATTTTCAGCGTAGGTTCTTAAAGTTATGGAAACGCAACCACCAATTGCGGTTAATAAATATTCCACAGGCGTTGGTCCATTATTATCTCCTCCTTTTTCAACAGGTTGATCTGTAATTACAAAATGATTTCTCATTTTTGCTTCCGCTACATAATTACGATTACTTAATATTACTTTTGATGATGCTTTACCTGCCATTATTACTTTATATTTTTTTACTATAAATATAAGAAACTACCAATAAAATCATAGCAATTAATGCCCCCATTTGCTCACCATCTCCAATCATAACATGTGCAAAAAAAGCAAGTATAAAAGCAAAGAAAAAACCCGCATATACCCATTCTTTAATTGTTTTATTTGCTACAAACCAAATAGTAATAACACCTAATAATTTTGCAACCGCATACGGATAAATAATATAAATAGGATAACCAAAATTAGTAAACATTACTGCTACTTCTTGATGATTAAAAAAATACATTCCTGCTGAAAACAATACTAATAATGATAATAAACCAGTAGCTATATAATAAATTATGTATTCTTTTTTCATTTTTATTCGTTTTAAGTTCGATACAAATATACAATAAAAACATTTAAAACCCATGGAATATAAATTCACGGAGATTAATTAGCTTTTTTAACAAAATCAACCATAAATTTAAAGGGTTTTTTATACTTTAGCAATTGCAAATAAATAACGTACCTATGGATCTTAACTTCAATAAAAATGAAGATTACAATAAACTTTTAGTAGCTGATTTACGTAAACGTTTTGCCAAAGTTAAATTAGGCGGAGGACAAAAACGTATTGATAAACAACGTGAAAAAGGAAAATTATCAGCTCGTGAACGTATCGATTATCTTTTAGATGATAAAACAAAATCTATAGAAATTGGAGCTTTTGCAGGCGATAAAATGTATCAAGAACACGGCGGATGCCCGTCTGGTGGAGTTGTTGTAAAAATGGGATACGTTAGCGGAAAACAATGTATTGTTGTTGCCAACGATGCTACTGTAAAAGCTGGTGCTTGGTTTCCTATTACAGGAAAAAAGAATTTAAGAGCACAAGAAATATCCATAGAAAATAAATTACCTATTATTTATTTGGTAGATTCTGCGGGAGTATATCTTCCTTTACAAGATGAAATTTTTCCTGATAAAGAACACTTCGGACGTATTTTCAGAAACAATGCAATGATGAGCAGTATGGGAATTACCCAAATTTCTGCAATTATGGGAAGCTGTGTTGCTGGTGGTGCTTATTTGCCTATTATGAGTGATGAGGCTTTAATTGTTGATAAAACAGGTAGTATATTCTTAGCTGGAAGTTATTTGGTAAAAGCCGCAATTGGAGAAAGTATTGATAATGAAACTTTGGGTGGCGCAACTACACATTGCGAAATATCAGGTGTTACCGACTATAAATCTAAAGATGATAAAGATGCTTTAGATACCATTAAAAAATTGATGGATAAAATTGGCGACGCTGACAACGCTGGTTTTAATAGAAAAAAAGCACTTCCTCCAAAAGAAAACGAAGATGATATTTTCGGGATTCTTCCTAAAGAAAGAAATGCACAATATGATATGTTAGAAATTATCAAACGTTTGGTTGATAATTCTGAATTTGATCAATATAAAGAAGGCTACGGAAAAACAATTTTAACAGGCTACGCACGCATGGACGGTTGGGCTGTTGGTATTGTGGCTAATCAACGAAAATTAGTAAAAACAGCCAAAGGCGAAATGCAATTTGGTGGTGTAATTTATAATGATTCTGCTGATAAAGCAACCCGTTTTATTGCTAATTGTAATCAGAAAAAAATTCCTTTAGTTTTTTTACAAGATGTTACTGGTTTTATGGTTGGTTCAAAATCTGAACACGGCGGAATTATAAAAGACGGTGCTAAAATGGTGAATGCAGTAAGTAATTCTGTCGTTCCAAAATTTACGATTATTATTGGTAATTCGTACGGAGCAGGAAATTATGCAATGTGCGGGAAAGCATACGACCCTCGATTAATTGCTGCTTGGCCAAGTGCCGAACTTGCAGTTATGAGTGGAAATTCTGCTGCAAAAGTTTTATTACAGATAGAAAAAGCTTCGTTAAAAAAACGTGGTGAAGAAATTACTCCAGAAAAAGAAGCCGAATTATTCGATAAAATAAAATCACGTTACGATGACCAAGTTTCACCGTATTACGCAGCTGCAAGAATTTGGACAGATGGAGTTATTAATCCTTTAGATACCAGAACATGGATTTCGATGGGAATTGAAGCGGCAAACAATGCTCCTATTGAAAAGAAATTTAACTTAGGAATTATTCAAGTATAATCTATAAAAAATAAGCATCATTAGTTATGAAAAAAAAGATTTTAGGAATTTTGATAATCGCTTTTGTAGGTTTTTTAGCATATCAAGCATACATTTTTACACTTGCTAATCAAGATAATATCAAACCTATTTATTTGATACCTAGTGATGCTGTTTTTATTTTAGATACAGAAAGACCTATTGATACTTGGGATGAAATTAGTGCAAGTAATATCTGGAAACATCTACAAAAAAACAGTTATTTTAAAGACATCAGTAAAAGTTTAAATACTTTAGACAAGGTTATTAAAGAGCAAAAAAGTATTCTTGATTTTGTTGGTGAACGAGATGTTTTAATTTCTGCACATGTTTACAAACCTAAAAAATATGATTTTTTATATGTAATTGATTTAGAAAAACTATCGAAACTTAACTTCTTAAAAAGTAGTATTGCTAATTTAGCTGGCGAAGGTTTTAAAATTACCAACAGAGTTTATCAAAATCAAGAAATAACAGAACTTTACGATAAAACAAAAAGAGAAACCCTACATATTGCATTTATCAAAAATCAATTAATTGCTTCTTATACACACGTTTTAGTTGAAAACTCTATAAATCAATATCAAAAACCTGTTATTGGTAGAGATGTTAATTTTGTTGAAATTACCAAAGAAACTCCTGAAGATGGGTTCTTTAAATTATTTTTTCAATATAAATATTTAGATAAATATCTTTCTTGTTTTACTGATAAAACCAATACAAAAGTTATTGAAAACATTCAAAATTCACTTTATTATTCAGGTTTTGATGTTTCTTTAATTGAAGGAGCTATTATTCAAGCAGATGGATATACAAACGTAAAAGAAAATTCTGAAAGCTATTTAACAGCCATTCAAAAATCAGGAAAAGGAAAAAGAACTATTGCTAGTATCGCTCCAAAAAACACGGCACTTTATCTTAGTTTTGCTTTTGATAGCTTTGATACTTTTCATTGAAAATTTTGAAGCTCTAAAAAAAGTAAACCCTCAAGAATTTGAAGTTTACACCAAACAAATTAAAGAAATTGAAAGCAAATTAGATATAGATATCAAAGAAAATGTATGTAGTTGGATTGGAAATGAAGTCGCTTTAATTCATTTTAACTCTTCATTATCTAAAAATAAAAAAGATGTTGCTGCTATTTTTAAAACTTCAGATATTAAAAAAGCTACTAAAAACTTGAATTTTATCTTATCAAAAATAAAAGAAAAAACACCCTTACAATTTAAACAAATTAACTATAAAAATCATACAATTAATTTTTTAGACTTAAACGGATTCTTTAAAATGATAGTTGGTAATATGTTTAAAAATATGGAAAAACCTTATTTTACTATTATTAATGATTATGTAATATTTAGTGCTAGTCCTAATACTTTAAAGGAAATTATTAATAATAATATTAGTAATTACACCTTAGCTTCATCAAAAGAATTTGAAGAATTTAATTATTTATTTGATAAAAAATCTACTATTTTTACTTATATAAATACGCCTTATATTTTTAACGAAATAGTAAGTTTAACTGACAGAAAAACACAGTTTCAAATCAAAAAAAACAAAGAATATATTATTTGTTTTAATCAATTTGGTATGCAATTAACTTCTGAAGGAAATATTTTTAAAAGCACAATTACAACTACTTTTAATAATCCGAAATTAGTACTAGAAAAAATAGCTTTAGATAAAAAATTGAAAAAAGAATTAAACCTAAAGCTAATCACTAAAAAAAATACAAGTACAACAAATAGTATAGAAAGTATTTTTGATTTCAAAGAAATTCACCCGTCTGATTTAAGTGCATCTAGTTATAAAGAATATCACGATAATGGTAAGTTAAAGTTTGAAGTATCATTAGATGACGGTTTATTAGATGGTAAATATAAAATGTATTATCCGAACGGAAATTTAAAGCTAAAAGGAAAATATAAAAACGGAAAAAAATCAGGAACTTGGCGAGCTTATGATGAAAAAGAAAGCAACCTGATTATCAAAAAAAGATTTTAATTGTAAATAATTAACGCAATAGTTACATTTGCGGAAGCATAAATTAAATAAAATAAAATGGGAAGAGCATTCGAACTAAGAAAAGGTCGTAAAATGAAGCGTTGGTCTGCAATGGCTAAAACATTTACCAGAATTGGTAAAGATATTGTAATGGCTATTAAAGATGGTGGTCCAAACCCAGATACAAACTCACGTTTAAGAGCTGTAATGCAAAATGCAAAGGCAGCAAATATGCCTAAAGAAAATGTAGAACGTGCAATTAAAAAAGCTGCCGATAAAGATACAAGTAACTATAAAGAAGCTTTATTTGAAGGATATGCACCACACGGAGTTGCTATTGTAGTAGAAACAGCAACCGACAATAATAATAGAACTGTAGCGAATGTACGTGCTGTTTTTAATAAAGGTAACGGTAACTTAGGTACTTCTGGTTCTGTTGTTTTTATGTTTGACCGTGTTTGTAATTTTACAGTAAAAAAAGAAGATATTACTGTTGATTTAGAAGAGTTAGAATTAGAACTTATTGACTTTGAAGTTGAAGAGGTTTTTAATGATGACGAAGGAATTATTATCTATGCTCCGTTTGAGCAATTCGGTGCTATTCAATCTTATTTTGAAGAAAATAATGTAGAAATTATATCATCAGGATTTGAAAGAATACCTGCATCAACAACTAAACTTTCTGAAGAACAACAAGCAGATGTTGAAAAACTTTTAGAAAAATTAGAAGAAGACGATGACGTTCAAAATGTTTATCATAGTATGGTTATGTAATAGCCTGAAAGCATTATAAATACACGACAAACCTCCTATTTAATGGGAGGTTTTATTTTTCATATCTATTCGTTTTTAGCTATTTTTACTTAAATTTCGAACAAATAGTGAACAAATGTTTTTCAATCTAATTTTAATTACATTTGAAATGAAAATATTTATTTTTATAACTTTTATATTTTGGTCACTTATACTGAAAGCTCAGGAAGGTAAAAAACATCTTGAAAATACTACTTTTATATCAAAAGTTGGTTCGATGTGTGAAGAAACAAATATACCTAGTCCTTGTGCTGGTAAAGAAATTTATTTAATACTTACCTTTTTTAAAGAAAAAGTAGCAGTTTCTGAAAAATATATTTCTACATGCGATGAGATAGAAATTGTTAAAATAGGGAATTTTAAATGGAATTTATCCGAAAAAAATGAAGTCAATATTAATTATAATACTGATACTATTATTCAAAACTCCGAATTTAATTTCTCCATTTATATGAACGATTTTACATTTAAATTAATTGATAATCAATTAATCGGAGAAATGAAAAAGTATAATAAAATGACTAAATATTTTTTCAAATAAAGAAATTATACTAAAATTAAATTCAAAGTTTTTTTCTCTGGATTTTATTTGTTTCCGTTTCAATAAATTTATCAATAAAATAAATATCTTTTGGAACTTCAAACTTAGCAAGTGTTTTTAAGTTTTTAATGGCTAATTTTAAGATTTCTTCTTCTTCAGATGAAATACTATTTTCAATAATTAAAACAAGTTTTTCTCCTAAAAAATCATCATTTATTCCAATAACAAAAAAACGTGTATTTATTATTTTTGATAATTTCTCTTCTATTTTCTCTGGATGCAATTTTATTCCTCCCGAATTTATTACGTTATCAAAACGACCTAACCATTCAAATTCTTTATTAGAAACTAACTGAACAACATCATTAGTTATTATCTTTTCTTCGGATACTTTAGAGGCTTCAATAACTAAACAATTTCTATCATCAGTAGTTATTTTTACGTTTGATAAAACAGTATAATTAGCATCTGAAATAAGTTGATGACTCTTAAAATTATTGAGCTTTTTAACAGCAATATGAGTAATTGTTTCTGTCATTCCATAAGTAGCAAATATATTTGTTGATATATTTTGAATAGCACTTATCAAATTATTTGAAACTACGCCTCCACCAACAATTAATTTATCTATTTTATGTAATTCAGACAATGAATTTCTTAATTGTAAAGGAACCATTGCCGAAAAATCATAGGTTTTATTTACTTCATTTAAAGGATTCATCACTGGTTTTACAACATCCAATTGCCAACCTAAAGTTAAAGCACGAATCAACATCATTTTACCAGCAATATAATCGGTAGATAAGCATAATAAAGCGATGGTATTTTCTTTTAAATCAAAAAAATCGCCTGTTGCTAAAGCCGAGTTTTTCATAAACTCTTTTTGCAACTTAATCGGTTTTGGTTTTCCTGTAGAACCTGAAGTTTGTACGATTACAAAATCTTTATCATTAAACCAATCACTTAAAAAAGTAGCAACAGAATTTGAAATAGTTTTAGAATAAACAAGTAATTCTTCTTCGGATAAAAAAGAAATATCATTCAATCTAAAACTTTTATGAAAACGTTTATTATTCAATGTTTTGTGGTTTTTGAATACTTCCTGTTAATTTTTCTTTCCAGTTTTTCCATCCGTATTTTTTAGAAAACAAAAATAACATTAACGGATATATAGCAAAAACTAATAAGAAAATTTCAGCACCCACAGCAGGTTCTGAAGTATCAATAAACAAAGCATCGGTTTGAAAAACTGTCCAATTTGTGGTTACTAAAAAAGCAGCTACAATATTATTTATAGCATGTACGCCTAAAGCTAATTCTGTTCCTTCATCCATTAAAGTCATAATTCCTAAAAAGAAACCTGTTCCTATATAAAAAACCACGGAAATATATCCTAACTTTTCAACTTCAGGATTTGCACCATGCAATAACCCAAAAGCAACTGATGTTATTATTAAAGGTAACCATCTATTTTTAAACCAAGTCCCTAAACCTTGCATAAAATAACCTCTAAACAACAGCTCTTCAAAACTAGTTTGTAATGGTAAAAATAAAACAGATATTACTAATAAAGTAAAAAACGGAACGGGTTTAAAATTCCAAGTATAATTTTCTGGAGCTAAGAAAATACCCAAAATTGTTACAGCTACAGCAATTATCCCGAAGGCTATAAAACCAAACCAAAAACGGCTCCAATCAATAGATTTTCGACTTGTTACTAATGTTTTTATAGCTCGTTTATGAATGAATTTTACTGCTAAAAACAAAAAAAATAATCCGATAGCAAACATTAATATCATCAGAAATAAAAAGAAATTTTTATTAATTCCTAAGGTCATAAAAGTTTCGTTAGCTGCTCTAGAAAACTCTTCAAAATCTTTAGAATACAAAGCAGCTACAAGTGCCAGAGGAAGTATTCCTATAAATTGCCATCCGAAGAGAATTAAAGAAATACTACCTAAATAATAAATCCAATCATTTTGTCCTTTATATGCTTGTTGTATAAAATTCATCTGTAAAAAAATTATTAAATATGGTTCGAATAATATTAATCTAAATTAAATTCCCAAGCTATTTTACTATTATAACCTAAACTTCCGTTGGAAACCTCTAACGGGCTTTCAAAATTATTAGTAAATAAACTTCCTGTTCCTAAACCTTGAGGCAACGAATTTTTTAAAATATGTGTCCATTGTGCAATAGCATTTAAACCAATATTACTTTCTAATGCAGAAGTTATCCAATTATCGGCATGGTGTTTTTTTGCTATTGAAATCCACTCTTCACTTCCTTTGATTCCGCCAACTAAACTTGGTTTTAAAATAATGTATTGCGGTTTAATTGTTCCGATACATTTTTCTTTTTCTTCGGATGTAAAAACACCTATTAACTCTTCATCTAAAGCAATTGGCAAAGGTGTTTTTTCACATAAATTTGCCATTTCTTGCCACTGACCTTGTTTTATCGGCTGTTCAATAGAATGAATTTCTAACTCTGATAATCGTTGTAATTTTTCTAAAGCATCTTTTGGAGTAAATCCGCCATTCGCATCAACACGTAAGGTAATTTCTTTTGATGAAAATTCGTTTCGGATAGATTTTAATAAATCAATTTCTGTTTCAAAATCGATAGCTCCAATTTTCATTTTTATAGTAGAAAAACCTTGTTGCAACTTGTCTTTAATTTGCTGTTGCATAAAGGCTTTATCTCCCATCCAAATTAATCCGTTTATTGAAATATTTTGTGTTCCGTTTGTAAAATCAGAAGGAAATAATTCAAATTTATTTTCAGATTTTAATGATAAAAAAGCTTGTTCTAATCCGAATTGAATAGACGGGAAGCGAATCGCTTCAGCTAATAAAACCTCTAAACCTAAATTAATATTTTCACAAAACCATTTTAGTTTTTGTTCATAATCTGGCGTATCATCAATGCTTAATCCTCTGAATAAACCGCACTCTCCTATTCCTATTTTATCTTCTTGTTTTAAGGTGATAAACCAAGTTTCTTTGGTTCTTAAAATACCTCGAGATGTACCGCTAGCTTGTTTAAAATTAAGTAAATGCTTATGATAAGTTGCTTGTATCATGTTCTGATTTTATTAACGTATTTTTAGAATGTTAGTGGTTTTGCGTTAGGGATTGCAATGGAAATCCTTTTGTGAGGCACGAACAAAAGATTGTAATGAAAAGCCCGCTCGAACGCCCAAAAAATTATTTCTCTATATGTTCTTTACATTTATTTAACGATTGTAAACTTATTTTTTTGAAAGTACCTTTAAAATAAGGATACAAACAAGCCGTCATATATGATTTGCTATTTACACTGCTATTTTGAACGATTTTAGTAGTATTTCCGTTGGCTGTAAAATTATATTCGGTTGTTTTTACCATTTGATTAGAATGAAACTGAAAAGTTATTTTTTCATTTTCGATATAATCTGAAATTCTTTGAACCATTTTTACTTCCTGTCCATTATTTTCGACAATTACGTTATAAGTACTGCCTAATACGCCTGGTTTTTCTTGCTTTGGTTCGATTGATTTTACATCTGGCAACCATTTTTTTAGCTGATCTACATTTTTAAAATTTTCAAAAACGATAGCAATCGGTTTGTTAACTTCAATTTCTGTGCTATATTTAACTTCAGTAATAACTATTCCTGTTAAGAAAAAAACAAGCACTAAAGCAGTTACAATTCCTAAAATTATTTTTATTGATTTCATGCAGATATTATAAATTTATAGTTTGTCCTATTTCTAAAATAGTCAATTCTTTATTAGCTTTCGTAAATTTGCTTTTGGCATCATTTACATCAATTTCTATCGGTGGAAAAGTATTAAAATGACAACCGATTACATTGTTACATTCAACTAAATTACTAGCAATAATAGCATCTTCAATACCCATTGTAAAGGTGTCGCCTATTGGAAAAATAGCTGCTGTTAATTTTGTAGTCATCGGAATTAATTTCATATCCATAGTTACAGCAGTATCTCCTGCAACATACAATGTTTTTTCTTCGGATGAAATTACAAATCCTCCTGGTTGCCCACCATAAGTTCCATCAGCAAATGAAGATGTGTGAATTGCATTTACATATTTCGCTGAAAAAGCATCAACCTTAAAAGTTCCACCATGATTTACAGCGGCTGTTTTTAAATTTTTAGCGCCATAATATTGTGCTATTTCAAAATTAGAAATAATTGTTGCACCTGTTCTTTCTGCTATTACTTCAACATCTAAAACATGGTCTTGATGTGCGTACGTAAGTAAAATATAATCGGCTTTGATATCGGCAATAACAATATTTGATGCCAACGGATTTCCTGTAATAAATGGATCTACTAATAAATGTGTTCCGTTAATTTCGATACCGAAACAAGTACGTCCGTAAAATGTAATATTCATTGTATTCTTTTTATAATATTAGTTTGTAAGCTTGCTATAAAACGTGTCCTAAAGCAAATAAAATTGAAAATAAAAAAGTACTTAATGCTACTTTTTTTAATTCACCGTCTAATAATGGTTCTTCTTTATTTTTGTAAACAAAAAATAAATGTTTTATAATTGGTAAATAAGCTAGTATAAATAAAAATTGTAAAGGCGATTTATAGGTAATTATTACATATATCATTGCAAATAAAAATGAAGCAATAATTAAATTATAATGATACAATTTAGCAAGTTTAGCTCCCATTTTAACAACTAATGTGTTTTTACCAACTTTTGCATCGTTTACCCTATCTCTCATATTATTTAAGTTCAAAACAGCCGTACTTAATAATCCGATAGTAATTGCAGGTAAAAAAACAGTGAAGTTTAATTGTTTCGTATATAAAAAATAAGTTCCTACAACGGCTAATAATCCGAAGAAAACAAACACAAAAACATCACCAAAACCACTGTAACCATAAGCCGATTTACCAACCGTGTATTTTATAGCGGCAACAATTGAGGAAACTCCTAATCCGAAGAAAATGACAGAATATAAAAAATCATCTTTTCCGAAGGATACATAAATAAGCGATAATGCTATTATTAAAGTGATGACTCCTGTAATAATCATTGCCGTTTTCATCTGTTTTGGCGTAATTGCTCCTGATGAAACCATACGTGCTTCTCCTTCTCTGTTATCGTCTGTTCCTTTGATACCATCTCCGTAATCATTCGCAAAATTTGATAATACTTGAAAACCGATAGTTGTTAGGATTGCTAGCCAAAAAATAGAGCTTTGCCAGAAAAAACCTTTTAGATCTGTTAAATTCTGTGAAAAAGCAACTTCATATCCTAAAGATGCTCCAACAATAATTCCAGAAACAGATAACGGTAAAGTTCGTAAACGTGCGGCTTTTATATAATTTTTAATCATGTATTCTTTTTTAAAAATTCTCGACTCCGCTCAAATTGACAATACTTGTCTGATTGAGCGGAGTCGGGATTATGATATAAAGTATTATTTTTACAAATTGTTTGCTTCTGCTATTAACTCAGCAATATCTTGTACAATAATTTGATCTTCTTTCATTTTAAACTTTACACCATCTGTCATCATTGTATTACAATACGGACAGCCTGTTGCTATAATTTGTGGATTTGTTTCTAGTGCATCTTCGGTACGTAAAATATTAATTTCTTTATCCCCTTTTTCAGCATCTTTAAACATTTGTGCACCTCCTGCACCACAACATAAAGCCGTAGATTTATGACGTTTCATTTCCGTCATTTTTACGCCTAAACTACGTAATAATTCACGTGGGCTTTCATAAACATCATTTGCTCTACCTAAATAACAAGGATCATGATATGTTAATCTTTTTCCTTTTAAATTTGTGTCATCTATTGATAAACGCCCATCACTAATTAGTTTACTGATAAATTGCGTGTGATGATATACTTCATATTTTCCACCTAACTCAGGATATTCATTTTTTAAGGTATTAAATGAATGCGGATCGCAAGTAACTATTTTTTTTATTTCGTATCCGTTTAAAACTTCAATATTCATCATTGCCTGCATCTGAAACAAAAATTCGTTTCCTGCTCGTTTTGCTGCATCACCTGTTGAACTTTCTTCTGTACCTAAAACCGCAAAATCTACTTTTGCTAGGTGTAATATTTTTACAAATGCTTTGGTTATTTTCTTTGCTCTATCATCGTAACTTCCTGCCGCTCCTACCCAAAACAACACCTCTGGTTGTTTTCCTTGCGACATCATTTCTGCCATTGTTGGTACTATCATAACTTACAAATTTTTGAATTACAAATCAAGAATTAATACAATTCACAACTTATAATTGTTAATTAAAAAATGTTTATTCTTCGTCTTTCCAGTTTAATCTATCTTGTTGACTATACTGCCAAGGTGCTCCGTTGTTTTCAATATTAGTCATCATAGAATTTAACTCTTGCGGAGCTGCTGATTCTTCCATAACTAAATAACGACGCATTTCTAAAATAATAGATAAAGGATCAATATCTATCGGACATTCTTGAACACAAGCATTACAACTTGTACACGCCCATAATTCTTCTGGAGAAATATAATCGTTTAATAACCGCTTTCCATCATTTATAAAAACGCCATCATTCGCATCAATATTTTTTCCTACCTCTTCTAAACGATCTCGAGTGTCCATCATAATTTTTCGAGGAGATAACTCTTTCCCCGTTAAACTAGCAGGACAGTGAAGATGTACAACGTCCACATTCAGTACAAGTATAAGCATTCATTAATTGTACCCAATTTAAATCGGTAACATCAGATGCTCCGAATTTCTCAGGAACTTCTTCTTCTTCTGCTCCTGCTTCAGGCATTGCGTACGGATCAGCATCTGGATCCATCATCATTTTTACTTCCTTAGTAACCGATTCAACATTTGTGAATTGTCCTTTAGGTTTTAAATTTGCAAAAAAGGTGTTCGGAAACGCTAATAAAATATGTAAATGCTTAGAATAATATAAATAATTTAAGAAAATTAAAATACCTACAATATGTATCCACCAAGCTGATTTTTCTATCGTATGTAATTCTTCTGATGAAAATCCATCAAATAAAGGTGCTATAAATTGAGAAATTACATTTCCTGCTCCTGCTTCTTGAAAAGGAACATCAGTAGCATTCATTATTAAAAATAACGACATTAACACCATTTCAAAATAAAGAATAATATTACCATCATTCTTTGGCCAACCTGTCATTTCTTTATTCCAAAAACGTTTTACTCTTTCTATATTTCTACGTAACCAAAATATCGTTACAGCAACAAAAACTAAGGCTGCTAATATTTCAAAATTACCAATTAAGAAACCATAAATTGTATTTCCTAGAATAGGCTGAAAAACACGATGTGTTCCTAATAATCCATCAATTACAATTTCTAACATTTCGATATTAATCAAAATAAAACCTACATATACAACAATATGTAAAATTCCTGAAAGCGGACGACGCACCATTCTATACTGTCCTAAGGCTATTTTAGCCATATTTTTCCAACGCTCAGGTTTTCTATCTGTTCTATTGATGTCTTTTCCTAATTTGATATTTCGAATAAGCTTACGAACATTCATTACAAAGTATCCAATACCCGTAATTAAAATGGCTGCAAAAATAATGTTTGATAAATATTTCTCCATCTTCTATATTTATTAAATTTTGTAAGGGTTAATATTGATAAGCTTATTTAGTGCTTACATTTTTGATATTTGCTTCTTCATTATATGGTTTTACTTTTTTACCAAATAATGAAATATGAACAAATCGTTTTGGATTTAACTTCATTTCTCGCAACAACTCTTCCATTTCTTTAGAAGCATTTGTTAAGTTAGTGTACATTTTATCATCGGTCATTAACTTACCTAAAGTTCCTTTACCGGCTTTCATATTTGCTAATAAACCGTTTACATTACTTAAAGTTGTTTCTAATTTTTTAACGGTTGCTCCTAAATTAGATTTAGCTAAATCATCTGATATTTTCGAGAAATTATCCGTGATTTTTTTAGTATTATCAAGTGTTGCAGTTAAATTTTCTTTACTATTACTCAATAAATTATTTACTGATGTCAATGTTTTTCGAACATCGGTAATTGTTCCTTCTAAACCAAGAATACTTCTATTTAAACTTTTACGTGATTTTTCATCTAATACATCATTAATTCCGATTAATAAAGAATCCGCACCTACTAATACATTTTTTAGATTTGATTGAATAGGATTTAATTTTTCACTTACAGATGAAAAAAGATCACCCTCAACTTCGCCTTTTAAATAATCACCAGAAACAGCTAACCCACCATCGTATTTTGGAACAATTGCTAAATTTTGCCCGCCCATTAAGCTTGCTGAATATATTTTAGCAATACTATTTTTAGAAAATTCTAAATCGCTTTCTAAAGATATCTCAACTAATAAAATTCCTTGTTTTTCAGGAGTTTTATTAAATGAAATCTCATCAATTTTCCCTACTTTTAAACCATTTATAGTTACTAAACTCGCTTTATTCAGTCCGTTAATATTTTCATATTCAACAAAAAAATGTCTACGACTACCACTAAATAGGTTTTCACCCTTTAAAAAATTATACCCCCAAATAAATAATACTATAATAACTACAGCAACAATACCCGTTTTAAGTTCTTTTGACATATATAAAAATTATAGCACGAAAATACTAATAATTTTGGGAGTAGAAATACAGATTTTCTCTAAATTAATGCTTTTTTAAGGCTTCTTTTATCGATATTCTTTTATCTCCCTTAAAAGCAACGACCCACGCATCTTTATACCCAGTTTTTCGAGCTTTAGTTAACGATTTTTTTACCTTTAAAAAACTAGAAGAACTTCCATAATAGTATTTATAATAACCGCCTATAAACATTGATTCAATATCTTTTAAGCCTTTAAAACTATTTTTACTTAATTTTTTTCGAGAAGCAGACACTTGTACTTTAAAAACTATTTTAGAAGAAACTTTTTTAGTATGTTTCTTTTTTATTGATTTAGAATAAGTTTTTTTAACTTTTTTAGTTTCTTTTTTTCTGATGATTTTGCTATTACTTTTTCTTGAACAGTATTTAATTTTAATCTTTTTACATAATTTTTTATGGCAGTTGCAAGTGATTTTGCCATTTTTAACTGCCCATATGATGAGTTTAAAAACTTTCCTTCTGTTTTGTTTGATAAAAAACCTAACTCAATTAAAACACTTGGCATAACAGTTTCTCTCAATACTAAAAAATTAGCTTGTTTTACTTTTCTATCATACCTTTTTATACTTTTAAAATTAGTTTGAACTAAACTAGCCAAACTTAAACTTGCGTCTAAATTTTCTTCCTGTAAAACAGATAAACCTATTAATGATTCGGCTGAATTAGGATCATAATCATAATTTTTTTTGTAATCCTCTTCTAATAGAATAACAGCATTTTCTTTTTTTACAATTTCAAAATTCACATCATTACCCTTCAAACCAAGAACATAAGTTTCTGATCCGTGGGGTTTTCCTGAATTATTTGAATTACAATGTATAGATACAAATAAATCAGCATTTTTCTTATTTGCAATACTCGCTCGTTTATGAAGCTCTACAAAAATATCTTTTTTGCGTGTATAAACAACATTTATTGTATTATCTTTTTTTAAAATTTCGCCTACTTTTAAGGCTAATTTTAAGGCTATTTTTTTTTCGATATAAGATCCTCTTGACGCTCCAGCATCTTTTCCTCCATGACCAGCATCAAGAACAATTGTATATTTTTTTTGAGCAGAAACTACCGTTGATAGTCCCAATAAAAAAAATATAGAGATTAAAAATAAAAAAAATTTTTCAAGTGATTATATTTACTTAATTTTAAGAATTGCATCAATAAAATTTAACTATTTTTGGTTTTTGTATTTAGGCATACAAATAGTACGCCAAAGCTTTTAAATATAACACAAAAATAGCATTTATAACATTGCGAACAAATCTAACTTACATACTTTTAGTTTTCTACCTTTTTTGTTACCAAATTAGTGTGGCTCAGGATTTTGGTAAAACAAGTATTACCTCTAAGAAGGCTAAAGAAAAAACGGCTTTAAATCAATCAAAAGATAACTTGATTAATTTAAGAAAAGAAGGACTTTTAAACTTGAAAAAAGACACTATTGTAAATGATTCGATTAAACCTAAGGAGGTTATAGATGGAATTATTACTCACAATGCGAAAGATTACACCATTCAAAATGCGAAAAACAAAACGGTAACCTTATATAATGAAGCTCAAGTAACCTATACTGATATTGATTTAAAGGCTGGTATAATTGTACTCGATTATAAAAATAATACCGTTTATGCCAAAGGAATAAAAGATAGTTTAGGTTATCATCAAAGACCCGTTTTTAAACAAGGTGCACAAGAATCAGAACAAGATTCAATTTTATTTAACTTCAAAACAAAAAAAGCACTTGTTTATGGTGTAAAAACTGTTCAAGATGGAATTATAACTTATGCCGAAAAAACAAAACGTGTAAACGATTCTACTATTTATATGCGTAGAATGCGTTTTACAACCTCTAAAAAGAAAATACCAGATTACTATATACAAACTAGTAAAGCAAAATTAGTACCTGGTAAAAAAATAATTGTAGGACCTAGTCATTTAGTTTTAGCCGATGTACCAACTCCTTTATATTTACCTTTTGCGTATTTACCTTTAAGCGATAAAAGAACTTCTGGTTTTATTATTCCTTCTTGGGGAGATAGTAATAGTCAAGGGTTTTTTATGCAAAATGGTGGATATTACTTTGCTTTAAGTGATTATTTTGATTTAACTGTTTTAGGAGATTTATACACCAACGGAAGTTGGGGATTAAAAACCGAATCTAGCTATTATAAACGTTATAATTTTAGCGGAAATTTTAGTTTTAATTTTGAAAACATTATTCAAGGTATTCGAGGACTTAGCGATTATAGAAAATCTTCTAATTTTAATATTCGTTGGAGTCATAGCCAAGATAGTAAATCGAGCCCAAACTCTAGCTTTTCGGCTTCTGTTAATTTAGGTAGTAGCACCTACTATAAGCAATCATTAAACGAATCAAATAATGCTGAATACTTAACAAATACATTAAGTTCTTCTATATCTTACTCTAAAAAAATTGTTGGTACACCTTTTAATGTGAGTCTTACGGCAACACATTCTCAAAATACAGAAACAGAAGCAATAACAATGACGCTTCCTTCTTTACAAGTAAATATGGATCGTATTTATCCATTTACAGGTAAAGGTGGTGCTAAAAACAATGCTATTCAAAAAACAGGGTTTAACTACAGCTTACAAGGTAAATATCAAATAGATACAACTGATGATGAGTTTTTTACTGCTAAAATGTTTGAAACAGCTAAAAAAGGAATTCAACATAATATAAGTACAAATACAAACTTAAAAGCTTTTAAATATTTTACTGTATCACCAAATGCTAGTTATAAAGATGTTTGGTATTTCGATAAAATTAATAAAACATACAATGCTACATTAATTAATCCTAGCACAAAAAAATTAGGCGTTATTGAAAATGATTCTATTAGTGGTTTTAATCGTTTTAATGAATATAATTTTGGAGTCTCTTTATCAACCAATATCTACGGAACGTTTAACTTTAAAAAAGGTCGTTTAAAAGCCATTCGTCATACAATAAGACCTTCTATTTCTTACGGATACCGACCTGATTTTGCAAAAGAACACAACTTACAAGTACAACAAAATTCAGATCCTACAGACTTACTTACTTATTCTCCTTTTGAAGGAGGAATATACGGTACACCTGGTAGCGGAACTTCAAATAGTATTGGTATTTCTGTTAATAACGTTTTAGAAGCAAAAGTAGCTCCAAAAGATCCTGATAGTGATGAAGAAGATAGAAAAGTTACTCTTTTAAACAACTTAAATTTTAGTACCAATTATGATATTACTAAAGATAGTCTTCGATGGAGTAATGTTGCAGTTAGCTTAGGTACTCGTTTATTTAAAGATAAATTAGCTTTAAATGCCAATATGTCTTTAGATCCTTATCAAATTAATAGTAAAGGAGAACAAATAGATGAATTTAATTCTAAAATATTTAGGATAGAAACTGCAGGAATAACAGCAAACTATTCATTATCTAGTAAAGATTTTCAAAAGAAAAAAGAAGGAGACGATAAAAAGAAAAATAACGGAAATGGTGCTCAAGATACTCCTGATCTTTTTGGACAAAATAAATCTAAAACCAACGATTTTTCAACTAGAAAAAGCAATAAAAACAAAGAAGAAACTGAAGTTAAAGAAACAATATTATACAAAAACAACGTACCTTGGTCATTAAACTTAGCCTATGCATTGAATTACACTAATAATGGGCTTGTAAGTGCTATTAGTAATAATTCATTAATGTTTAGTGGAAGTCTAGATTTATCAGCTAAATGGGGGGTTGGTTTTTCTTCTGGTTATGATGTTAAAGATAATGGATTTACTTATACCAGTCTAAATTTCTCAAGAGATTTAGACAGTTGGAAATTAAATTTTAACTGGATTCCTTTCGGAAACAATTCTTCTTATAATTTCTTTATAGGTGTTAAATCAGCTGTATTAAGCGATTTAAAATGGGATAAAAACAAACCGCCAGATAGAATATTATTCTAAACATCAAGATAAAACACACAACTTTAAAACATCATAAAATGAAAAAAATTATTATTACAGATAAAGCTCCTGCTCCTATTGGTCCTTATAACCAAGCTGTTTTAAGCGGAAATACATTATATACTTCTGGTCAAATTGCTTTTAATCCTGAAAATGGAGAATTAGTAATGGATACTATTGAAATTGAAACAAAACAAGTAATGGAAAATATGAAAGAAGTTTTAGCTGCTGCTGAAATGACTTTTGAAAATGTTGTAAAAGCTTCTATTTTTATTTCTGATATGAATAACTTCAGTAAAATAAATAGTGTTTATGCTAAATATTTTAACGAAGCAACTGCACCTGCAAGAGAAACTGTAGAAGTTGCTAATTTACCAAAGTTTGTAAATGTAGAAATTAGCATGATTGCGATTAAATAATTCAATAAAAAAAATCCCTACTAATAAAATAGCAGGGATTTTTTTGTGCTTTTACACTTCTTGTATAAACTTACAAAGAAGCTGAATATTCTAATAAATCAACAATTTTAGTAGCGTAACCAAATTCGTTATCATACCAAGAAATCACTTTAAAAAAGTTTTCATTTAACTCTAAACTTGCAGCAGCATCAATTACTGATATTCTAGTTTCTGATACAAAATCTTGAGAAACTACCTCATCTTCAGTATACCCTATAATTCCTTTAAATTCATTTTCTGAAGCCAATTTAAAAGTCGACATAATTTCTTCTAAAGAAGTTGCTTTAGCTGTTTTAAAAGTTAAATCGATTAAAGAAACATCTGCTGTAGGAACTCGAACTGCCATTGCTATTAGTTTTCCTTTCATTTCAGGAATTACTTTTATCACCGCACTTCCTGCTCCTGTTGATGTTGGAATAATATTATTTATTGCCGAACGTCCTCTTCGCCATTTTTTATTAAAACCATCAACAGCATTTTGTGTAGCGGTTGCAGCGTGAACTGTAGTCATAATTCCTTCTGTTAATCCGTAGGCATCATTAATTATTTTAACTACGGGAGCTAAACAATTTGTGGTGCAAGAAGCATTTGAAAAAACCACTTCATCAGCCTTTAAATCTTTATGATTTACGCCCATCACATACATGTTTACATCTTTTGAAGGTGCTGATATAACAACTTTTTTTGCGCCTCCTTTTATATGTAAAGCGGCTTTATCTTTATCAGTAAAAAAACCCGTTGCTTCAATAACATATGTTGCTTCAACTTCATCCCATTTTAAATTCTCAGGATTTTTATCAGCAGTAATTCTAATAACCTGCTGATTTACAACTAAGTTTCCGTCTTTTATTTCAATATCACCATCAAAACGACCGTGTACAGAATCATATTTTAATAAATAGGCCAAATACTCTACGTCTAACAAATCATTAATGGCAACTACTTGCACATTTTTTCTTTTCACGGCAGAACGGAAAGCTAACCTACCTATTCTTCCAAATCCGTTAATTCCTATTTTTATCATTGTGTTAACTATTTAATATTCTTATTTTGAAATTATATCGTCATAATATCAGTGATTCTTAAACCTCAGATCTATGTTATTGTGACCTTTTACTACTTTTTTTATTTATATAAATTAATAGTAACTCTTTTGTGCTTCTACTGATAAAATTATTCGGCACTACTATTTTATTTTTTCATAAAAAGAATATCAAATTTACTCATTTTAAGTGATTTTTTATCAAAACATAAAATCATTTTTTGAGTTTGATTGAAATTTAACGTATCAGATTATTTAACTACATTTAGCCTTTTAAATAAAACTATATGATATTAACCACTCTCGATTACTCAATTATTATCGGATTTTTTATACTTTCATTATTTATAGGTATTTGGGCTTCAAAATCTGCAGGAAAAAGCAGTGCTGAATTCTTTTTATCTGGACGAAATATGCCTTGGTGGCTATTAGGTGTTTCAATGGTTGCAACCACTTTTGCCGCAGATACTCCTGGATTAGTTACAGAATTAGTTCGTAAAAATGGTGTTTCGGGTAATTGGGTTTGGTGGGCAATGTTACTTACAGGAATGCTTACCGTATTTTTTTATGCTAAACTTTGGCGAAAATCAGGAATTACTACTGATTTAGAATTTTACGAACTGCGGTATTCAGGTAAAATGGCAGGTTTTTTAAGAGGATTTAGAGCTATTTATTTAGGCGTAATTTTCAATATTATTACCATGGCAGGAGTTTGCTTGGCAGGTGCAAAAATCGCAAATATTTTATTAGGAATATCACAAAGTGAAATGCTATTATATTCCTCTATAATTGTAGTAATTTATTCTTCTTTAGGCGGATTAAAAGGTGTTTTACTTACCGATTTTATTCAATTTATAATAGCTATGATTGGTTCGGTTTGGGCAACAGTTTATATTATTAATCTTCCTGAAATAAATGGTTTATCAAACTTATTAAATCACCCTAATGTAAGTGATAAATTAAATATGCTTCCTGATTTTTCAAATACAGAATCATTAATTACCTTATTTATAATTCCGTTTGCAGTACAATGGTGGAGTACTTGGTATCCTGGAGCAGAACCTGGTGGTGGCGGATATATAGCACAGCGAATGTTAGCAGCTAAAGATGAAAAAAATGCTACTTGGGCTACTTTATTTTTCAATTTTGCACATTATGCTCTACGTCCTTGGCCTTGGATTATTGTTGGATTAGCTTCGTTAATTATCTTTCCAAGTTTAGAAAGCATGTAATCAAGCATTCCCAAGGTTATCTCCAGAAATGCAAGGGCATGATGTTGGATATGCCGCAATGATGACTTATTTACCAGCAGGTTTATTAGGAATTGTATTAACTTCTTTAATCGCTGCTTTTATGAGTACTATTTCAACACAATTAAATTGGGGAAGCTCCTATTTAGTAAATGATTTTTACAGTCGTTTTATCAATAAAAGCGCTTCTGAAAAACAAAAAGTTGTTGTTGGTCGAGTTTCTACAGTTTTATTAATGTTATGTGCAGCTTTATTTTCTTTTTATTTAAAATCAGCAAAAGATGTATTTGATTTATTATTACAAATTGGAGCAGGAACAGGATTATTATTTATTTTACGATGGTTTTGGAGTAGAATAAACCCATATAGTGAAATTGCTGCAATGGCTATTTCATTTGTAATTGCATTATTCTTTTTTATCAATGGAAAAATGGATAATCCATTTTTTAATATTGCTGGACATTGGCAATTAATTATCGGAGTAGTTATAACAAGTGTTGGATGGGTTTTAGTGACGATTTTAACACAACCTAGTGATACCAAAACTATTGATAAATTTGAAGCCTTAATTTTTGAAGGAGAAGATAAGTTTAAAAATATTGGTGTAAAAATAGTCGGTTTTATTACAGGTACAATTGGAGTTTATAGCTTCTTATTCGCTACTGGAAATTGGATTTACGGTAAAACATTATTAGCTACAATATTATCCGTAGTAACCTTAGTTTCTATTGGTATTTTACTAAAAATTTGGAAACGTATTTCTTAATTAAGAACTTTAAATTTCATTTAAAAATCTTTTATTGCTAAAAAACCAAATCTGTCAAACTGAGTTTATATATAAAAAAGCCTTGAATTAATTCAAGGCTTTTTTATAATTTGATAAAATCTGTTTAATTTTTTCATGTTCAAAAACTGTAGGATACAGCTCATTTATTACATCATGATATTCGAAATCAATTGCTAATCCATTTTTAAAATGGGTTAAACTGTAGTCTTCTTTATCTAAAATCATAAACAAACCACATAAACGATATTCAATTTCTGCAAATTCTTTGTATATTTTTTTAGCTTTGATTAATATTTTTAAAGCATCATCAAATTCACCTAAAAACAACAATATATCTGCTAATTCAATATAGATTTCTATTTCATCATCACCTAAATTAATACAGGTAGAAAATGCTTTTACTGCTTCTTCATAAAAATTCAACTTCAAATTTATATCTCCGTATCTTCTCCAATAAAAAGCGTTTCCTTCATCAATATGAATAGCCTTTTTTACGTAATATAAAGCTCTTTGATAATCTTCAGTATCAAAACAAGCATTTGTTAATAACATCCATGCTTTATCTAACAAAGGGTCTTCTTTAACTGCTTTTTTATAAAAATGACATGCTAAATTAACATTTTCTAATTTCTGGTAACATTCACCTATTCTTATATATACAAAAGCCGTCGGATCGTCTACTTCGATAGTAATCATATAGTTTTTAATCGCTTCTTCATAACGATTCAAATCTTCTAAGGTTTTTGCTATTTCTAAATATCCACCAATAAAAGTCTCATCTATTAATACCGAGTATTCAAAAGAAGTAAGTGCTTCTCTATACATACCTATTTCAGAATATTGTCTTCCTAATTGATGCCAAGCTACTTCACAATATGGGTTTTTATCTATATATGCATTCAAGAACTGTATTGCTTCTATATGGCTTTCTTGCATATCAAAACAGTATACAATATTATATAAAGATGAAAAATCTTCAGCATCAACTTCTACACATTTTTCAAAATTTAAACGTGCATTTTCGTAATCATCTAAATATAAGTACTCCATACCTAGCATTGACCAAATATCTGCAGGATCTTCAATAAAACTTAAAGATTCTTTTAATACAGCTATTGCTTCAATATGTTGTTTCTTTTTAGATAAAATCAGTGCTTTCTGAATAAAAACCTCATCATTGTAAGGTTCAATAGCTTCAATTTGTTTCAACATCTGAACTGCTTCTATCAATTTATTTTCAAAAACTAAAATTTCGACCTTCATTAGTTTTAATTGAATTGAAGAAGGATGTTGCTCTAAACCTAATTCTACTGCTTTTTTAGCTAAAGAATTTTTAGCTATATTTAAATAATGTTCAATAATTGTTTCAAACTCAACAGCATCAAAAAAATAGACATCGTTGGTTTTCAACATAGATTCAAATTTTAATATCGACATAAGCTACTTATTTGATTGTAGCTAAATATACTACAATAATAATGCCTAAGCAATATTAATTGTTTTTGTTTTTAACAATTTACCTTCCACTATCGCTTAAAACAAGTATTATAATAGTTCTATATTATTATTTTTGATAAAAAAATGCTAAAATGTCAGACTGTCTAAAATTAATTATAACTGACAGTGTTATAAAAATCATAACAAACTGAGTAGATGTAGTTATTTTATTTTTCCTATATGAAAGAACAGATTATTTTTCTATATTTGGAACAAGAACATTAAAAATTAATTAAAAGAAAAAATTATGAGTAAATTCGACGAAAAAGTAGTATTATATAAAAAATTTATGGATGACAGAAAACTTTCTGTAAACCTTGAGTTATTAACAGCAGTTACTAAAGGGTTAGGTCCTTCTATTTATAAAAGAGATGCAGAAACGGTATCAGGTAGCGATCCTAAAGAATTATTAACGGTTAAGAATAACTTTTTAATAAAAAAATTAAGCTTAACAGATGGTCCTGAATTAGATAAGGCTATTGATGAAGTTATGGAAGAAATTGGAAGATCAGAAAGAAGCAAATATCGTGCTGTTGTATATTACCTATTAGCTAAGAAATTTAGCAAAGAATCAGTGTACGGAATGTAATATTCACATTTTTTTATAAAAAAAAGTCTTGTATTGATTTAAATACAGGACTTTTTCTATTTTAGCGCTCAACAAACAAATAATATATATGTCTCAGTTTATTAGTGTTTTTGATATGCTTAAGATTGGCGTTGGTCCTTCTAGCTCACACACCTTAGGTCCTTGGAGAGCAGGACAACAATGGATTGAAAAATTAAAAGAAATAGCTATTTTTGATACCATTGATGGTATTAAAATAGATTTATACGGTTCTTTATCGTTAACAGGAACAGGTCATGCAACAGATTTAGCTGTTTTACTAGGCTTAAGCGGTACCGATCCTGAATATATTCCTGTTGATGACATCGATAGTATCATCAATAAAATAAAAGAAACAAAAGAATTACATTTCAATGCCGAAAAAGAAATAATGTTTTCTATTGAAAATGTTGTTTTTAATCAAAACTTCTTACCTTTTCATTCTAATGCATTAACTTTTAGAGGTTTTTATAAAGGAAAAGAAGTTTCTACAGAAACGTATTATTCTATTGGTGGTGGTTTTGTTATTCAAGAAGAAGTAAAAGTACAATCAGAAGCAGAAATCAATAAAAAGAACTTTCCTTATCCTGTAAATAGAGCTACAGAATTAGAAGCTTATTGCGAGAAAGAAAACAAAAAGATTTCTGAAATTGTTTATCAGAATGAATTAGTTTTAAAATCTCCTTCTGAAATTGATGCAGAACTAAAACGTGTTTGGGATACCATGCTAGAATGTATGTATATCGGTTGTCATACGGGTGGTATTTTACCTGGCGGATTAAACGTAAAACGTAGAGCTTTTGGTACACACGAAAAACTAATTAAAGATACAACTTACACCAACGAACAAGAATGGATTACTTCTATAAGAAGTACTGAAGTAAAATTTCGTGAAATATTAAAGTGGGTTAGTTGTTTTGCTTTATCTGTAAATGAAGTAAATGCTGCTTTAGGTAGAGTGGTTACAGCTCCTACAAATGGAAGTGCAGGTGTAATTCCTGCTGTTTTAATGTACTATTTAGTTATTGAAAATCATGATGCTGATTTTGAACACATCAAAAAATTCTTATTAGTTGCTGGTGAAATTGGAAGTATCTTTAAAAAGAATGCGACCATATCAGCAGCAATGGGTGGATGTCAGGCAGAAATTGGTGTTTCATCAGCAATGGCAGCAGCAGCACTTACAGAGCTTTTAGGAGGAACTCCTGGGCAATGTTTAGTTGCAGCAGAAATAGCAATGGAACATCATTTGGGATTAACCTGTGACCCTATTGGAGGTTTAGTTCAAATACCCTGTATTGAACGTAATGCTATGGGCGCAATTAAAGCAATTAACGCCGCCGAATTAGCCTTAGAAACGAACCCTAAAGAATCGTTAGTTCCTTTAGATAAAGTTATCGATACTATGTGGGAAACCGCTAAAGATATGAACAGAAAATATAAAGAAACCTCAGAAGGTGGTTTAGCAATTACTGTTGGTTTAGCAGCTTGTTAAAAAAATCATCATTATAAAAAACTATAAAAACTCTCTTTTTAAGAGGGTTTTTGTTTTTTTATAAAGTAATTTACCTTCTTATATCAGAACTTAAAAATTTTATTTATTAAATTTATTCATCTAAAGAACATAATAAATGTTTATGCAAAAAACATTGAAAGAAAAAATAACCATTATAATCCTTAGTTTCTTTTTATTTCAATCTTGTAAAACTGATAATGAAAAAATAAAAGGTAGTTTTCGTGAAAAATATCTAACAGAGCTTTTCTCTATATATAAGGGCTATTCTATTGGAAAACATTATATTATTTATAATTTAGACCATAATTTTACATTAGGTACTGTAGATATAGAACTCTATGACGAAAGTTTAAATGATTTTAATAAAGATGGTACACAAGATATGTGGGCAAAAATAACGGATACTAGTGACGGTGGAAATGAATTTATGGTTTCTTATGGTATTGTTCAAATAAAATCGCCAACAAATATAGATTATATCGGGTATTTTGGCTTTGGCGATTTCTCTAATTACATCTATAACATTGAAGGATTTAAAAACAAAACACCTATTATTAAAATAAGCACAAGCCATCAAAGTAACATGAATAAATTCCCTATTTATCATATAAATACGCATCTTGGGTTTAAAAATGGTAAAATAATATCGCTAAACTATATTGATTGTGCTATGTCAGCAATGAAAAATAAACGCATCTTCAAAGAAGAGTATAAAACCAATTATGATATAGACCCTGCTTTTAATCAACTAAAATTAGAGTTTTACAAAGAAGAAGATTTTGAATATGCCTTTAGTATTAATGGTTGTAATGATTTTTTATTAAAAATGTATGTTTTAGGGAATGAGAACGAATCTATTTTAAAAGAAAAACTTTTAAATACTACAATTCATAAAACAAGATTCAAAACCATTGCTAAACAAATCAAAAACAATAAGATAACAGCTACTGATTATTTCAATAATGAAAAAAAAGTTACTTGTAACGAATGTGTATCTACTAAATTCACAAAGAATAAGAAAGGTAAAAACAGGTTAGATATTAGCTATCTAAAAAGAAATTAATCATTTTGTTCTAAAAAATAACCTATTTCACTTCTATTGATTTCCCTAAAAATTTCGGTTGAATATTAAATAAAATATCAACAAATACTTTTACTCGGGCTAAATATTCTCTTAATTGAACTTTTAGCCCGTATCTACCAGAAACATCTTTAGCATTAAAACCAATAGCTTTCACACCAAAATGATTCGCTAAATAAATGGCTCTTTCATTATGAAATTTTTGAGAAATAATAGTAACATCTGTTTGCCCGAATATTTCTTTAACTCTTACAACAGAATCTAATGTTCGGAAACCTGCATAATCTAAAAATATTTTATCCGCAGGAATACCCGCTTTTATTAAATCATTTTTAAACGTAGTTGGCTCGTCATATTTTTCGGTGCTATTATCACCGCTAACAATAATAAAAGTAATTTTTCCTGATTCATATAATGATACTGCCGCTCTAATTCTATACTTGTAATATAAATTTACTCGCCCATTTAACAGATGTTTTGACGTACCCAAAACAAGCCCGACTTTATGTTTCGGAATTTCAGAAACACTAGTATAAAGTTTATCTTTTGTTTGTTTTTCTATTAAAAAGTTACACAAATAAATAGCAATCAATACAAATATTGTTGATAAAACGGCTAATTTCAGGATTTTTTTAATCATTTATCTTGTAAAATATAATTCTGTTTCGGTAGACATTTCTTCAGAAAAAGCATAATTATCAATATTAAAACCTTTTAATCCGTCTATAGTTTTAACATCATTTTCAATAATATAACGTACCATTAATCCACGTGCTTTTTTAGCAAAAGTCATGATGGTTTTATATTCTCCATTTTTAAAATCTTTAAAAACAGGCGTTATCATTGGTACTTTTAAAAGTTTTTTTGGCAAAGCTTTAAAATATTCTAAACTCGCTAAATTCACTAATAACTCATCATCTTCTAACTCATCATTTAAAGAATTTACCAAGGTATCATTCCAAAATTTATATAAATTTTCTGTTTCACCAACTTTTAATTTTGTTCCCATTTCCAAACGATACGGTTGAATTAAATCTAAAGGCTTTAATAAACCATATAATCCTGATAAAATTCTAAGATTATTTTGTAAAGTTGGTATTTTTTCTTCGGATAATGAATTTACATCAATTCCTTTAAAAACTGCTCCTGTAAAAGAAAAGATAGCTTGTTTGGCATTTTCTAAATTAAAAGGTATTTGCCAATCTTTGTTTCTTTGATAATTTAAACTTGCTAAATCATCAGAAATCTTCATTAAATCACTTAAATCTTGTCTAGAAAGTGTTTTTAATTTCTGATTTAATTTTATCGATTTATCTAAAAACCTTGGCTGTGTATATGTATTTGTTGTTGCTTTTGTTTCAAAATCTAATGATTTTGCTGGCGATATAATTATTTTCATTTACTTAAATATTTAATGTAAAAATAGAAAGCTATTTTAAAAGATAAAATTAATTATTGTCTTTTAAATCAATTGTATTATAAATAAAAATAATAGTATCGTTTTTTAAATTTTTAATCCATCGTATGCTAAAAAAACATTTTCAGGCAATTCTTTTTCAACCTCTTCATGCAAACCTAATAATTCGCTTATGTGTGTCAAATATGCTTTTTTAGGTTTAATTTCAGCAATAAACGCCAATGATTCTTCTAAATTAAAATGTGTTGCGTGCGGTTCTTTTCGTAATCCTGTAACAATTAAAACATCTAAATTAGTCAATTTCTTTTTTTCTTCGGATGAAATTGTTTTAATATCAGTAAGATATGCAATGTTATTAAATCGATACCCTAATATAGGTAACCAACCGTGCATTACTTCTATCGGAGTCACTTTAACACCATCAAGAATAAAACTATTTTGGTGAGAAATAATATTGATTGCCACTTCTGGCGCACTTGGATACCTGTTTTCAGTTTTAAAAATATAATCATATCTTTTCTTTAAAACTCCTAATACTCTTTCTGTTGTATAAATAGGAACTGCGCCCATTTGAAAACAATACGGTCTTATTTCGTCTAAACCAGCAATATGATCGGCGTGTTCAATGAGTAAATAGAATTCCATTTATTGATGCCACTTTTTCACGAATCATTTGTTGCCTAAAATCAGGTCCACAATCAATAACGTAATTAATATCATCCCAAGAAACAACAATCGACGAACGTAATCGCCTGTCTCTTTTATCCTTAGATAATGCCACAGGATGCGTGCTATTAATCATTGGAACTCCCGTAGAAGTTCCTGTACCCAAAAAAGTAACTTTCAATTGCATTTTATTGTTCATTGTTAATACAAAAATACAATAAAAAAGTTATCTGATAGTTGCAATTTTCAGTACATTTGTTGCAAGTAAAAAAGAAGAACATGGCAATTACACTGAAAGGTGATCAGAAAATAAGTACAGTACCTACTACTACTAGTAAGGCTTTAAAAATTAATTTAAACCCTCATATTTATGGAACGTTTGCTGAAATTGGTGCAGGGCAAGAAACAGTTCGTAATTTTTTTAGAGCTGGTGGAGCTTCTGGTACTATAGCTAAAGCAATGAGTGCTTATGATAAAGATTTTTCAGATGCTATTTATGGTGTTGAAAGTGATAATCGCTATGTTACAGAAAAACGTTTAAAAAAAATGTTAAAACATGAGATGGACTTAATTGAAGAACGTCTTGACCGTAATAAACATCCTGATAAATTGTTTTTTAGTTACGCTAATACTGTAGCAACCATCAATTTTTCAAAAAAATTTAAAGGTCATGGTTGGATTGGTGTTCGTTTTCAATTAGATCCGTTAGAAGATTACAACGAAATTATTTTACACCTTCGTTTTAAAGAAACTGATGCTCGTCAACAACAAGAAACCTTAGGTGTTTTAGGTGTTAATTTAATTCATGGAGCTTATTATTTAAATGATAATCCAAAGGATTTATTAAAATCTTTTTACGATAATATTGATAGTGACCGTTTAGAAATTGATATGATTAATTTCTCTGGACCACGATTTATGTATGTTGATAACCGTTTAATGAGCTTACAATTAGTTAAAAACGGAATGACAAATGCCGTAATGTTCGGCCCTGATGGAAACAACCTATTACCTGCTCAAGTACTTTATAAAAAGAATATTTTAACACTTCGAGGAAGTTATCGCCCTGTTACGAAAGTAAATATGGATATCTTCGAAAGATCTAAAGCAATGTTTTTAGCCGAGAAAAAAGTGAAGGCAGAAAACACACAAGTTATTTTTGAAATCACCTTGAGTAACCTTCGTGTTGAAGGTCAGATTAATGAACGTGATTTCTTAGATAGAGCAGAATTACTTTGTGCACTTGGACAAAATGTAATGATTACTAATTACCAAGAATACTTCCGTTTAGTTGATTACTTTAGTGAGTTTACCAAAGAAAGAATGGGACTAGCTATGGGGGTTAATAATTTAGTTCAAATTTTTGATGAAAAATATTATCGTGATTTAAGCGGTGGTATTTTAGAAGCTTTTGGTAAACTTTTTTACAGAGATTTAAAAGTATATATGTATCCTTATAAAAATACGGAAACAGGAGAATTTACTACTAGTGAAAACTTAAAAGTACATCCTCGAATGAAAGAGCTTTATAAATTCTTTAAAAACAATGGTAGACTAATTGATATTAAAGCTTTCGATAACGAAAGTTTACATATTTTCTCTAGAAAAGTATTGAAAATGATTAGAGATAATGAAGAAGGTTGGGAAGAAATGCTTCCTGAAGGTGTTTCTCAAACTATAAAAGATAAACGTTTATTTGGTTGTTCAAGAAAGCGACTTTAAATAATTTAGTTTTATTTTAAACCTTTTATTATTTTTAAAGTCTAAATCTAAATATCTTTAGGTGACGACTGACGAACTGACATTTATAACAGAGCTAAAAAACAATAAAACAAAAGAAATAGCTTTTAAAAAACTATTATCACTCTATAAAGAGCGATTGTATTGGCATATACGAAAAATTGTTATTTCTCATGATGATGCGGATGACGTTTTACAAAACACTTTTATAAAAGTGTTTAAAAATATTGATACTTTTAAAAAAGAAAGTAAATTATATTCATGGATGTATAGAATTGCGACAAATGAAGCGATTACATTCATTAACAAAAGGGCAAAAGAAAGAAATGTTGATATAACTGAATATCAACAAAAATTAGTTTCATCTTTAGATAGCGATCATTGGTTTTCTGGAGATGAAATTGCCCTTATCTTACAAAAAGCAATTGCAACACTCCCTCAAAAACAACAGTTAATCTTCAATATGAAGTATTTTGAAGAAATGAAATACAGTCAGATTTCAGAAATTCTAGGTACTTCAATAGGTGCTTTAAAAGCATCACATCATATTGCGGCTAAAAAAATTGAACAATTTATCAAAAATTACCATTAAACCTTTTGCTTGTATTAAAGTCTTAGAATAGAGATGGACAAAGAATTAAAACATACAACAGATTTTATAAATCAAAAAACAGGTAAGAAAACAGGGTTTTCTATTCCTAAAAATTATTTTGAAGAAATAGACGACACTATTTTATCTTCAATAATTACAGATAATTTAGATAAAAAACAACATTTTAAAACGCCATCTAATTATTTTGATACTGTTGAAGATGCTATTTTAAAACAAGTCGATATAAAAGTTTCCGAAGATGTTAAAAAAGTAAAATTAATCTCTTTATATCAAAAAATGTTACAGTTTATTCCACTTACTGCCGCTGCCTCTGTATTATTATTTGTTAGTTTACATTATTTAAATACTACAAAAACGTATACTTTTGATGATATAACTGCTACAGAAATTAGTTTATGGTATGAAAATGGATATGGTATTAGTAATAATGAAGAATTGGGATTCGTTTTAGATGCTTCAGTTTTTGATGATACTGATATTTTACAATCTATAAACAACCAAAATTTAGAAGATTATTTAAATACTATTGATAATACAACACTCTTAAATGAAATTGAATAAAAAATGAAAAAAAGTATACTACTATGCTGTATCGCTTTATTAACTAACTTCTCTAGTAAAGCACAGTTTAAAAAAGAAGGCTCTGAAAAAATTCAGACTTACAAAATTGCCTACTTAACCGAAAAATTAAATTTAACAGAAGATGAAGCTCAAAAATTTTGGCCTATTTATAATAAATATGACAAAAAAATAAAATCACTTCATAGAGAAAAACATCTTATTTTCAAAAAAAAGATACATCATAATGGTGGTGTTGATGCATTATCTGAAAAAGATGCCAAAGAAATTTTAGAAAGAATTCAAGCTATTAAAAAAGAGCAACATGAAATAAAAACTGTATTTCATCAGAAAATTTCTAAAATCTTATCTTTTAAAAAGGTCTTGTCTTTACAAATTTCCGAACATGATTTTAATCGAAAACTTATCAAAAAACTTAGAGACAAGCACAAAAAAAGAAGCTAAAAAAGCTTCTTTTTTTTATGCTTATTATTTAACTAAAGCTAAACTAACATATAGTTTAGGTTTGTTTGCTGTATATTGTTTTAACCAAATGGTTAATTCATTTATTTCGTAAGGTAATAATCTGTTTAATGCTTTTTCTAACTCTCTACAAAATAAATCAGTATTGAAGCTTACTTTTTCCAATACTATTTTAGTGTACTCGTACATTGCTCTTGCCATGACTATATTACGGGGGTTTAATTGTTCTATATTTCGAACGTAATTTACAACAATTTATTCCTTATAGTATGTTAAAATTTAGCAAAAAAAAACCGACACTTGTTAAAGTATCGGTTTTAATTATTTAACTTACAGTTAACTATAGGTTATTTACTTTTTCTATTAAAGCATTTGCCTTATCTTCTAACTCAGTACTGATTGCTTTAAAATGTGCTTTTTTATTCTCAACATTTTTAGCATTAATTTTTTCGATTAAAGTATCAAAAGTTTCAAAAACTTCGTCAACAATAGCTTCTGATTTTTCCGCATCTACACCAGGGTTTAATTGAGCAGATAATCTACAGATATCAATAATATCTCCTAAAGTATAGTCGATATCTTTTTTTAAATTTTTAATACTTGCCATAATTATTATTTTTTTGCAAAATTAATTGATTTTATCTAATTCAGATTGATTTTATTGTTTTTGTTTTATATAAAAATTTTTTTAAACTTTCTTTTACAACTTTTTTTAATAATGATATATCACTACCAGGTCCAATTGTTAAAAGCTTGGGTACTGTTATTGGAATACCTCTAAAAGGTCTTACAAATACTTCTCCATTGGGAGTTCTCTCAAAATAAGTATATCCTTTTTCATTTTCTACCTCAACACATCCTTTTACTCTTTGTATAGTTGATGGCAAATTTTCACAGATGTAATAGATGTTTTTTAAACTAGGAACTTTTAATAAATCAATAGAACAAGAAGACCAATGTGCTTTTTTATGCGCTAATTTTTTGTAATCTTTTTTTGATGATATACTTTCATTAAAAAGAGAAATATCTATTTCATTTATAGTTAAAATTGTAGCATATGGATTATTATTTTTTAATTCTTTAACTACTAATTCTTGTCGCTTTTTTGTTGTTTTTTCAAGATGAGTTAAAACAATTAATGACGAAACTTGAATTTGATTTAACTCCAAATCATTATAAACACCTCTATTTTGCCAATTTTTAACGTCAACAACTGATATTTGAATAGGTGGTAAAAACCTTTTATTTAATCCGACACCTAAAAACTCCATCAAAGTACAAGCATCTGATGTACCGTTGGCCTCAATTAAAGTAACACCATTAACTCTTTCAGGCGTATTATTAACATAATTTCTTAATTCATCTATACCACTACAACAAATACAACTACCTGTAAGCGCTTTAATGTTAAGTTGCTCTATATTATCTGCTAATTGAGATGCATCAAGATTTGCATTTTCATAATCATTTAAAATTACAAAAGGATTGAAATTTTTTTCTAAATAACTTAAAACTAAATGCTTTAATAAAGTTGTTTTACCAGCTCCTAAAAAACCTACTATTGTAATAATAGCTTCCATATATTTTAAAAAATATTAACTTTATTTATCAAATTTCTTTTGTTATTAAGTTTAAAAACTCATTTCTGTTTACTTTTTTCTCAAAACAACCTCCATATTCTATAGTTGTTGTAAAACTATTTTTATCTTTTATACCTCTTGAAGAAACACAAAGATGTTTTGCATTTATTACAACAATAACATCTTTTGTATCTAAAATATTCTGTAAATCGTTTAAAATTTGAATCGCTAATCTTTCTTGTACCTGAGGTCTATGAGAATAATAGTCAACTAATCTATTAATTTTAGACAAACCTATTACTTTTTTAGTCGGATAATAACCTATATGTGCATGTCCAATTATAGGTAAAAAATGATGTTCACGTGATGAATCTATATTTATATTTTGCTCAATAAGTATTTTTTTATAACCATACTTATTTTCAAATGTTGATAATTTTGGCTTATTAACTGGATTTAAACCATAAAAAAGCTCTTTAACATACATTTTGGCAACACGATATGGAGTACCCGATAAGCTATCATCATTTAAATCTAGCCCCATTTCTTCCATTATCATTTTAAAATGATGTTTTATTTTTTCTATTTTTTCTTCATCAGTTTTATCAAAAGCATCAGCTCTTAAAGGCGTTTTTATGTTTGATGAAAAATGATTATCTCCAATGACCTCAATTTCTTTTTTATTTTTCATAAGTATAAGTACAACATTTATTTTTATTGTATTGACAATATTTACTATTATATATATGCAGAATTATTAACGATAATATTGGATAATATATAATCGTATGATCTATAGTAAACCAACCTGTTTTTTGATTTATTATAACAAAAAATAATGTAAACCAACTTAATAAAAATAGTCGTTTAACCCAATTATTTTGAGTTTTCCTTAACACTTGACTAATTGCTAAAAGTGATATTATTAAAAAGAAATAATCAATTAATTGCCACCAAAAAGGAGCTGCTGCACAACAAGTTTTTGCACAGGATTTAAACATAAAAAAAAATGGAGTAGCTACACAATGAATAAGACACAATGTGCTAGCTAACGCTCCAAAAAAATCTGATTTACTTTTTATAACCAACATTATCACCTACTATTACAACCAAGGTGCAATAATAGATAAAAACATTAACTAACGCAACTCTGTTGCTTTGTTTTATAAATTAAAGTTTACTTATAAAAAATTTAATACTTCGGTAATATTAGCAACTGTTTTATAATTATCTAATTTTTGATCATCAGTAACCTGTTCATGAGCCCAAGTTGTATGAAAAGGAACATGAATTGCAGTCGCACCTATTTCAATCAAGGGTAAAACATCCGATTTTAATGAGTTTCCAATCATTAATAATTCTGATGGATTAATATCTAAATGTTTTATCAATTTTAAATAATCGGCTTCTTTTTTATCACTCATAACTTCTGTATGATGAAAATATTTTAAGATTCCTGATTTTTCTAATTTTCGTTCCTGATCTAATAAATCGCCTTTTGTGGCTACAATTATTTTATATTTCCCTTGTAATTTTTGAAGTACTTCTTCTACTCCATCTAATAAATCGATGGGTTGTTCTAGCATTTCTTTACCAATTTCTAAAATTCTATCAATTATCTTTTGATTTATTTTATAATTAGATAATTCCAAGGCACATTCTATCATCGATAATACAAAACCTTTTACACCGTATCCGTAAATTTTAAGATTTTCGATTTCTTTTTTATATAATTCTTGATGAATTTTATTTTCGGTTTCATATCCTGAAAGCAATTTTGCAAACTCATTTTCGGCATCTCTAAAAAAAGTTTCATTTACCCAAAGAGTATCGTCTGCATCAAAAGCAATGACTTTAATTTTATTCATTTTCTAAATATGTTATTGCTTTTTCTAAATCTTCAGGCGTATCAATACCAATACTTTCTACGGATGTTTCAATCATTTTTAGTTTTTTACCAACTTCTAAATAGCGAATACATTCAATTTTTTCGGCAGCTTCTAAAGGAGTCATTGGTGTGTGATAAAAATCTATCAATGCTTTCTTTCTAAAAGCGTATATACCTTTATGTTTGTAATATGTAACGTTTACATCTTTATCTCTATGATAAGGAATTACACTTCGTGAAAAATAGATTGCAAAATTATTTACATCAGTAATTACTTTTACATTATTCGGATTTTCAATATCTTCTAAATTTGTCATCGGTACTTTTAAGGATGCTAAATCTATTTCATTATTTTTATCATCTTTAAAAGCTTGAATTAATTTTGATAAAGAAACAGTATCTATAAAAGGTTCATCACCTTGAACATTTACAACAATATCAACATCTAAATTTTCAACAGCTTCTGCAATTCTATCTGAACCACATTCATGTTCTTTTAAACTCATTAAAGCCTTACCTCCTGCTTCTGTTATTGTTTTAAAGATAATCTCAGAATCGGTTACCACATACACTTCACTAAACAAATTTGCTTTAACAGCAGCTTCGTAAGTTCTTACAATTACTGGTTTACCTCCTAAATTTTTCATTAATTTTCCAGGAAAACGAGATGCACTATAACGTGCAGGAATCATTGCAATTATTTTCATAAAATATAGTTATTTATACCTTTCAAAGATACATATTTAAACAAGGTGTTAATATTGGCAAAAACCTACTTAATAAAACTTTAACATTAATGTTTTTAGACTTTTAGCTGTTTTCTGATTTTTTTTATTAAATTTGACCATACTTATGAAAGTACTTTTATATACATATAGCATTATTTTAAACACAGTCGAAATGATTAAGTGCAATACACGCATGCATAAAAAATATGCCTATATAAAAAGTACCTCTAGAAATAGCTTTAAACAACGGTTTTAAAACCAATATTTAATACAAATTACAAAAGGTGCTTTTTATAAAAAAAGCACCTTTTTTTATTCACTAAATTTTAAACTTTATTACTTATGAATACATTAAAAAACATCAAACGAATTAACATGCTGTTAACTACAATTATATGCTTAGCACAAAAGAAATTTTTTAAAAAGTCTAAATTCACACCTATAACTCCCTAACTTATGAACACTTACATTGCTTCTAAAAATAATTTACTACAATTTACCGTTAACAAAAAACAAGTTAGCAAAAGTAAAGTATTAAAGACTTCAATTTTATATGACAAAATTGAAGCTACCGTACACTCCTCTCTAAGTTTCCATAAAGAATCTGCTAGTTTAAGCTTTAAAAGTATTGAGTTTGATATTATCAAAAAGGCTTATTTAAATGATAATCTTATTATCAGTAATAAAATAAAAAAAATGAGTGATACTGAAGTTATTTTAAACATAACAGTATCAAAAAAAGAAGAAAAGCAAAACATTATATGTAAAGCTGTATTTGGTTATAGCTTACAAAAAGCCTCTTAACAATTAGTTTGATTGGCTTAATAACAGGTCTAAAAAATTAATTTTTTTAGACCTGTTATTATTTTATATAAACCTCTAAAATTTTAGCGTTATCTGTTAAAATAGCCACACTTTTAATACAAGCAGGTATTAAAATAGTTTCTCCTAATGCTATTTTTTCTTGTTGATTTTTGTATTCAAAAACAACTGTTCCTTCTACACACATATAAATTACAAAACTATCTTTATCCTCATGATTTACATTATAATTCTTTGTTAAGTGTAAAAAATTAGTTGTAAAGTACTTACAATCAACAATATTAGATGGTCTATTTTTTTTCTTAAGATATTCAGCCTTATAATTAGATTTTGCTGAATAATCAATAGCATCAAGTGCTAAATTTACATGTAAATCTCTTTTTACTCCAGTAACATCTCTCCTGTTCCAATCAGATATACGATACGTAACATCCGAAGTTTCTTGTATTTCTGCTAATAAAACACCTTTACCAATAGCATGTATTCTGCCCGATGGCACTAAAAAAGTATCTCCTTTTTTAACAAAATCTACATTCAAAAGTTCAAGTTCATTACGAGATTCTATTGTTTTTAAAAAAGATTTCTTATCCGTCTCTTCAGAAAAACCAATAATTATTTTAGCTTTTTTTTCAGCATTAACAATATACCACATTTCAGTTTTACCTAACGAATTATGTCTTTTTTGTGCTAAAATATCATTAGGATGTACTTGTAAGCTTAATTTTTTTAGCATCAATAAACTTAATTAATAACGGAAATTTATCGTGAAATACTTCATAGACCTTTTCACCTAAAAGAGCTTCTTTAAAATCTTTAATTAAGTCATTTAAATTACTTCCTTTTAAAGCCCCATTACTAACTATAGAAATATCATTTTTAACATCTGAAATTTCCCAACTTTCACCAATATTATTTCCTTCTGATTTTTTGTTAAGTAACGTTTTCAGTTTTTCTCCTCCCCATATTTTAGGTTTTAAAATTGGTTCGAATCGTAATAATTGGTCTATCATAATTAAGTTCCTTTATAAGTTACGTATTTCTTCGAGTTTCATATTATAACGTAATTTCTAGCGCTAAATTTTCAGGAATATGAACACGTAATTTGTTATATATTACTACTGATATATTTTCTGCTGTTGGATTCAAATTTTTAAAATCAGCAACATCAATATTTAAATTTTTATGATCAAAAGCGTCTTCTACTTCTGTTTTAATCAATCCTTTTAAAATTCCTAAATCATACACATAGCCTGTTTCTTTATTTATTTCACCCGTTAAAGAAACTATTAAATCGTAATTATGCCCATGATAATTAGGGTTATTACACTTTCCAAAAATTTGCTGATTTTTTTCATCAGACCAATCAGGGTTAAACAATCTGTGAGCAGCATTAAAATGCGCTTTTCTATGTACAGTTACTTTAGGCATTTTTTAAGGTATCATAAGATTCTTTAAATATAATTTTAAACCAAGCTGTGTATATTTCAGGATTTTGTTGAATATCTTTTTTAACAGCTTCTAAAGGCATCCATTTATAACTTTCTACCTCTTCTTTATTAACAATAGGTTGGTCGTTAAAAGTTCCAACCATTACATGATCTAATTCATGTTCTGTTAATCCGTTATCAAAAGGCGCTTTATAAATAAAAGAGAAAACTTCTTTTAAATCGCAAACAAAACCCATTTCTTCTTGAAGCCTACGTTTTCCTGCACCTAAATTAGTTTCTCCATCTCTTTGATGTGAACAACAAGTATTTGTCCATAATAAAGGAGAATGATATTTATCAGCAGCTCTTTGTTGTAGCATTAATTCTTTTTTATCATTAAAAATAAAAACAGAAAATGCTCTATGTAATAAAGCTTTTTCAAGTGAGCTTCAATTTTCTCCATTAATCCGATAGGATTATCTTTAACATCTACTAATATAACCTGTTCTTTCATGTGTAATTTTTGCTAAAAGCAAACATACAAAATTGCTATCAATTCAACAATAAATCCTTTGTACACTTAAGCATCAAACCCTTGAGAAATTAAGCATTAAACCGTATCTTTGCATCCTTAAAATTTGATAGATGGGCTTTTTAGAAGAAATACAAAAACGACGTACATTCGGAATTATATCACACCCCGATGCAGGTAAAACTACTTTAACTGAAAAGTTATTATTATTTGGTGGAGCAATTCAGGAAGCTGGTGCTGTAAAAAACAATAAAATAAAAAAGGGAGCTACTTCCGATTTTATGGAAATTGAGCGTCAAAGAGGTATTTCGGTAGCTACTTCTGTATTAGCTTTTATCTATAAAGATAAAAAAATAAACATATTAGATACACCTGGGCATAAAGATTTTGCTGAAGATACTTTTAGAACCTTAACCGCTGTTGATAGTGTTATTGTTGTAATTGATGTTGCAAAAGGTGTAGAACCTCAAACTGAAAAATTAGTAGAGGTTTGTAGAATGCGTAAAATACCAATGCTTGTTTTTATCAATAAATTGGATAGAGAAGGTAAAGATGCTTTCGATTTATTAGATGAAGTTGAGCAAAAATTAGGCTTACGTGTTACTCCGATGAGTTTCCCTATTGGAATGGGTTACGATTTTAAAGGAATTTATAATATTTGGGAAAAGAAATTAAATCTTTTTTCTGCGGATAATAAAACAAAAATTTCTGAAGGTGTTCAATTTGATGATTTATCAAATCCTAAACTAGATGAAATTATTGGCGAAACTGCTGCCGAAACTTTAAGAGAAGAAGCAGAATTAGTTGCCGAAGTATATCCTGAATTTAATCAAGAAGAATATTTAGCGGGTGATTTACAACCTGTTTTCTTTGGTTCGGCTTTAAATAATTTTGGTGTAAAAGAATTATTAGATGCTTTTATTGAAATTGCGCCTGAACCACAACCTAAAAAATCAGAAGAACGTTTAGTCGATTCTAAAGAAGAAAAATTAACAGGTTTTGTATTTAAGATTCATGCAAATATGGATCCTAAACACAGAGATAGACTTGCTTTTATCAAAATTGTATCTGGAACTTTCAAAAGAAATTCTCCTTATTTACATGTTCGTAATGGTAAGAAAATGAAATTTTCGAGTCCGAATGCGTTTTTTGCTGAAAAGAAACAAATTGTTGATGAATCTTTTCCTGGTGATATTGTTGGTGTTCATGATACTGGAAATTTCAAAATTGGTGATACTTTAACCGAAGGTGAAAAATTAAATTTCAAAGGAATTCCAAGTTTTTCTCCAGAGCATTTCCGTTATGTAAACAATGCCGACCCGATGAAATCTAAACAATTATACAAAGGTTTAGACCAATTAATGGATGAAGGTGTTGCACAATTATTTACTATGGATATGAATGGTCGTAAAATTGTAGGTACTGTTGGTGCGTTACAATATGAAGTTATTCAATACAGATTAGAACATGAATATGGTGCAAAATGTACCTATGAAAATATCTCTGTACATAAAGCTTGTTGGGTACAAGCTGAAGATGAAAAAAGTGAAGAATTCAAAGAATTCAAACGTGTTAAACAACGTTATTTAGCCAAAGATAAAGAAGGTAAATTAGTGTTTTTAGCCGATTCATCTTTTACTATGCAAATGACACAAAGTAAATATCCTACTGTAAAACTACATTTCACAAGTGAATTTGAATAAAAGAAACATCCTATTTTGGTTTTTAATTCTTGCTTATTCTTTTTCGTTTGGGCAAGAATTAAAAACCTTAAAAGGAAATTTATTAGAGAATAAAGTTCGTTTGAATTTTATTCCTGTAAAAATGCCTACGGATAAATTTCCAGATTTAAAACCAACAATGGGCTTGGCAGGATTACATTATCAAATTCCAATTAATAATTGGTTATATGGTGGTGCAGGATTTCATTTTGCCGTTACTGGTGACCAAGGTGGATTATTTACTTTAGGTGCAGAATTAGGCGTAAATAAACAGCTTTATAAAAATTTATATGTAGATGCAAACCTTCATTTTGGTGGCGGTGGCGGATACAGAAATTTGGTAAATGATGGCGGTTTTATAAATCCGAATATTGGTTTACAATATAAAAAAGATAACTATTCTTTTGGAGTGCAATACAGTCATTTAAATTTTTTATCAGGAGAAATAAAAAGTAACTCAGTTTCTTTATTTGTTGAAATACCAAGTATTTTACGTTTTACTGATTATAATAAAGCTCATCAAAATTTTACAGCAAAAAATATTTCTTCGGATAATTACTGGAGTAAACCTGTTGTAAAAAATGCACAGCAAATTCGTTTTGATTTTTTCAAACCTTTTGGAAATTCTAAAAAAGATAACGGAACTCCTTTAAATGAGGCATTATATGTATTAGGTTTTGAATATCAAAAATACATGACAGAAAACACTTTTTTATTCGCTCATACCGATGCTATATATAAAGGACTACGTGCTGGTTTTATGGATTTATTTTTTGGTGCAGGATATCATCCTTATCAATCAAAATACATCAATATTTTTACAAAACTAGCAGTCGGTGCTGCTGGCGGACGTGTTGCTCCTGAAGGTGGTTTGATGATTTATCCATCCGCAGGAATCGATTTAAAAATAACTGACAAATTTGCTTTAAGTGGTCACGGAGGTTATTATCGTGCTATTGCTGGCGATTTAGAAGCATATACCGTTGGTTTCGGATTGAAATATTACGGGTTAAATGGAGGAACAACATCCGAAGAAAAAAAATACACCAACTTTTATACACAAGGATTACGTGTTGAAATTCAAAATCAAACATATTTTGATGTTGCTAAAACTGATGATAAATTTGATACCAAAGAAATCGATTTACAACTTATCGGTTTAAAAGTAAATTACGATATTAATAAATGGCTATACATTGCAGGAGAAGCTAGTTTTGCTTACGATGGTCGCTCAGGCGGTTATGCTCACGGATTAGTTGGTGGAGGAATATACACGCCTCGATTTTTAAATAATAAAGTCCGTAGTTTTGCTGAATTGATGGCTGGTGCTGGTGGTGGCGCCGGAATAGATACAGATGAAGGTATTGTTATCCGCCCAACACTTGGTTTTAGTTATGATATTCATCAGAGTATTTCAATTCTTGCATCGGGTGGAAAATATTATTCACCTTTCGGAAATGTAAATTCAACAAATATTAACATAGGTTTAAGCTTAAACCTTTCAACTTTATCAGTAAAGAACTAATTTTGCTTTTTCTTCGGATGATATATTTAAATGTTTTATCCGAAGAAAAAGTTTTTTCAATATTAATTAAGATAATCTAACAAAAATGAATAACGGAATTTACGCAAAGTTCACAACACCAAAAGGTGCTATTTTAGTGAATTTAGAATACGAAAAAACTCCTGGAACTGTAGGTAACTTTGTTGCTTTAGCAGAAGGAAATTTAGATAACAACGCAAAACCACAAGGAACTCCATATTATAATGGATTAAAGTTTCACCGTGTGATTTCTGATTTTATGATTCAAGGAGGTTGTCCTCAAGGAACTGGAACTGGTAGCCCTGGTTATAAATTTGAAGATGAATTTCATCCAGATTTAAAGCGTGATGCTCCTGGAAAATTATCTATGGCAAATGCAGGACCTGGAACTAACGGTTCTCAATTTTTCATTACTCATACTCCTACTCCTCATTTAGATGGTAATCATACTGTTTTTGGAAATGTTGTTGAAGGACAAGATGTTGTAGATGCTATCGCTCAAAATGATACAATGGATATTGAAATTATTCGTGTAGGTGAAACTGCTGAAAAATTTAATGCTGTTGAAGCTTTTAGAACTTTTGAAGGTTCTCGTGAAAAACGTGAAGCAGAAGAAAAAGCAAAACAAGCTGAATTATTAGATACTGTTGCTAAAGGATATGACGAAACTCCATCAGGATTACGTTATAAAATTTTACAAAACGGTGATGGTAAACAAGCTACAAAAGGTGCTAATGTTTCTGTACATTATAAAGGTCAATTATTAGACGGTACTGTGTTTGATTCATCTTACAAGCGTAAGCAACCAATTGATTTTGCTATCGGTGTAGGTCAAGTAATTGCTGGTTGGGACGAAGGTATTCAATTATTAAAAGTTGGAGATAAAGCACGATTTGTAATTCCATCTAACTTAGGTTACGGAAAAGCAGGTGCTGGAGGAGTTATTCCAGCAAATGCAACCTTAATTTTTGATGTTGAATTAATGGCTGTAAAATAATTTTATAACTATTAAACAACAAGTAAAAGTTAAAAAAAAGCTCTCTATTTAAAAAATAGAGAGCTTTTTCATTAACAAATAATCACTTTAAGTAACGTTAAATTAACAATTAATTAAGATAAAAACCACATTAAGTTAAACATAAACTAAATTTACTTTGTCATCTTTACAGTGTCCAAAACCACTATACAAAATGAAAAATGTCCCCCTACTCTTTTTATTATTTAGTTTAACTTTTTTTAATCTATATAGTCAAGCGAAAGTATGTGAAACTCCTAAAGAAGAGGCCGAAATTGATTTAAATGAAATTTCTATTAAAAAATGTGATATATCTGAAAACAAAAATAGTGTTAGAAAAATATCCAAAACAAATATTGCGAGAAAAAGAGTTAATAATAGAGGTAGAAAAAAAACTGACCATATAAATGGAAAGAAATCTTTAAAAGCTCCAAATCTTTCAAAAGAAGTTTTATTTACATTAGTTGAAGAAATACCGATGTTTGATAAATGTATAAGTTCTCATAAAAAAAACAATATTAAATGTTTTAAAGAAAAGATTAATAAACATATTATAAAAAACTTATATGTTGAAGATTATATCCCTGAAAATAGTAATGTTAAAGTATATATTCAATTTAGTATAGATGTTTACGGTAAAGTTATTAATTCAAAAATAAGAAGTAGTAAAAAAGACGAACGACTGCACAAGGAGTTAGATAGAATTATAAAAAAATTACCACGATTTAACCCTGGAAAACAAAAGGGTTTACCTGTTATTGTTACCTATGCTTTCCCCTTAAACCTAACATCTGATTAACTACAAACTACTTTTTTAACTATAAAAAAAGCCCTATATCTTCAAAAAAATAGATCAAAATAAAATAAAATAAAATAATTTTATTTTATTTTGATCTATTTTTTTCGCTATAAAAACATTAGCAGGTATAATTTTAAGCTCAGAAAAGTTGTGTTTCTCTTTTTTATTTCTTATGTTTACAATGTTAACAAATTGTTAACCGTCTAAAAAGAAAGCGAATATGATGAAATTCACCCTATTAATAGCAGCTATGCTTACATCTTTTATAGCTTTTTCACAACAAGAAAAATGTACTACTTCTGATGAATCTATTGCTGATCCTAACAGTATTACAAAATGTGCTATTGAAAAATCAGAAGATGGAACAAAAAAACAATTATCTATTCAAGTATCTACAAGAAGACGTATAATTCGTAAAAAAAATAAAACTGTTTCTGCTATTGGAGGAACTTCTCAAAAAGTTACAAACATAAAAAGAAATACTTTATTAGTTGGTAAACTTGAGTTAGAAGATAACTCTAGTACTATTGAAAGAATCCCTTTTAATATCGTCGAAGAAATCCCTTTATTTTCAAAATGTAATAATGTACCTTTAGTAAAACAAGCAAAATGTTTTGAGACACAAATGTCTAAACATATTACAAGAAACTTTGTATATCCACAAGATGCAATTGAAGCAGGTATTCAAGGTAGAATATCTGTACAATTTACAATAGATGAACAAGGTAATGTAAATTCTCTTCAAATTAGAGGACCAAAAAACAGTACTTCTTTAAAAAAAGAAGCTAGTAGAATTGTAAAGAAACTACCTAAGTTTATTCCTGGGAAGCATAATGGAAAAGCTGTAAAAGTTAAATATGGAATTCCAATTACCTTTAGACATCCTGATGCAAATTTTGTTGAAGAAAAAGCTAAAATCAGAAAAAAACAAATTACAAAAACAACAAAAGAAGAAAAATTAATTACTGATTTTGTTAAGTTTAATGATGTTGAAAATATCCCATTATTTAAAACTTGTTTAAAAGTAACTGATACAGAAAAAAACACTTGTTTTAATGAAAGAATGATAAGCCATATTCAAAGAAATTTTAATTACCCTGCTGAAGCAGCAGCTCAAAATATTGAAGGTAAAGTTTGGGTTCGTTTTATTATTGGAAAAAAAGGAGAGGTAAGTAACATTAAAATGAGAGGTCCTAAAAATGGACAATTACTAGAGCAAGAAGCTAAAAGAATGGTTTTAAACCTTTCTACTTTTGTTCCTGGTACACAAGCTGGTTTACCAGCTAATGTTGAGTATTACATCCCTATTAACTTCACATTACACTAAGATTAAAAAATATAGAATCAAAACAGAGTTTAAATAAACAAATTGGAACAAAAAAACTCGAATCCATATGATTCGAGTTTTTTATATTTAGAAAGTTAAGATTAGTAATCTAACTTTTTAATATAATTTAATTTAGATTTCCAAACATCTAATTGATCTTTAAATTCTTGAATTCCTTTACGAACATTCAATACTAATGGATTATCATCTTTTGCATTAGAAAAGAAACCTAAATTATTTTCTAATTGTTGCATATCTTTAACTGACTCATCTATCTTTTTACGAATAAAATATTGCTCGTTATCTAATTTCTTAAAATCTTTTTGTAATAAATAAGTATCAATACTGTTTTTAAACTTCATTAACTCAATATCACTTTTACTCATATTTAGGTTTCCTAAATGAGCATCAATTGCTTTATTAAATTTTTCATCTAAATGACGTGCATTTCTTGGTAAGAAACCTAATGCTCTCCATTTTGTAATACTATCTTGAATATTCTCTAAGGTTAAGTTTTCAGAAGCTTTTAATTGCTCTATAAACTCTTTTTTAGCTACAACAAGTTCTAATTGTTCTTTATTTTGTTCGTTCTTTTGAGCATTTAATCTATCAAAATAGAAATTACAAGCATCTTTAAAGCGTTTCCATATATCATCAGAAAACTTTCTTGGCACATGTCCAATTTTTTTCCAATCAGATTGAATACGTTTCATAGTATTGGTTGTATCCTCCCATTCATCGCTATCTTTTATACTCTCAGCAAGTTCAATTAAAGCTATTTTACTTTTTAAATTATCGTTTTGAGTGCTTTTTTCAGCTTTATAAAAAACATTTTTTGAACTGTTAAATTTTTTTGTTGCAGTCTTAAATTCTTGCCAAACTGCCTCACTTTTATTATAAGGTAACTTTCCTATATCAAAATATTTTTTACGTAACTTTTCAAGTTCTACAATACTTTTTTGCCAATCGTTATGTGAATTATTATTTGAAGTATCAAATGCATTAATCTCTGCTACAACTTGTAACTTAGCATCAATCATTTCTTGATATTTAGATTTTAATTCTCTAAAATATTGATGACGCTTATCATGTATTTTCTTGGTAGCTTCACTAAATTTACCCCATACATCTTCTCTATGTTCTTTTCCTACAGGACCTATTTCTTCTTTCCAAATACGATGTAAATCTTGTAAGTCTTTAAAAGCTACATTTACATCTACAACTTCATTTAAAGCTTTTGCACGTGTAATAATTTTTAATTTTTCTTCTAAATTATGTTTAAAATCTAGCTCTCTAAAATCTTTATTTAAGTCTAATAAATCATAAAAACGCTCTACATGATGATGGTAAATTTTCCAAGTATCATTATATTTTGTTTTTGGTACAGGTCCAATAGTTCTCCATTTTTTTTGAATTTCTTGGAAATCATTGTACATTGTTTTAGCATCTGCTTTTTCAATCAATGTTTTCAATTCATCAATTAAACCATTTCTTTTCTCTAAGTTTTCTTTTAATTGATTTTCTAACTTAGAATAATGAGCATCACGCTTTGTTTTGTAATCGCCTAGTAACTTATTGTATTCTGATTTTATAGGGCTTGAAAATTGGAAATCAATTGAATTTCCTCCTTCTGCTAAAAATGCTGCTTTTTTTTCTGCTACTAAATCACCAAATTTAGTATTAAATGCATTTTTAAGAGCATCAATATTTGATTTTAGTTGCTGTATTTGATAGCTACTCAATAACTTATTTAATTCATCTACCAAAGTACTTAACTCCATAGTAGCGTAATCTAACATTGGTATTTCGTGCTTTTCATCCACTTTTTCAGCTTCATTAGCTACTTCAATCTCTACTGCATTTACTGCATTTTCTGTTTCTACTTTTACTGCAATAATTTCTTCAGTAATTGGCTGTTGTAATTCTTTTTCGTTATTTTCTAACATATCTACAATGTTTAAGTTCCTTAAATTATTAATTTTATAAATATACGGATTCTTATAGAATACCAAATTTTATTTTGAATAACTTATTGTTAACTATCATTCCATATTCTCCAAGCTTTTTCGGCTTGTTGTTCTAACATTTCTAATCCATTTTTTATTACAGCATTATTTTCTTGTCCTTTTCTTAAAAAAGTAGTCACAGCTGGGTTATAAATTAAATCGAATAATAAATGTTCTTTTGATATAAACTCATATGGAATATCAGGACAGTCATCAATATTAGGATGCGTTCCTAAAGGAGTACAGTTAATAATTAAATGATGAGATTCTATAAATTCTTTTGTTAAGTCTTTGTATGAAATTTGTTTTTTTCCTTCGGGATTTCTTGACACAAATTTATATTTGACATCTAATTTCTTTAAAACATAAGCTACAGCTTTAGAAGCGCCACCTGTTCCTAATATTAAAGCTTTTTTATGATGTTCTTTCAATAATGGTTTTAATGATTTTTTAAATCCATAAACATCGGTATTAAAACCTGTTAATTTCCCTTTTTTAGAAATTTTGATAGTATTTACTGCTCCTATTTTTCGTGCTTTTTTATCTATTTTATCTAAATAATTAAAAACTTCTAATTTATAAGGAATCGTTACATTCATTCCTTTTAAAGTAGTTTCATTATCTTTAACTTTTTGAGAAAGTTCTTTTATTGATTGTATGTCAAAATTAACATATGCTGTATTTTCAAGTGCTAATTTTTTAAACTTATCTGTAAAATATCCTTTTGAAAATGAATATGAAATATTTTTACCTACTAAGGCATACATATTTCTAATCTCTTTTTCTTCCATAAAAATCTATAATTAAAATTAAGGCAATACCAAAAAGTATAAAACCTATTGAAATCCAAGTTTCTTGTGTTGATAAATCAGGTATAAATCGTTCGTAATTTTCAACAATTTTATGACCTTTTTTATCTAATAAAAAAACTTCTTTATTTACTTTATATATTGTTTTTTTCCAAGGCCAAACAATACCTAACGAGCCTGTTATAAAACCGATAATACTAGCGGTTACTATTTGATACCATCTTTTTAATACATATCCTAATATATGTGACATTGATACTAACCCGAAAGCAGAACCTAATGTAAAGATGGTTAAAATTTTTAAATACCTTATTTTGATAGGGTCTTTTAAAACTTCAAAATCACCAGAAAAAAGACTTGTAACAACACTTGCAAAAACATTGACACTATCTACTAATAACAATACATAGTTTCCTAATAATATTAAAATAAACGACCCTGAAAACCCAGGAAGTGTCATTCCTGAAACACCTATAATTCCGCAAATAAAAACAAAACACAGATTGTCATTTTCTGTAGCAGGAGTCATAAAACTGATACAGATTCCTATAAGCGAACCCACAATTAAAGCAACTATATTTTTAAATCTCCAATCATTAAAATCTTTTGAAATATAATAAATAGAACCGATAATCATTCCAAAAAACCATGACCAAACATACAGTTCATAATTTTTTAGAAAATAATCTAAAAGCAACGAAACACTAAAGTAACTGCACATACTACCTAACATTACCAATCCTAAAAATTGCAAATTTGTGTATGCTACAAAACTTTTAAATCGTCCGTTGAAAAGTAATTTAAAAGCTTTGCCATTTATCCGTTGAAAAGAAAAAATAAGCTCTTCATAAAAACCCATTACAAAAGCCACCATACCCCCCGAAACACCAGGTACTTTATTAGCGCCGCCCATAGTTACCCCTTTAAAAAAAGAAGTGTTTTTTGTAATAGTGTGCGTTGTTCTTGTTTGTACATTTTTTAAATTAGAGGACTAAAGTACTTGTTTTTTATTACTTTTTTACAGCTAATTTTTCCAATAATAAAATTAATGAAAATCCGATAACAATTAATATAGCGGCGTACATTAATTGAGGGTTTCCATCGTATGAAAATGGTGAAATACTTTTTTCTAAAAGAGGTTTTATCGCTCCATGCCTGTCGGTATAAGTTGTAATTACACTTTTCCAAGGCCATACCTTATTTAAAGAACCTAACATTAAACCTGTTAAAGCAATTAACATTTCATTTTTATAATGATGAAACAACCATTTCAATAATTTTGAAAAAGTCGTTAAACCAACAATAACACCTATCATAATTGCAGAAATTGTTCTTAGCTCTACATTTGTTAAAGCACTCATAACTAATGGATAAACACCAATCAATAATAAAATATAAGAACCTGAAATCCCTGGTAATATCATCGCACAAGATGCTATTGCTCCTGAAAAAACTAAAAACAAATAACTAACATCCTGACCGTTAACTGCGGGTAAAACTGTAATTAAATACCCAAAAAACACCGCTAAAACCCCTATGGATATACTGATAAAATTCCATTTTTTTATTTGTTTTCCAACATAAAGAATACTTGCTAATACTAATCCGAAGAAAAAAGCCCACAATAAAATTGGTTTATATTCTAACAACCATTTAATTGCTTTTGCTAAGGAAATAATACTTATAAAAATCCCAATAAAAAGGGATGCTAAAAAATTACCGTTTAATTGTTTCCAAGCAGCTTTTATCCCATCGCTTTTTAACGTTTTGAATAAACTTAAATTAATCGCACTAATCGAGTTTAATAACTCCTCATAAATTCCTGAAATAAAAGCGATTGTTCCTCCTGAAACTCCTGGAACAACATCTGCAGCTCCCATAGCAATTCCTTTTAACATGATTACTAAATAATCTTTATTTGTTCTGTTCATATAATTTTAGTTCTTCTTTTTTGTCTTTTGTTTTAAATTTGATAAATTTATTTTTTATAAGTTTTACAGGAATTGTTTTTACTGCTTTCTTTTTTTATGAAGTCCTATTTTTTCACCAAGTTCTGATAAATTATTAAAATTAACTTGATACGAAAGACCAACTCCTTGTGTATATCCTTCTTCTTCAGTTGAATATTGCACTTCATTTTGTCTATTAAAAACAGTTCCTCTTAAACTACCTTTCTCATTTAACAACACCTCTACTTTTACCTCACCAACAATACTTGTTTGTGTATTTGCTCCTACAGGAACACCTACTTTTCCATTTACAAGAATACGATCACTTAACTGTGTAGAAACAGACACATCTACCTGGTCATCAGACTTTAAACTATTAACATCATCAATATTACCTCTATCACCTTGTACGTAACCTAGCCCTAATTTAAATTTACTATCCTCACTATTTAGCACATCTGTTAAAATACTTGATGCTATTTCAGATGCTGTTCCTCTTAAACCATTTGCGGCACTACTACCAATAGTTTCTTCATTATAAAAAGTACCAAAAGCTAGTAAAAATGAAAAATGCTGCATTTTTGTATTTAAATCATTTCCGTTTAAAATAAATTCTAACTCAGAAGCAACTGTTGAATTTGCTGTTGGAATTTTAATATCAAATTCTTGTTTTGAACTAAATAAACCTCCTGTAATTTTGGTGTATAAATCAATAGGGATTTTACGATTTGAATTAATATTATCTAATAATTGTGCAGGATTTGCTTTTGTTTTATAGATAGCAATTAAATCTAATTCCGCATCATATGGATTTCCATTCCAAGCTATTCTTCCACCTTTTTGAACAATAAATGGCTTTGATATTCCTGCATACTTAAAATTATATAAGCCTTTATCAATTTCAAAATCGCCATACATTTTAAATTTACCTAATGTATTGATATCTATTCTTAAATTTCCTTTACCACTTCCTTTTAACTCACTTCCCGAAACTTTATCAATTACAACTTGAGCAACTGCATCTTTAGTAACTTCTAAATTTATTTTTAAATCGAGTCCTTTTATATCTTTAATCGTTTTCTGACTATTTTCAATTGTTGATTTCCCTGTTTTAAAACGAATTAACTTATAATTATCTATTGTTTTTACATCGCTTAAAGGAATTACAAATAAAGTACCTTTGTTTGTTTTACCTTCAATAACAATATCTAAATTATTGGTAAGTCCTCTAATTTCAGCATTTCCATCTAAAAAACCAGTTCCGTAATAAGACGATTCTACAGTTTCTTCGGTATCTAATATTAATAAATTTTCGGTATCAATATCTAATTTCAAATACCAATCTTTAAAATTTTGATGCGCAACATATCCTGATAAAATTCCTTGTGTTTTATGTTTTGTATCCTCTAATATTACATTACCAAGCTTAAATTGTTGTTTATCTAAAGTGATATTTGTATCTCCTTTTAAATCAAAATCAACATTTAAATACGGAAAAGTTAAACCGGCTTCTTCCAAATTTAATACTCCTTGAAAATCAGGGTTTCCTAAAAAACCAGTTGCCTTAAAATTTCCAGTAACTTTTCCTCTAAGTTTATTTAAAACTTCTTTTCCTAAAGGACTAAAAGCCGCTAATTCATATTCTTTTAAAGAAACTTCTAAATCAAGAGTAGGTCTTACTTTTGAAAAATCTAAGCCACCAACAGCTGAAATACTCTTAGCTCTTTCATTAACTAATGAAAAGTTTACTTTATATTTTTCATAGGAATTATCTCCTGTAATATTCATTGTTAAATCTCCTTGAGGAAGTTCATTAATATGAAAATCATTTATTAATAAGTTTCCTTTCGGTACTATTTTTTTTCCCTGCTGCTCAACATCAACTACGCCGTTTAAACTTCCGTCTAAACTTAAATTATCTATCAGTGGTAAAAAGCTACCTAATTTTACTTTATTAAAATTAGCTTGTAAATCTTTATAAGTACTATCTCTAACAATCCCTTTAAATTCAATTTTTTGTTCGCCTGATTCAAATACAAAAGGACTTATTTTATAATTATTCTTTTTTAAATTGAATGCTACTTTGTGTTTTTTGTCAGATTTTTTATTTATCACCCAATCAAATCCTTTATAATTAAAAGTTGATTTTTGAATACCTATTACTGATTTTTGTAATTCGTTAATTGTATAATAAAAATCTAAGTTGAAACTTTCAGAATAGTTTTTACCTCCTTTAAATATCGATTTAAAATACAACGTATCATTTTTTATTCTGTTTAATAAATTTAATTTTTCAATATTATAATACGGTGTATTAACTTTACTTGCTGTTAAATGTGTGTTATATAACGGATTTTTAGTATCCATTCTGAATACAATGTTTTCTATAACACTTTTATAAATATCAACTTCTGGTGCCGAAAACTTCAATTTTAAGACATTTTTATCAGAATTAATTCTTCCTTTTAATATGGTATTTTTTCCGATAGCTATATCTGGTAAAAAAACATCAATAATTTTATTATAAATAGTAAAGTCAAAATCTAAAAACTGATTTGGAGCAACTTTATTTGGCAAGTAATTTTCATACTGACCTCCCAAAGCGTTTTGAGTTATTAGAATTAGTTCTTCAAAAGAAAATTTACCTTTTAAAGTTCCTTTAACAATATCATCAGAATCAACTTCTATCGTTTTAATCTCCTCTTTTACTGATGATTTTATTTCAAAATGTTTAAATAAATATGCTTTATTTTGATTTTTATATTCCAAGTTTTTAAAGGCTGCTGTACCTACAATATCATTAAATGTATTTCCTGATATATTTAAATTAATATTTCCTTTTAACTCTGCAATACTATCACGCGTAAAAAGATTCGTTTTTTTCAAATCGATTGCATCAATATTAGCGATAAAATCAAATTTATTTGTTGCTGATGAAAAATCTGCTAAACCTTCAAAATTAAGTTTAAAATTAGGATCTTTTGCATTTAAAACTCCATCAAATTTTTTATTTTGAAATTGACCATTAATATATAAATCCTTATAATTATAGGTATTGAATTCTAAATCAGTAACCTTTCCAATAACAATTGTATTTATATTTTCAAGATTAAAACCAGTACCATCTACATCAGCTTTTAATGATATTTTACCGAGTATAGGATTGTTTGAAAACACGCCTAAATCAAAATTAATAAGCTCCAATTCGCCTACATAATTTGCCTGATCAATATTATCAATATTTGTTAATTGCAAATCAGAAATAGTTGTTCCTATTTCTGATTTTACCGAAATAGTTGCATCCATTTGATCGGGAGTAACTCTTACAATTCCTTTAAGAGTAAAATCACCAAGTCTTTGAAATTCTGATGGCAAGGTCTTTCCTAATAAATTAGGCAACACACTTTTTAATTGAAAATAATTTGCGGTAACATTTTTAAAATCGGCATCAAAAACAAAACCTCTTTCTTTTTTAATGGCATTTACAAAACCCATATCACCAATAAGTTTCATTCCTTTTCTAGAATACAGCCGAACATTATTTACGCTAAAATTATTTAACACACCGTTCATATCTCCTCTAAAATAAAGCATATCATTACCGCTTAATTCTTGGTATAATTTACTGATATCTTTAATTGAAACAGCACTTTTTAATAACTTTGCTTTAAACTTTACTTTATCATTAAAATTGACAAAATCTTCTCGATTATATGTTAATTTAATATCCCCTTTTATTTTTGATTTATTATCTGTTTCTAAAACGGTGCAATCAAAATTCATATATGTCTTTGTGTACACAAAATCGGTAGACATATTGGTTATATTGATTCCTCTATTTTCAGTAAAACTCATTTCTCTCATCTTTAGAGAAACATTAGGTCCTGTAATTGAAAAATCTAATAAATCACCACTTGCTTTATACGCCCCAAATTGAAGCGATTCTTTTTTATTATCATCAAAAAGCTTAAAAGTTAAATTTTCGATAGCAATTTTATCACTTTTTAAAACAAAAATATTTGCTAAACTATCTTTTGGAGTACCGCTATCAAAACTCTTGATAAAAATAGACATATTATCATCTTCTTCTCCTTTATATTTTTTCATATTAAAATAAGCACCACTTAAAGAAGCTTCGCCTAAATTAACATTATTATCTATAATACGTTTAGCATTTAATAATGAAGTGCTTAAATTTTGAACAAAAATAAGTGTATCTTTATGATGATCTCTAATTTCAATTTCCTTTAATTGAACACTTCCTAACCAAGATAAATCAATTCTTTTTACAAGAATATTTGTATTATATTCTTTGTTTAACCAATTTGTTGTACGTCCTGCAATTTTACTTTGTACAACAGGTAATGATAGCAAAATAATAAGCAAGATTATCCCAAGTAACACGTACTTTAATAACCTATACAGTATAGTTCCTAGTTTTTTAATAATGTGTATTTTGATAAAATTACAAACAAATGTAATCAGCTAACTGCAAAAATGTCGCCTTATTTTAAAGAAATATCAATTTTAACGAAAATGTAACACAATAACGATATTTTTGCATTTTAATACATTGAAACATTGAGTACAGAAAACAGCTACATTTTAGGTATAGAAAGCTCTTGTGATGACACAAGCGCTTCCGTAATTTACAACGGAAAAGTAATTAGCAACGTGGTTGCAAATCAAGAAATACATGCTAAATATGGAGGTGTTGTTCCTGAATTAGCTTCAAGAGCGCATCAACAAAATATAGTTCCTGTAGTACAACAAGCCATTGAACAAGCTAGTATTACAAAAAATGATTTAAGCGCCATAGCCTTTACACGTGGTCCTGGATTAATGGGTTCTTTATTAGTTGGTACTTCTTTTGCTAAATCTTTTGCTTTAGGTTTAAATATTCCACTAATTGCCGTAAATCATATGCAAGGACATATTTTAGCTCATTTTATTGAAGATGAAGATGCTAAAATTCCGCCGTTTCCATTTGTTTGTTTAACCATTAGTGGCGGACACACACAAATTGTTAAAGTTACCAATCATTTTGAAATGGAAATTTTAGGCGAAACTATTGATGATGCCGTTGGTGAAGCTTTTGATAAATCAGCAAAAATATTAGGATTACCTTATCCTGGAGGCCCTTTAGTTGATAAATATGCACAATTAGGAAATCCGAAAGCTTTTCAGTTTACCAAACCAAAAGTAGGTGATTTACAATTTAGTTTCAGCGGATTAAAAACAGGAATCTTGCGTTTTATTCAAAAGAATGTAAAAGAAAATCCTGATTTTATTAAAGAAAATTTACATGATATTTGTGCTTCAATTCAATATACTATTATTGAAATATTGATGGATAAATTAAAAAATACCGTTAAACAAACCGATATAAAACACATTGCTATTGCTGGAGGAGTTTCTGCAAATTCTGAAATTAGAAAACGTTTAGCCTTAGCCGAAAAACATTGGGGATGGACAACTTACATTCCAAAGTTTGAATACACAACCGATAATGCTGCAATGATTGCAATTGCTGGGTATTTAAAATATAAAAATAACGATTTTTCTGATATTTCAATTACATCAAAAGCTCGTTTAAAAGTTACCGAATAACTATTTTAAATCATATTTATTTACAAAAAACACCGTTAAAATTATTTAACGGTGTTTTTTGTTTATTTTTTTCTGATAAATAAAATTCTAAAACTTAACTCAAATTTCTAGCCCCGATTGAAGCAATTGTTTGAGCTCTTTTTTATTTTTTTCTTTTGAAAAATAAAAAAAGCGAGTGCGGAAAGCGGGAAATTGCTTCTAAAAATAATTTTATAAATCAATTTCTTTTAATGCTTTTATATTATTTCGTTCTAAGAAAACATCAATAGTTTCGAAATGTTCAATAACGCGTTGTTCTTTAAATTCAAATACTTTTTCTGATAATCCTTGTAAGAAATCACGGTCGTGAGAAACCAAAATTAACGTTCCATCGAAATGCAATAATGCTTCTTTAATAACATCTTTCGAGCGTAAATCTAAATGATTTGTTGGTTCATCTAAAATTAACACATTTACAGGTTCTAATAATAATTTAACCATTGCCAAACGTGTTTTTTCTCCTCCTGAAAGCACTTTTACTTTCTTTTCGATATCATCACCAGCAAACATAAAGCGCCCTAAAATATTTTTTATTTGCGTTCGTACATCTCCTTCTGCAACCTCATCTACTGTTTGAAAAACGGTTAATTCTGGGTCTAATAATGAAGCCTGATTTTGAGCAAAATATCCAACTTTGGCATTGTGACCTAAACCGCATTCGCCTTCAAAATCAATTTCGCCCATAATGGCTTTTATCATGGTTGATTTCCCTTCTCCGTTACGCCCTACAAACGATACTTTTTCACCACGAGCTATTGAAAAACTTGCATCTTTAAAAACGGTTAAATCGCCATATTTTTTGGTTAAGTTTTCTACTTTTACAGGATAATCTCCAGAACGTGGCGATGGTGGAAAACGTAATTTTAATGATGTTGTATCAACTTCATCAATTTCAATCGGCACAATTTTTTCTAACATTCGAACACGTGATGCTACTTGATTTGTTTTTGAATATGTTCCTTTAAAACGTTCGATAAATCCTTTAATATCTTCAATCGTTTTTTGTTGTTCTTGATACGCTTTTATTTGATGTGAACGGCGTTCTTTTCGTAATTCTAAATAATGAGAATACTTCGCTTTATAATCGTGAATTGTACCCATAGTAACCTCAATGGTTCTATTGGTTATGTTATCAATAAAAGCTTTATCACGTGATATTACCACTACCGCCTTGGCTTTGTTTAGTAAAAAATTTTCTAACCAAATTACCGACTCTATATCTACGTGATTTGTTGGCTCATCTAATAAAATTAAATCGGGTTTTTGCAGTAAAATTTTAGCCAATTCGATACGCATACGCCAACCTCCACTAAATTCTGATGTTAACCTATCAAAATCTTCTTGCTTAAAACCTAATCCTTTTAAGGCTTTTTCTACTTCTGCTTCGTAATTTATATCTTCTAAAGCATAAAAAGTTTCTCCTAAATCGGTGACACGTTCAATAATTTTCATATATGCCTCCGACTCATAATCTGTACGAGTTTCTAGCTCTTTATTTAAGTGTTCCATTTCGGATTTCATCTTAAAAACAGCGTCGAATGCTTTGGATGCTTCTTCTCTTACCGTACAATTATCCTCCATTAATAAATGCTGTGGTAAATAAGCAATTACAGTATCTTTCGGACTTCTAACACCTCCTTTAGTAGCTTTTGAAACTCCTGCCATAATTTTCATCATGGTCGATTTCCCTGCACCATTTTTTCCCATTAAGGCTATTTTATCGTTTTCATTTATTACAAACGATACGTCTTTAAACAACGTTTTCCCACTAAATTCAACAGCTAATTGATCTACAGTAATCACGTATATATATTTTGAATTGCGAAAATACTAATTTTGTTAATTACAGATTTTCTTTTTGATACAAATCAAAATCAATTTCATTAATGCAGTATTTTAAACAATAATTCTTTTAAAATATCCGAAGATGATTGATTCGCTCCTACTCCTTTACTTTTAATATCTGCTTCTCGTAAAAAACCGATTATTTGAGATACTTTTCTCATCGGATATTTTTTTCCTGCCGAACTATAATCATCCACAAAATAAGGATTTACACCCAAAACTTTAGCCACATTACCTTTCGATTTATCTTTTAAACCGTGATACATTAATAATTGTGTAAAAAAACTATTCAATAATGAAATAGTCATTACTAACGGATTATTTTTAGGATTTTGTGTAAAATAATTAATAATTCTATTTGCTTTTACAATTTCTTTTTGACCGATTGCTTTTCGCAATTCAAAATTGTTAAAATCTTTCGAAATACCAATATTTTCTTCAATATGTTTATCTGTAATAATGGTTTCTTTTGATAAAACAGCAGTCAATTTATCTAATTCATTCGATATTTTACTCAAATCTGTTCCTAAAAACTCCACTAACATCTGAGATGCTTTTGGTTCAATATTATATTTTCTTCCGCCTAAAACTTTACGAATCCAATCTGCAACTTGATTCTCATATAGTTTTTTACTATCGTAAATTAAGCCATTTTTAGCAATCGCTTTATAAGTTTTTTTACGCTTATCTAACTTCTTATATTTATAATTAAAAACTAATACGGTACTTAATTGCGGATTTTCGGCATAAGCTTCAAGTTTATCAATACTACGAACTAAATCTTGTGCTTCTTTTACAATAATCACCTGCTTTTCTGCCATCATCGGATAGCGTTTTGCTGATGCTATAATTTCATCAATAGTAACATCTCTTCCATACATTACCACTTGATTAAAGCCTTTTTCAGATTCATCAAGTACGTTTTTTTCGATATATTCAGAGATTTTATCAATATAATAAGGTTCATCACCCATTAAAAAATATATAGGTTTTATATTCCCTTTTTTTATATCGGATACGATAGTTTTAATTTCGTTCATTTTCTTATTTTTGAAGCATGCAAAAATTGAATCTTCCTACCTACAAATTCAGGCTCAAAAGTAACGAAAATAAGACGCTTATTTTTGATAATTTAAGAAAAAAATACTTAGTCTTAACTCCTGAAGAATGGGTTCGTCAACATTTTGTGCAGTTTTTAATTGAAGAAAAAAAATATCCTGTTACTTTAATTGCTCTTGAAAAACAATTGACTATAAACAACCTAAAAAAACGAACAGATATTGTTATTTTTTCTTCGGATGGAACACCGAATATTATAGTAGAATGTAAAGCTCCAAAAATTAAAATTGCTCAAGATACTTTTGACCAAATTGCACGTTATAACTTAAAGTTAAATGCTAATTATCTAATTGTTACCAACGGATTAGAGCATTATTTTTGTCAGCTTGATAAAGAAAACGAAACCTATGTTTTTTTAAAAGATATTCCTGATTATAAATAATAAATAATTGATAAATTCGCAATTATGAAAACAGCAGTCGTTATATTAAATTGGAATGGTAAAAAATTATTAGAGCAGTTCTTACCTAGTATTGTAAATTTTAGTATAAATCAGGCTGAAATTTATGTTGCTGATAATGCTTCTTCTGATGCTTCTATCTCTTTTATCAAACAAAATTTCCCTACCGTTAAAATAGTAGAAAATAGTACTAACGGCGGTTATGCTAAAGGATATAACGATGCTTTACAACATATTAATGCCGATATTTATTGTTTAGTAAATTCTGATATTGAGGTTACTAAAAACTGGCTTACACCTATTTTAGATACTTTTAAAAAAGAAGAAAATACGGCAATTATTCAGCCTAAAATTTTAGATTTCAAAGATAAAACTAAATTTGAATATGCAGGTGCTGGCGGTGGCTTTATCGATTTATACGGTTATCCATATTGTCGTGGACGTATTTTTAATAACTTAGAAACCGATAACGGACAATTTAACGATACTACCGAAATTTTTTGGGCTTCTGGAGCTTGCTTTTTTATTCGTTCAAAAGTATATCATCAACTAGGTGGTTTTGATGAAGATTATTTTGCACATCAAGAAGAAATAGATTTATGTTGGCGAGCAAAAAACAAAAATTTCACAATTAAATATGTAGGAAATTCAACTGTTTATCATGTTGGCGGTGCAACTTTACAGGCAATAAATCCGCAGAAAACCTTTTTAAATTTCAGGAATAGCTTATTAAATATCGTTAAAAATGTACCTACCAAATTGGTCTTCTTTGTGATTTTTTCTCGCTTAGTCTTAGATGGAATTGCAGGACTTAAATTCTTACTTGAACTTAAACCCAAACATACTATTGCTATTTTAAAAGCTCATTTTAGTTTTTATGCAAACTTTATTAAGTTTTTAGGAAAAAGAAATAAACTTAATAAAAAAGATAATTACAATAAACACACCTCTATTATTTGGCAATATTATGCTTTAGGCAGAAAGAAATTTAACGAATTAAAATAACTTTATTATTACAAAATATCTAAACTTCCTTTACCTTCTCTTATTACTTCAGGAGAATCAGTAGTTAAATCTATTACTGTTGATGCATAGTTATCACCATAACCACCATCAATAACAATGTCAACAATATTTTGCCATTTTTCAAAAATTAATTCAGGGTCTGTGGTGTATTCTATTACCTCATCTTCATCATGAATAGACGTTGAAACAATTGGATTTCCTAAAGCCTCTACAATAGTTTGTGCTATTATATTATCAGGAATACGAATACCTATTGTTTTACGCTTTTTAAAGGCTTTTGGTAACGAAGTACTTCCTGGTAAAATAAAAGTATAAGGACCTGGTAAAGCTCTTTTTAATATTTTAAATGTTGAAGAATCTATTTGTTTTACATAATCAGACAAATGACTTAAGTTATTACAAATAAATGAAAAGTTAGATTTTTCTAGCTTCACTCCTTTTATTTTCGCGATTTTTTCTAATGCTTTTGTATTGGTAATATCACAACCTAATCCATAAACAGTATCTGTTGGATAAATTATTAATCCGCCATTTTGTAAAACTTTTACAATTTTAGCAATTTCTTTGGGATTCGGATTGTCGTTATATAGTTTTATAAATTGTGCCATATCTTAAAGATAGTATTTTATCTTCAAATTTAACTATTTTCTTTGAAAGAATACCTTATTGATTATCATCAATAAAAAGAAATATTATTATTAAAATTTAATATAGAAAAAATAAAAAAGGCAATTTATTTTTAAATAAATTGCCTTTTTTTGATATTAAAAATTATCAAAATCGAAATCATCAATATTTTCGAAACTTGTAAACTGATCATTAAATTCAGCATCAAATTCATCATCTAAATCTCCTTCTTCTTCGGTAGCTATAAATTCTTTTTGAGGTGCTTCATCAGGAATTTCACCAACAGTTAAAATTATTTTGGTATCTTTAACAACTTCATCCGATTGTTCTACAACTTCTACATAGAATGTCCACATTTGTAAAAAATCATATACATAAATCAATTTATCATTTATACTTGGTAAGGTTTCTTTTATAACACAAGTACTCATTGACGGTTCACTTCCATCTTCAGACATATCAAATAAAGGAATTTCCTCTCCCTGATTCCAATCTTCATCTGTTCGGTAAAAAGAAGCCATTTCTTGCCCATTAAAACCAAATGATTTTGCGATATCTGAATGCAAATCTTCTAAGTTTTTTGCTTCATTAACCACAAGGGTTCTAATTACATCTTTTTTAGTATCTAATATTACACGTACTTTATACATTCTATCATTTTTTGTCGCTACAAAAATACGTATTTTTGAATTATAATTTAAATAAAATGGATATACAACAATCTTTAACAATACTTAATAGTTACAATAAAGATACATTAATGGAAACTCTTAAAATTGAGTTCATTGACGTAGGTACTGATTTTATAACGGCTAAAATGCCTGTAAATTCAAGAGTACATCAACCTCATGGTATTTTACATGGTGGTGCTACTGCTGCTCTAGCCGAAACTGTTGGTAGTTGTGCTTCTGCTTTTTTTTTAAAGGATAACTCTAAAATTATCAAAGGAATTGAGCTAAGTATTAATCATATAAAAAGCAAAAAAAATGGAACTATTTTTGCTACAGCCAAAGCGATTCATCAAGGAAGAACTACGCATTTATGGGAAGTTAAAATTATTGATGAAAAAGATATTTTAATTTCTCTATGTAAAATAACAAATATTGTTTTAGATAAAAAATAAGTTTTTTAACAGCAATTATAAAATAAATTTAGATTGAATATATTTTCAAAAATAGAAAAATCACTAGAAAATAAACTTCCTTTTGTAGTATATCGAAAACCTAATTCGATAACATTAAACGGATGGTTTCAAAAGAACGACAAACTACATATTTCTACTAATTATACAGAAAGCGGTTTTATTTTTGCACCTTTTGATGATAAAAATATTGCGGTTTTACTTCCTGAAGAAGATGTTATTTTCGAGCAAGAAGAAATTAATATAGTAACTAACTTTATCAAAAAAAATGCTATATCTATTGATTACTCATCAGAAAAAAACATGTAGAATTAGTTAAAAAAGGAATTAAAGCTATTGAATCAGGTTTATTCAAAAAAGTTATTTTATCAAGAAAAGAAAAAGTTTCTTTATCGAATTTTAATGCAATAGCAGTTTTTAAAAATTTGCTTGCAAATTATCATACTGCTTTTACTTATATATGGTTTCATCCAAAAGTTGGAATGTGGCTAGGCGCAACACCTGAAACTTTAGTAAAAATTAAAGATGATAACTTTAAAACAATGTCTTTAGCTGGTACACAAGTTTTTAACGGAACAACAAACGTAACTTGGCAACCTAAAGAAATTGAAGAACAACAATTTGTTACCGATTATATAACTGATAAACTTTCAAAAATATGCAATCACCTTGAAAAAGGAACTGTACAAACCAGTAAAGCAGGGAATTTATTACACTTAAAAACGTTAATTTCAGGAAAAATAACAACTAAAAATGCGACTTTAATAAAAAAATTACACCCTACCCCTGCTGTATGTGGTCTACCTTTAGAAGCTTCAAAAGAATTTATTTTGAAAAATGAAGATTATGACAGAGGATATTACACTGGTTTTTTAGGAGAACTAAATTTAAAAGTTGAAAATAAAAATACATCAGAACTTTTTGTAAACTTACGATGTATGGAAATTAAAAATAATTCAGCTATACTTTTTATTGGTGGTGGAATTACTAAAGAAAGTAATCCGAAAAGCGAATGGCAAGAAACAGTTGCCAAAACATCAACTATGAAAAATGTTTTATCCTAAAAAATTTAATAAAAAGTAAAAAGCATTAACTCTTAAATAGTTAATGCTTTTATGTGTAAATTGAATTTGAATTGATTTTTTTGCAATAACTTAAACTAGTAGTTTTAATTATTCTTAACAGTTTATCATCTGCTTAAATATCGTCAAAAGAAACGTTTGTGAAGTTTTCTGTAGAAATTAACTCCTCTACTATTTCTTCACCTTCTTCTTTTTTATAATCTTTTTGGTGACGTTCACTAATTACTTCTGAACCTTTTTCGTTTACAATAAAATCTGTTGCTTTATTTAGCATTTCTTTAAAGTCAGAAAAATCTTCTTTGTATAAGTAAATTTTATGTTTTTGATAATGAAAAGAACCATCATCATGTGTAAATTTTTTACTTTCAGTTACTGTTAAATAATAGTCATCTGCTTTTGTAGATCTTACATCAAAAAAGTAGGTTCTTCTTCCTGCTCTTAAAACTTGTGAAAAAATTTCTTCTTGTTCTACTCTCTCTCTCTCACTCATAGTTCGTTTCTTTAAATAATAATTTTTTACCTAAAATTGCTCAACAAATCTAATAAAATAATTGACTTGGCAATACAAATCGTTAAATTTCTTTTTCTAAAATTTGTTGTTTATAAAGCTCTTTATAATATCCATTTATTTTTATTAACTGATTATGAGACCCTTGCTGAATAACTTTACCAGCATCTAATACAATTATTTTATCAGCATTCTTAACTGATGAAACTCTATGGCTAATTATGATTGTTGTTTTATTATTAGACACACGCTCTAAATTTAACAGTATTTTTTGCTCTGTTTCTGTATCAACAGCCGATAAACAATCATCAAAAATTAATATTTTAGGATTCTTTATAATTGCTCTAGCAATGGCAGTTCTTTGCTTTTGTCCTCCAGATAAAGTTACACCTCTTTCACCTAAAATAGTTTGATAACCATTTTTAAAGTTTATAATATTATCATGAATTACCGCATTTTTTGATGCTTCAATAATTTCTTGTTCAGTGGCATTTTCTTTTCCAAATTTAATATTATTCTGAATCGTATCAGAAAACAAAAAAGGATCTTGAGGAACAAAACCAATTTGATTTCTTACATCATATAAATTACATTCTTTAATATTTTTTCCATCGATTAAAACAACTCCTTTAGTAGCATCATATAATCGAGAAATTAAATTTATAATCGTTGATTTACCACTTCCTGTTGTTCCTAAAATAGCTAAAGTTTCTCCTTTTTCTATAACTAAATTTACTTTTTTCAATGCTGTAATATTAGTATCATCATAAGTTAAATAAACATCTTTAAATTCAATTTTACCTATTATTTCGGTAGCTGTATTGGTGTTATTTTGCACTTCAGGAACTTGCTCTAAAAATTCATTAATTCGTTTTTGCGAAGCTTCGGCTTGTTGCACTGTCGAAGTTACCCAACCAACTACAGCTACTGGCCAAGTAAGAATATTTACATACATTACAAACGCTCCGATTGCCCCTAATTGGATTTCGCCAGCAATATATTGTTGCCCTCCAATGTATAATACAATAATATTGCTAATTCCTATTAATAAAATCATTAACGGAAAAAATAATGCTTGAACTTTATGTAATTCAATATTTTTCTCTTTGCTTTTATCTGCTATTTCATCAAAAGAAGCTATTACTTCTGATTCTATGGCGTAAGATTTAACAACATTAATCCCTGAAAAAAACTCTTGATTAAAGGTTGTTAATTTTGATAAATATTGTTGAACAACGGTACTTCGTTTATTTATTTGCTTGCTTAGTACAAAAATAGATATCGATAAAATTGGAAACGGTATCATAGTATATAAAGTCAACTTTGGAGAAATAGCATACATTTGGCTAAACCCGATAATTAACGAAATTATCATATTTAAAGTGTACATAATTGCAGGACCAAAATACATACGCACCTTAGAAACATCCTCACTTATACGGTTCATTAAATCACCTGTTCTATTTTTTTTGTAAAAATTAGTAGATAATCGTTGATATTGCTGATAAATTTCATTTTTTAAATCAAATTCAATCATTCGCGACATTACAATAATGGTTTGTCGCATAAAAAAAGTGAAAAATCCACCCAATAAAGTAACTCCAATAATGAGCATTATATTTTTAAATAAAACAGTTTTTACTTCGGATAAATCTGTTATTTTCCCTAGTTGATAATCCTCTACAACATTTAATGAATTCCCTACAAAATCAGGGATTTTAAGTGTCAAAATTTTTGCCAATATCGTAATTACGATTCCTAAAAATAATCTCCATTTATATTTTATAAAGTATTTATTAAGATATTTTAATGATTTCAAAGTGAAAAAGTATTTTGGGGTTAACAGTTTTAATCTAACAAACGTTTTTATTGTAGATAATGTAATTTACATATCTATTTTTGCCTACCTTTTAATGATTCCCTATTTTTGTATTCAACTTTTTGAGGTTTTTAAAACATCCTTAAAATTAAAAGCAAAACAAATGACATCAGAAATCATTGATATTAAAGACCTTAAAAATGACCCAGTATTTGGTCAATTATCTTTTGACAATCACGAACAAATCGTTTTTTGTAATGACGAAGATACAGGTTTAAAAGCAATAATTGGTATTCATAATACAACATTAGGACCTGCTTTAGGAGGTACTAGAATGTGGCAATATAAAAGTGAATGGGAAGCTCTTAACGACGTATTACGTTTATCTCGTGGTATGACCTATAAATCAGCTATTACAGGATTAAACCTTGGTGGTGGTAAAGCAGTAATTATAGGAGATGCAAAAACTCAAAAAAACGATGCTTTAATGCGTAAGTTTGGAGAATATGTAAATTCTTTAGGAGGAAAATACCTTACCGCAGAAGATATTGGTATGGAAACTCGTGATATGGATATTATTCGTGAAGTAACGCCACACGTAACAGGTGTTTCTGAAGCTATTGGTGGTTCAGGAAACCCATCTCCTGTAACTGCTTACGGAGTTTATATGGGAATGAAAGCTGCGGCTAAATATCGTTTTGGATCAGATAATTTAGCTGGTAAAAAAGTGTTAGTTCAAGGTGTTGGACACGTTGGTGAAACTTTAGTAAAACATATTAGTGATGAAGGTGCACAAGTAATTTTAAATGATATTAACGAAGTTCGTTTAGAAGAATTAAGTAAAAAATACGGTGCTAATGTTATTTTAGGAAATGATATTTACGGTTTAGATGTTGATATTTATGCTCCATGTGCCTTAGGTGCTACCTTAAATGACCAAAGTATTGCGCAGTTAAAAGCCAAAGTTGTTGCTGGTGCAGCTAACAATCAATTAGCTGATGAGTTAAAACATGGTAAATTATTAAGAGAAAAAGGAATTGCTTACGCTCCTGACTTCTTAATTAATGCTGGTGGAATAATTAATGTTTACGCCGAAGTTGCTGGTTACGACAAGGCTGAAAGCCTAAAAAGAACCGAAAACATCTATAATACTACCCTAGATATTTTCAACTTAGCAGACAAAGAAAGTATTACAACACATCAAGCTGCTTTTAATATTGCACAAGCTAGAATCGATGCTCGTAAAAAAGAACAAAATAACTAGTTAAAAAACAAAAAAGTTTTATTTTTGCAGAGCGATAGAAATACTTTCTATCGCTCTTTTTTTTAAAAGTTCTTTAAAATGATTAACAGAAGACATATTCGAGTTAAAGTAATGCAGTCGGTTTATGCAATGCAACAATCGCACAGTGATAATATAGTAAAAGAAGAGAAGTTCTTAAAAGACAGCATTGATAAAATGTATGACTTGTATGTTCTTAATCTTCAACTATTAATTCAAGTTCAGAAATTAGCTAACAAGCGAATAGTACTTTCTAAAAAGAAAATACTTGCAACTAAAGAAGATTTAAACCCGAATACTAAATTTACTGATAATAAAGTTATCAATAAATTAAGTGAAAGTACTAGTTTAAATGCATATGTTGAGCTTAATGAACTTAATTACTGGGAACTTGACAATGAATATGTAAGAATTATTTTAGATGAATTAATAAAAAGTGAACTGTATGAAAAGTACATGAACACTACTGATGATTCATACCATATAGATAACGCTTTCGTTATTGCTTTTTTCAAAGAAATTATTGCGCCTAATGAAAAATTAGCAGATTATTTTGAAGATAAAATGATTTCTTGGGTTGATGATATTCCTTTTGTAAATACTTGGATTGTTAAATCATTAAACAAACAAAAAGAACAAAACCCGTTTATATTAGGAAGCTTATATAAAGATAGTGAAGATAAACAATTTGTATCTAAATTATTTACAAAAACGGTTTTACATCAGCATACCTACGAAGAAGATATCATTGAAAAAACACCTAACTGGGAGGCAGATAGAATTGCAGATATTGACATGATTATTATTAAAATGTCTATTACTGAATTTTTACATTTTCCGTCAATTCCTAGTAGAGTAAGTATTAATGAATATATCGAAGTAGCGAAGGACTACTCGACCAATAAAAGTGGCTATTTTATCAATGGTGTTTTAGATAAATTATCAAAAGATTATTTAGCATCAGACAAGATGGTTAAAATTGGTAGAGGTTTATTGTAAAAAATTATTATTTTTACCAAAACAATTTAAAATATTTTAACATGAAGAAAATAGCAATAGCAATTGCATTTGTTCTTTCAACAGGAATGTTAGTTTCTTGTGGACAAAACAATGCAGCATCTAAAGTAAAAAAAGAAAACGTAGAAAGTGCTGAAAAAAGAGATGTCTCTATTAGCAAAGGAACTGCTTCTATTTCTTTTGATAAAGAAGAGCATAATTTCGGAACTGTTAACGAAGGTGATGTTGTAAAAACTACTTTTGTTGTAACAAACACTGGTAAAACCGATTTAGTAATTACAAACGCAAAAGCTAGTTGTGGTTGTACAGTGCCTGTATGGCCGAAAGAAGCAATTGCTCCTGGAAAAACTGGAGAAATACAAGTAAGCTTTAACACCAACGGAAAACCTAATAAACAATCTAAATCAATAACTTTAACAACTAATACTGAAAAAGGTAGAGAAGTTGTTAAAATTACGGGTATGGTAACTCCTAAAAAGAAAACAGTATAATGTTTACAACAATTTTTTTACAAGCAAGTACGCAAGAAAGCATTATGAATATGCTTCCTTTTGTAGCAATGATTGGTGTTTTTTATTTCTTAATTATTCGTCCGCAAATGAAGCGTCAGAAAAATGAAAAGAAATTTCAAACTACTGTTCAAAAAGGAATTAAAGTAGTTACAAGTAGTGGTATTCATGGTAAAATTGTTGAAATCAACGATACTGACAATACAATTACAATAGAAACTGGTGCTGGTAAAATTAAGTTTGAACGCTCAGCTATTTCAATGGAGTTAAGTAAAAAATATAATACAGAGGTTAAATAATAACATCAGTATTTATTATAAAAAAGAGCGCTAATTAGCGCTCTTTTTTTGTTTTTTATGTAGATTGCAGTATATTAAATAATTTGAAAAAAAAAATAACATACCTAAAACCTTTTTTGGTTTTTTATCAGCATCTGTACTTTTTTGGCTACTAATAAATCTATCCAAAGAATACACTACTGAAATAAAAATGGAAACGATATATACAAATATCGCTATCCAAAAAATAGTTATTGACACTCCTATTAAAAATATTACACTCCTAGTAAAAGGAACTGGTTTTAAATTAATCACTAGTGGTTTTACAACATCTAAACTAACATTAAATTTAAAAAAGGCTACTCAAAAAAAAGCTACTGACTATTATTTTACCACTAAAAAACTACACAAAAAAGTACAACTAAAATTAAATTCGGGTATTGAATTAATCAAAATTCAAAGAGATACTATTCCATTAAAAATGGGAACATTACAATCAAAAAAAGTTCCTTTAAAAACAAATTTAGAACTCACCTTTCAACTCGGTCATGATTTAGCTACGCCAATAAAAATAACACCTAGTCATGTTTTAATTTCAGGAGAAGCTTCTTTAATCGATAAAATTACTAGTTTAAATTTAAAAAAAATAAAACTAGAAAACATCTCTGAAAGTACTACGCTTAAAGCAACTATTGAAATACCTAAAAAACTAAGGATAGAAACTTCTTCTGCTAAAATAAATATCATTGTCGATAAATTTACAGAAGGAGAAATAGAAATACCGATATCAATAAAAAATGCACCAAAAAATATAAATATATTTCCTAAAAAAGTGAAAATAATTTATAAAGTAGGTTTAAAAAATTTCAATAAAATTAACGCAAATTTATTTAAGATAGAATGTGATTATAAACAAGTAATAATGAATGGAACAACCTATTTAACGCCTAAGTTAATGAAGTTTCCAGATTCAATTACTCTTATAAGAATTGTTCCCCAAAAAATAGATTTTTTAATACATAAATAATGGTTATAGGTTTAACAGGTGGTATTGGTAGTGGAAAATCTACTGTTATAAGAATGTTTTCTAAATTTAAAAATAATGCTATTTATATTGCTGATGATGAAGCTAAAAAACTAATGAATTCTTCAGATGAAATTAAGACTAAATTAATTTCAGAATTTGGAAAGGAAGTATATATTAACGATGTACTTAATAAACCATATTTAGCAAATATTGTTTTTAATGATAAAGAAAAATTAGCAATTTTAAATACTATTGTTCATCCTGTAGTAAACGACCATTTGCAAAAATTCATACTTAAAAACAAAGACAAAGCTTATGTTTTATACGAAAATGCAATACTTTTTGAAAACGGGAGTAATTCTTTTTGTGATAAAATAATAACAGTAACAGCTCCTGAAAAAATTAGAATTGAACGTGTTTTAAAAAGAGATGCTTCAACAATTGATGCTGTTAAAAGTCGTATTCAAAATCAATGGAATCAAAATAAAAAAGCAATACAATCTAATTATATTATTGAAAATACAACTCTTTCCAAAACAGAAAAAAAATTGCCGATATTCATACTATTTTAACAAAAAAAAGAATAATTCCTCTTTTATAAATAATCTTTGTTAAATTTATCTTAATTTCACAGAAACTTAGTTAATATAAGTTAAAAGCAACATCACCTTCATTTTATTAATTTATTTTTGAATAATGAGTAAGAAAATCTTTATTCTTATTGTTGTTTTAATGAGTATTTCTTTAATAGGAATTATATCTGTTCAAGTTTATTGGATAAAAGATGCAGTAAGAAATAAACAACAACAATTTGACAACAATATTAAAATTGCATTAGCAAGAACCTCTGAAAGGATTAAGGATAGAGAGTACGCTGATTTTTTTCAAAATAACCAAGAATTTCTTAAAGATAAAAAATTTGTTTCTGATGCAGAAATAACCACTTATTTATTTCAACAAATAGATACTACCAATAAAAGAAAATTCACATTTGGAACAACTATTTTAGGAGAAAGCATAAAAATGCCTGGTGATTTTATTAACAATGATTCTATTATTATTAAACGCTATTCAGGAAAACAAGATTTTTATTTTTCCCAAATAATGAAATCATCTAATAAAGATTTTACTCCTTTTACTAAAGAAAGTAGTGTTTCACGATTTAAAACATATCCAAAATTTAATAAGCAACTAATTGAAAATGTACTTCGTGAAAGAAAAATACGCTATCCTATTAATGAAAGAATTAGTAACAAAGAGCTAAATTTCACAATAAAAGAAGAGTTAGCCAAAATGAATATTACACAAAATTTTAAATATGGTGTGTATGAAGATGGATTAGCTACTCAATTAAAATCTGGTTATTTCAACATACAGCCAAACGATGCAAACTATCCATTATTAGCAGATGATAATGGTATTAGTAAGTATAAACTATATATCAAATTTCCTAATGAACAAAAAAAAATATTATCAGAAATATTTAAAGTTTTAGGGCTTTCATTATTATTTATAGTTATTATTATTGCTGCTTTTGCAACATCATTATATCAGTTAATTCGTCAGAAAAAAATATCTGAAATAAAAACAGACTTTATTAATAATATGACGCACGAGTTTAAAACACCTATTGCAACAATAAATTTAGCTTTAGATGCTATTAAAAACCCACAAATAATATCAGATCAAGAAAAAGTAAAACGCTATGTAAAAATGATTCGTGAAGAAAATAAACGAATGCACGGACAGGTAGAGAATGTTTTAAGAATTTCGAGATTAGAAAAAAATCAGATTGAAATTAGTAAAGATGCTACTGATATGCACGATACTATTGAGGAAGCTATTGAACACATTCAATTATTGGTAGATGATAAAAAAGGAACTGTAAACGCACATTACGAAGCAATATCAACAGAAGTTCTTGGAAATCAATTTCATTTAACTAATATTATTGTCAATATATTAGAGAATGCTTTAAAATATTCAGAGGATACACCTAAAATTGATATTTACACCGAAAGCACCAATAAATACTTTATTTTCAAAGTAAAAGACGAAGGTATTGGAATGAGTAGAAATGCTCAGAAATATATTTTTGATAAGTTTTATAGAGAACATAACGGAAACATACACAACGTAAAAGGGCGTGGTTTAGGATTGGCCTATGTTAAAGAAATAATAGATAGCCATCATGGCTTAATTTATGTTGAGAGTGAAAAAGGTAAAGGAAGCTTGTTTACAGTGAAATTACCATTAATATAAAAATAAAAAAATGGGAAGCAAAAAAATATTATTAGTAGAAGATGATCCAAACTTTGGAACAGTTCTTAAAGATTATTTAGCATTAAATGACTACAATGTTACACTTGCAAAAGATGGTATTGATGGTTTAATTATGTTTAAAAATGGCGAATACGATTTATGTATTTTAGATGTAATGATGCCTCGTAAAGATGGGTTTTCATTAGCATTAGATATACGTGCAACCAATAAAGAAGTGCCTATTATATTTTTAACTGCTAAGACATTAAAAGAAGATGTTTTAAGAGGTTACCAAGTTGGGGCAGATGATTATTTAAATAAACCTTTTGATTCAGAAGTTTTATTACATAAAATAAAAGCTATTTTACAACGTAAAGAAAGCGAAAGTTCTAGTGAATCTGATGAGTTTGAATTTAAAATTGGTGGATTCGAATTTAACTCTAAATTACGTCACCTTTCACTTAACGGTGCTGAAGCTCAAAAACTTTCTCCAAAAGAAAGTAAATTATTAAGAATGTTAGCAATGCATAAAAATGATTTAATGCCTCGTGAGCTAGCCTTAACAAAAATTTGGAGAGATGACAATTACTTTACATCTAGAAGTATGGATGTGTATATCGCTAAACTTAGAAAATACTTAAAAGAAGATGAAAATGTTGAAATCATCAATATTCATGGTGAAGGATTCAGATTATTAGAAAAAGTATAAACAGTTTTCTAATAAATAAATTATTTAATAAAGACTTCCTTTTCCCAGGGAGTCTTTTTTATTTTCAATAAATGTAACAATAATTATATTTAGTCGTCAAATACTTATAATCAACAAAATATAAAAACTTGGAAACAATTTTATCAATAAAAAATCTCGATAAGAAATATGGTAAAGTTCATGCCGTAAATAACTTATCTTTTGATATTCAAAAAGGAAATGTTTATGGAATTCTTGGACCTAACGGAAGCGGAAAATCGACAACTTTAGGTATTGTATTAAATGTTGTTAACAAAAATTCGGGTAACTTTAGTTGGTTTAATGGTAAATTATCTACTCATGAAGCTTTAAAAAAAGTAGGTGCTATTATAGAGCGTCCTAACTTTTATCCATATATGACAGCTGTTCAAAATTTACAGTTGATTTGTAAAATAAAAGGGATTTCATCTAATAAAATTGAAGAAAAATTAAAAATAGTAAATCTTTTTGATAGACGAAAAAGTAAATTCAATACCTATTCTTTAGGTATGAAACAGCGTTTAGCAATTGCTTCGGCATTATTAAATGATCCTGAAATATTAATTTTAGACGAACCTACAAATGGTTTAGATCCGCAAGGAATTCATGAAATTCGTCAAATAATTAAAGATATCGCCAAAAACGGAACTACTATTTTACTAGCTTCTCACCTACTTGATGAAGTTGAAAAAGTTTGTACTCATGTTCTTATTATAAGAAATGGTATAAAACTATATAGTGGTAAAGTTGATGAATTAACTACTACCAGAGGTTTTTTCGAACTAAGTAGCGAAAATAATAATGAGTTAATAAAATTACTAGACAATCACCCTTGTATCGGAAATATTAAAAAAGAAAATGACATTTTAATTGCGCAATTAACATCTGATTTATCATCATCAGAAATAAATAAATTTCTTTTTAAAAATAACGTAATACTTTCACATTTAGTAAAACGTAAGCCTAGTTTAGAACAACAATTTTTAGATTTAACCAGCAACAACTAACACCTCCATTATGTTTCGACTTTTAAGTATAGAACTTCATAAATTAAAATATAACAAAGCTAGTAAAGTACTTTCAATTATCTATTTTGCATTGTTAACATCTGTAGCCTTAATAGCTGCTGTTAAGTTTGATCTTGGTCCTATTAAATTTCATTTAGCCGATCAAGGTATTTTTAATTTCCCTTATATATGGCATTTTAACACTTACATTGCTGCTATTTTTAAATTCTTTTTACTACTTGTAATTGTTTCTATGATGACTAATGAATACAGTTATCAAACATTAAAACAAAACCTAATTGATGGCTTAAGTAAAAAAGAATTTATACTTTCTAAATTTTACACAGTAATTGTTTTTTCTTTAATATCAACTATTTTTGTTTTTATTGTATCATTAATTCTTGGTAGTATTTATTCAGATTTTAATGAAATTTCTATCATTTTAACCGATTTAAGTTATCTACTTGCTTTTTTCACTAAACTTTTAGGTTTCTTTTCTTTTGGATTATTTTTAGGAATATTAATTAAACGATCGGCATTTGCAGTAGCAACAATGATTGTTTGGTTTATTATAGAAAATATGGTAAAAGGTTATTTATACTGGGTATTTAAAGATTTAAAAACAAGTACTGATGAAGCTGTTAATTCTATTATGCAATTTTTTCCACTAGAAGCAATGGCTAATTTAATCAAAGAACCTTTTTCTAGACTAGGAGCTGTTAAATCTGTAGCTAATCAAATAGGTGCTAATTTTACAAAAAATTATGAGGTAAGTTTTTTAAATATTATTATTGTATTAGCTTGGACTTTTATTTTCATCTATGCTTCATATATTTTATTAAAAAGAAGAGATTTATAAATATAATTACCTGTCTTTATTTAAGATTTACAACGAATAATTCCTTTACTAACTATCAGATAATCAAATTAATTATTAACTTAAAAATAGTTATATATAAAATCACTATTTTTATAAAAGTTATATACCTTTATAGACACTTATTAAAAAATAATTTAAACTAAAATATCCCTATTAAAAGTAGGGATATTTACTATTTAACTGTTTTATTTATTATTATCTATATATGAAAATATTACTAAGCACATTTGTATTCTTTATTATTTTTTCACCATTAAAAGCACAAACAACCATACAGGTTAATAATGTTAATGATGTAGAAGCTTTATATAATCCTAAAGACCTTATTGAAAAAGTTCTTATTGATAATAACTGTACATCAATAACAAACATAAATTCTTCTGTTTCAGGGTCTCCTTCTGATAGACAAAATAAAAGTTATGGTTACTTTAAAAGTAAAGTAGGAAGTACTTTCCCTTTTAAAGAAGGTATTGTTCTTTCAACAGGAAAAGCTTTTCCTATTAGCGGTACATCTTTAGGTAATTTAAATTCACCTACAACAGGAAAAGGCGATACTGATTTAAGTACATCTTTAAACGAACCTAGTCTAAATGATGCAAGTGTTATTGAATTTGACTTTATTCCAACATCAGATGAAATAAGTTTTCGATATTTAATGGCTTCTGAAGAATACCAAGGTACTTTTCCTTGTACTTTTGCAGATGGTTTTGCTTTCTTATTAAGAAAATCAGGAACAACAACTTATAAAAATCTTGCAGTTATACCAAATTCTACCACTCCAGTAAGTGTTAAAAATGTTCATGCAGCTATTATTGGTGGCTGTCCTGCTAAGAATGAAACGTATTTTGCTGGTAATAACCTTGGGGATACAAATTTTGATGGTCGAACAAAAGTTCTTACAGCTAAAGCTACTGTAACTCCTAATGTAACATATCATATAAAATTAGTGATTGCTGATAATTCAGATAATCAATATGATACTGCTGTGTTTTTAGAAAAAGGAAGTTTTAATTTAGGCTTAGATTTAGGTACTGATTTATCATCTACTACACAAAGTAGCATTTGTGGTACAGAGAAATTATTAACTTCTAATATTACAGCAAACAATTATCAATGGTATAAAGATGATGTAATTATTCCACTAGCTACAAAAAAAGATTATTTAGCTAATTTAGGTAACGGAAAATACACCTGTAAAATTATTGATGGATCGTGTAGTGATGAAGATGATATTTTATTAGAATTCTCAGAAAGTCCAATAAATAACACAAGTATTTCTCCCCTTTTAACTTGTAATAATAATTTAAACATTCAACTAGATTTAACATCTAAAACAAACGAAATATTAGCAGGACAAGATGACACAAAATTTGAAGTATTATTTTATAGTGATGTACTATATACAACTCAAATAACAACACCTACTAATTATACAAACCTTACTAATAATGACATTATTTATACAAGAATAGGGAATATAATAGCTAAAAATTGTTTTGTTGATAGCTCTTTTAATTCTATTATTACAGGAAACCCAATAATTCAAACTCCTATTAATTATGAAGAATGTGATGACATAACTAATGGAACAGATATTGACGGGTATTTTAATAACTTCTTACTAAACACAAAAGATTCTGAAATTTTAGGAGCTTTAGATCCTGCTATTTATGAAGTATCATACCACACTTCTTTAACAGGTGCTCAAACAGATGAAAACACAGATGTTATTGATAAAAACGCTTCCTATAAAAACACAACTATTAATACGCAACAAGTTTATGTTAGAGTCCAAAATAAAAATAATACTCATTGTAATAATACTTCTAAATCGTTTAATTTAGTTGTAAACTCATTACCTGTAATTACAAATACGGTAACATTAGAACAATGTGATACAGACTCTGATTTAAATACTACAATTAATTTAACACTAGCTCAAAAAAATATTTCAGTAAATCACCTCAACGAAACTTTTAAATATTATCCTACTGAAAATAATGCCATAAATGATACTGCTGAAATAATTAATCAAACAACACATTCTGTTACAAATGGCTCTTCTGTTTGGGTAAAAGTTTTTTCTGATAAAAAATGTTCTCGTATAGCTAAGATTGATATTGTTGTTGGATATGCTACTGATGTAGCTTACAATGCAAATGGAGGCTTTGAAAGTTGTGATGACTTTTTAGATATTGATGGAAATGACAATCTTAATAATAACGATACCGATGGAATTTCTGTTTTTGATTTAAGTAGTGTTTCAACAGATGTAAAAGCATTATTCCCGATAGCTAATAGACCAAATTTAGATGTTTTAATATTTGAAAGTATTACTGATAGAAATGCTGTTCAAAATGAAATAACTAACCTATCTAATTATCGTAATAAAAATCTCCCTGCTAAAACACCACAATCACTTTATATTAAAATTATTGATAAAACAAACAATAATTGTACAGGTCTTGGTAGTTTTACTATTTGGGCACAACAGCCTCCTATTGCTAAAAGTGTTGCTAATTTTGAGCTTTGTGATGATTTTAATAGCGGTTCTTTTATCGATGGAAAAAGTAGTAACATTAATTTAAGAGATCGTGTTTCTGATATTTTAGGAACAACACAAGCTATTTCTGATTATACTGTTACTTTTCATACTACAGCTGTAGATGCAAATTCAGGAAATTCACCAATAATAAATGACACCAATTACACAAATCAAACTAAAGATAAAGAAACCATTTACGTACGTGTTGTAAATAATAATACTGGTTGTTTTAATAATCATTTAACTTTTGATATTATCATTAATAGATTACCTATTATATCAAATAAAATTCCTGATTTAGAAATATGTGATATTCCAACTATTGCTGATGGAAATTCAAGAAATGGATTTGCTCAAAATATTAATTTATCAGAAAGAGATATCGATATATTAAACGGTAGAGACGCTACGCTTTTTGAAGTTAGCTATCATAACACTTTACAAGATGCTACAACAGGAAACAATCCTCTTCCTAAAAATAATTATTCAAATAAAGTAGCAACAACTATAGTTCCTCCTGCTATTCCTTTAAATGATAATCCTGCTATTGAAAATATTCATATTAGCTTATTAGATAAAACAACTGGTTGTAGATATGGTATTAGTAAATTTCAATTAATTATTCATCCTGAACCTTTAATCCCTTTAAATATTACTGATTATACTGATTGTGATAACCAAACAGATAATAATTCCGATGATGCAAATGGTATTAATGGAGACATTACTCTTAAAAATAAAACACTTGAAATTTTAGATGAATATCCTAAAAATCAACAGAGTAATTATATTGTTAGTTTTCACGAAAGTTTAGCCGATGCTAAATCAGGAACTGCTCCTATAAATGAAAATAATTATGAAAACACAATCAATAATCAAACAATTTTTGTTAGAGTTCTGAATACTAAAACATCTTGTGTAAATACCAATTTAACATTCAATATTCGTATAAATCCATTACCTTCTTTTATGGTAGATACTACTGTTATTGTTTGCCTAAATAATCCTCAAACAAAATTAGAAGCAATAAATCCAAATGCAACTTATGGTTATCAATGGACTTTAAAAGGAAACCCTTCGGATATTCTTAGTACAGATACTTTTTATGATGTACAAAAAGGAGGTACTTATATTGTTACAGCAACAATGCTTGATACTACAACTTGTAAAAGAAGCTACGAAATAGTAGTAAATGAATCTGAAATAGCTACTTTAAATGAAGATGATATTGTTATTGTAGATGACACAAATAATAGCGGATTAGATTCTTATGCTATCAAAATAATTACAGAAAACCAAAACTTAGGTATTGGTGATTATCAATTTTCTCTTATAGATGAAGATGGTAATCAAACTATTTTTCAAGATGAGCCTGTATTTGAAAACATTACAGGAGGTATATATACCATCGTAGTAAACGATAAAAATGGTTGTTCACCTAATGCTATGTTAGATGTTTCTGTTATTCAATATCCTAAATTTTTTACTCCTAACGGCGATGGACATAATGATACATGGAAAATAAAAGGAGCCAATTCTAGTTTTTATCCTTCTAGTAATATTACTATTGTTAATAGATACGGAAAAATTGTAGCCATAATTGCTATTGATGACCAAGGTTGGGATGGTTTTTATAACGGAAAAACACTTCCATCAAGTGATTACTGGTTTAAAATTGAACTTATAGACAGAAAAGGAAAAGCTCATCAACACCAAGGTCATTTTTCTTTACTAAGAAAATAAAACACTTTTTATACTTATTTAATACGGATAGTTTTTAAGACAAACTATCCGTATTTTTGTTATATGAATTTTGAATTACACTCCGATTTTAAACCAACTGGCGATCAACCAACAGCTATAAAACAATTAGTAAACGGATTAAATACCGCTGAAAAATATCAAACATTATTAGGTGTTACAGGTTCTGGTAAAACCTTTACAGTAGCAAATGTAGTTGCTGAAGTTAACCGACCTACTCTAATATTAGCCCATAATAAAACTTTAGCGGCTCAATTATATTCAGAATTCAAGCAATTTTTCCCTAATAATGCTGTCGAATATTTTGTTTCTTATTATGATTATTATCAACCAGAAGCATATATTCCTGTTACGGGTACTTTTATCGAAAAAGATTTATCAATCAATGATGAAATAGAACGTCTACGAATTAGCACATCTTCTTCCTTACTTTCTGGTCGTAGAGATATTATCGTTATTGCTTCTGTTTCTTGTTTATATGGTATTGGGAATCCGAATGAATTCAAAAAAAATGTTATTCCGATAAAAGTCGATCAACAAATTTCACGTACCAAATTTTTACATCTATTAGTTACAAGTTTATATTCTCGAACAGAAACAGAAATAAAAAGTGGAACTTTTAAAGTAAAAGGAGATGTTGTAACTATTTATCCATCATATGGCGATAGCGGTTATCGTATTCATTTTTTTGGTGATGAAATTGAAGAAATTGAAACTTTTGAAATCGAAGGAAATAAAATAATTGAAAAATTAAACGAACTAACAATTTATCCTGCAAATCTTTTTGTTACTTCTCCTGATGTTTTACAAAATGCCATTCATAAAATACAAGATGATATGGTAATACAGGTAGATTATTTTAAAGAAATCGGCAAACATTTAGAAGCAAAACGCTTATTAGAACGAACCGAATTTGATTTAGAAATGATTCGTGAATTAGGCTATTGTTCTGGTATCGAAAATTATTCTAGATATTTAGACGGTAGAGATCCTGGTACACGTCCGTTTTGTTTACTAGATTATTTTCCTGATGATTATTTAATGGTTATCGATGAAAGCCATGTTACGATTCCACAAACTCACGCCATGTATGGAGGCGATAAAAGTAGAAAAGTAAATCTTGTTGAATATGGTTTTCGCTTACCTGCGGCGATGGATAATCGTCCTTTAAAATTTGAGGAATTTGAAGAGTTACAAAATCAAGTAATTTATGTATCGGCAACGCCTGCCGATTATGAATTACAGAAAACCGAAGGCGTTTTTATTGAGCAAGTAATTCGTCCAACAGGTTTATTAGATCCTATAATTGAGGTTCGTCCGAGTGAAAATCAAATTGATGATTTAATTGAAGAAATTCAAATTCGTGTAGAAAAAGATGAACGTACCTTAGTTACTACCTTAACAAAACGAATGGCGGAAGAATTAGCCAAATATTTAACCCGAATTCAAGTTCGTTGTCGTTATATTCATTCTGATGTAGATACTTTAGAACGTGTGCAAATAATGCAAGATTTACGAAGAGGTTTGTTTGATGTTTTAATTGGTGTAAATTTATTACGTGAAGGTTTAGATTTACCTGAAGTATCTTTAGTAGCTATTTTAGATGCCGATAAAGAAGGTTTTTTACGTAGTCATCGTTCTATCACTCAAACTGTTGGTAGAGCTGCAAGAAACGTAAATGGACGTGCTATTTTATATGCTGATAAAATTACCAATAGTATGAAACGTACTATGGATGAAACTAATTATAGAAGAGAAAAACAAATAAATTACAATACTGCTAACGGAATTACACCAACTCAAATAAATAAAAAGTTAGATAATACACTTTCTCAAGATACTATTACTTCTTTTCATTATGATAATGCTATTCAAAAAGTAGCAGCACAAGACTTAGGGTACTTACCCAAAGAAGAAATAGAAAAACGAATTAGAGCTAAACGAAAACAAATGGAAGAAGCTGCCAAATCTTTAGATTTTATGGTAGCAGCTAAACTACGTGATGAAATTGCTATTTTAAGAAAAAACTTGGAATCATAAAAAATCCGGCTAATAATAAATGAAAAAGCATAAAAAAAAAATATTTCTAATAATTACATTTCTATTTTTAGTACAACAATGCACCGATATTAATTTAATTCCCGCATTTGTATTAAATAAAAGTGATTACAAATATTTAAGCAATAATATTAGTTCTAAAAATTATGTTGTAAACAGAATTTCAGAATATAATTATTCATTTATTACCTATGATACAATCAATAATTATTTTATTATAGATGATTCATACAATAAAATAAAAATAGATTATAAGGGAGATATAAAAATAAAAATACCGCATCCTTCTGGAAATTTAGCTTACAAAACACATTATGTATTTACAGACAGTACGATATGTGACCTATCTAAAGATAGATTACAAATGATTCAATATTATAAAAAGATAAATCCTGATAAACATAACTGGTTTTTATTATTTGAAGAATATTACAATAAAGCAACTACCGTTATTTATGGAAATGATGATAAAATCTATTTAAAAATTAAAGAAGGTTGGATTCTTTTTCGTACACTTAACGGACCTTATTTAGACGGCGAACATATCACTGAAAAAACATTAAAAGGATATCCTGCAAAATACAGAAAGTTAATCTATCTAAAAGATTTAAAATCCTATAGATATTCAGATTGGAGCGAAGAAAGATATTATCCTGAAGATAAAATAAAATACTTAAACCAAAAAATAAAGAAAATTTCATTTAAAAAAAGAGGCATTTCTGAAACATTTACATATACTTCAATAATTTCTCAGCATTTTGGAATTGAGTACTATAAATTCAAAAAAAGAAATGAATATATTAGGTTTAAAGAAAGTGCTAGTAAATACCCTTTTATATTTTTTAAATCTAAACGATATGTAAGTCATTATAATATTCCTGAAAAATTTAAGACAAAAACAGAAGTCTCATTTATAGACTGTTCTTATCCTTCAAACCAATACGAAAGTAAAAGTGATGGTTTATATATTGTTAAGCCCAAATAATTAGTTTTATAATTTTTTAAAACAAAAAAAGGCTTCTATAATATTCATAGAAGCCTTTTAATAAAATAAGTTTATTTTTTTAAAATTATTTAGATACAACTAAAGTAACTGGTAAATTATACACCTCAGAGGTAACTTTCCCTGCTATTTTTTTATAATTTAAGCTATTTTTGATATAATTTTCTATAATTTCATTATCTTCTTTTGAATTTACTGATAATACAATCATTTCATTTTTACTATTTACTGTCAACTTAACAATAACAGATACGCTTGATTTCAATTGAAATTTAGGATTCTTTAATAATTTATGAACCTCTTTGTTTATTAATACTAATTCTTCTTTTTTATCTGAAGGATTTGTAGTGTTAGCAAATGTATTTAATGTTAAAAAAAGTGCTACTAATAAAAATTTAATTGTTTTCATAATCTTGTTTAATAAGGTATTTAACCAAATTGTTTGTTTTTCTTTATAATTTTTTATTTTTCATCAACTATTATAGCTAATAAAATATCAAATGTTACTCGGTTTGCAAACCACTACAAACTTACATTGAAATAACTGTTGTAATGTTAGATAACCTTTAACATAAGCTCATAAAAAAGTTATCTAAAAATACAAACCTCTAGAAAACAACTTTAAACACTAATTAACAACAACTTACTAAAAAAAAGATTTTCACAATAAAAGATAATTAAGAATACACATCTTACAAACAATAACTTAAAATGATTAACAGATATATAATTATAAGACTTATTTTTAGTTAAAAAACATCTTAACCATAAATTTACATTACAGATATCCTAGTAAATTTTACATTTTTCAAATAAAAAAAGTTTTTGAATTAAGTAATTAATCTCTCTATCAAAATACTTCTATCTTTTTTAAAAAACAAAAAAGGCTTTTATGAAAATCATAAAAGCCCCTTACTATTAAAAAAACTACTTACTTTGGTGCTACTAATTTAACAGGTAAACTATAAACTTCTGTATTAACTTTTTCTGCTATTTTTCTGTAATTTAAACTTGATTTAATATAATTTTCTATACTATTATTTTCATTTTTTGAATTTACCGATAATACAATAATTTCATTTTTACTATTTACTGTCAATTTAACAATTACAGATATATTAGATTTTAATTGAAATTTAGGGTTTTTTAATAATTTTTGAACTTCCTTGTTTATTCTTGCTAAATCTTCTTTTTTATCCGAAGGATTTGTAGCACTAACAACTAATACATTTACTGATAAAAAAAGTACGACTAATAAAAATTTAATTGTTTTCATAGTTTTGTTTAATAAGGTAGTTAACCCAATTTTGTTTTCTTTATATTTTTTATTTTCTATTATTCGGTTTGCAAACCACTACAAACATACTACTAAACAACTGTTTTAATGTTAGTTAACACTTAACAAAAACTCATTAAACGGTTACTCAAAAGCACCTTAAATGTTAATCAAATCAAAAAGCATAAAAAACTGTAAAACAATAATTTAGACAAAATATAAAATTTACTATAATCAGATAAAAAGAAGACGGTAACATCAGTAATATTGTAAAGAAGTATGTCAATAGTTAAAAAATAGACAATAAAAAAAGCCTACTTTAAAAAGTAGGCTTTAAATATTTAAGTAAGAATTAATTTACATTGCTAATAGCAAATAAAAATTAAGCTTTTAAAACTTCTGCAACTTTATCAGCAGCTTCTTGAAATTCAGTAGCTGAAATAATTTCCATTCCACTGTTATCAATTAATTCTTTAGCTTCTTTAGCATTAGTTCCTTGTAAACGACAAATAATAGGCACATTAATTCTGTCTCCCATACTTTTGTAAGCATCTACAACACCTTGAGCAACACGATCACAACGAACGATTCCTCCAAAAATGTTTACTAAAATAGCTTTTACGTTAGTATCTTTTAAGATAATTCCAAAAGCTTTTTCAACACGTTCAGCATCAGCAGTACCACCAACATCTAAAAAGTTAGCTGGTTCACCACCTGCTTGTTTAATTAAATCCATAGTTCCCATTGCTAAACCAGCTCCGTTTACCATACATCCAACATTTCCATCTAAATCTACATAGTTTAAACCTGCAGCTTTAGCTTCTACTTCAATAGGATTTTCTTCACGAATATCTCTCATTGCAGCATAATCTTTATGACGATATAAAGCATTTTCATCTAAAGTAACTTTAGCATCAACAGCCATTATTTTATCATCAGATGTTTTTAACACAGGGTTGATTTCAAACATTGCTGAATCAGATTTGATGTATGCAGTATATAAAGCACTAGCAAACTTTACCATTTCTTTTAAAGCACCACCAGTTAAACCTAAGTTAAAAGCTATTTTACGAGCTTGAAAAGGCATTAACCCTAAAGCAGGATCTACTTCTTCTGTAAAAATTAAATGAGGAGTTTCTTCTGCTACAGTTTCAATATCCATACCACCTTCTGTAGAGTACATAATCATGTTTCTACCAGTTGCACGATTTAATAAAACCGACATGTAAAATTCATCTGGTTCACTAGTTCCAGGATAATATACATCTTCGCATATTAAAACTTGGTTTACTAATTTACCTTCTGCTGAAGTTTGAGGAGTAATTAACATCATTCCTAAAATATCATTAGAAATACTTTTTACGTCTTCTAAGTTTTTAGCCAACTTAACTCCACCACCTTTTCCACGACCACCTGCGTGTACTTGTGCTTTAATTACGTGCCAACCTGTACCGGTTTCTTCAGTTAATTGCTTTGCTGCCGTAACAGCTTCTTCTGGTGTATTTGCAACAATTCCTCGTTGAATACGAACCCCAAAACTGTTTAATATTTCTTTACCTTGATATTCGTGTAAGTTCATTAGATATGAATTTTTAAAGTCGAACAAAAATACAAATTCAATTTATAATACATTACTATTTATAATAATTATTACTAATTTCTTATAACTTTTATTTTTAATTTTATTTTCCATTAATTGTAACATATTTTATATTAACATGTCTTTTTATGTAATTAACATTAATTTGTGATTTAAAAGTATAAATCATAAATATTTTTACAAATAAATATAAGCTAACTATCAACTATGTATAAAACCACAACATTACTAATTTTAATACTATTTATATCTAAAGGAGTTGTAGCTCAAGAAATTAATAAAAACAGAAAAAAAATAACTGCAACTCGTATAAAAACTCCGCCTGTTATTGATGGAATTATAGACGAATCAATATGGGAAACAGTTCCTATTGCTAAAGATTTTGTAATGTTACGTCCTACAAACGGACAAAACGAACCAAGTACTCATAAAACAGAAGTTAAATTAGTATATGATAATGACGCTATTTATGTAAGTGCTTTAATGTATACTCCAAATCCATCTAAAATACCTGCTGAATTTAACAATAGAGATGTTGTTGGTAATTCTGATTTTTTTCAATTGATGATTAATCCAAATGATGATGGACAAAATCCAACTATGTTTATTGTTACAGCTTCAGGAGTTCAGGCAGATTCGAAAGTATCTACAGGTAATGAAGACTTTAATTGGAATGCTGTTTGGCGAAGTGCTGTTAAAATAAATAACGATAATTGGTCTGTAGAAATGAAAATACCGTATCGTGCGTTACGTTTTTCAAATAGTCCTATACAATCTTGGGGAGTTAATTTTCATCGAGAAATAAAAAATTTAAATGCCCGTTTTACTTGGAATCCTATTGATAATACACAAGGAAACTGGACACAATACGACGGTTTAGTCGAAGACTTTAAAAATATAACACCTCCTACTCGTTTAAATTTTTACCCATATGCATCAGCAACAACAACTTCTTTTGAAGGAAAAACAGATTTTGATTGGAGTGTTGGTATGGATTTAAAATATGGACTTACCGAAAATTTTACTTTAGATGCTACTTTAATTCCTGATTTTGGGCAAACAGCTTTTGATAATGTTACCTTAAATTTAGGTCCTTTTGAACAACAATTTTCAGAGCAAAGACAATTTTTTACAGAAGGAACAGAACTTTTTTCAAAAGGACGCTTATTTTATTCTCGTAGAATTGGAGGTGCTCCAATAAATGATGCTTCTGTAAATGACGATACAGAAACACTAATTGATTCGCCTGAAAAAGTACAAATGCTAAATGCTATAAAAATTTCTGGGAGAACAAAAAAAGGTTTAGGTATCGGTTTTTTTAATGCTGTTACTAGTAAAACAGAAGCTATCATTAAAAATAACTCAACAAAAGAAGTTAGAAAGGAAATAATCAATCCACTTTCTAATTATAACATTTTAGTTTTAGATCAGCAATTCAATCAAAATTCATCTGTAACTTTAATCAATACAAACGTTACTAGAGATGGAAGATTTAGAGATGCAAATGTTACAGGTTTACTTTGGCATTTAGAAAATAAAAGCAGTACTTATAATATAGATGGCTCTCTTAAAATGAGTAATATTTATGATGATGAAGATGCCCCTAATACAGGTTATACTTTTGATACAAGTATTGGTAAGCAATCTGGGAACTGGAGAGGTGAAATTGGGTACAACTTAAAAAACAAAGATTTTAATCCTAACGATATGGGTATTCTTTTTAGTAATAATGAACAAGCAATATATGGCTTTACAGAGTATCGTGTATTAAAACCAAAAGGTATGTTTAATAACTATAGAGTAAATCTATCTTACAATGTTAATTTTTTACATAAACCAAATACTTATACAGGTACTAATACCAATATATCTTTTCGTGCGCAAACTATAAAACGTTTTGATTTTGGAGGACGTATAAATTATAATAGCACTAGAAAAGATTTTAACGAACCTAGACAAGGTACAACAAGTGGAGTTCACTTTAAAAGACCACAAAGAATACGTATTAGTCATTGGGGGTCTACAGATTACAGAAATAAATTTGCTATTGATTATGACTGGAGGTATTCTTTTTTCAAAAATAATCCAAAAGAAAATTATGGCTTTAAAATCTCTCCAAGATATCGTTTTAATAATCAATTTTCTTTAGTTTATGCTTTTAGATATGGACACACTAATAACGGGCAAGGTTTTGTAAATGAAATCAATCAAGAAGATATCGATGAAAACCCTGAACTTTCTCCTTTTTTAGATGACATTATCTTTGGTCAAAGAGATTGGAGTACCTTCAATAATTCTTTAACAGGAAAATATAGTTTTAATACAAAATCGACACTTTCTTTATCTTTCAGACATAATTGGAGTAAAGTTCCTTATCATGACCAATTTTACTCTTTAAATAAAAATAATGGAGAATTAATCGAAAGTAAGTATACTGATATTCATCATACAAATTTTAATAGTTGGAATGTTGATGTCAATTATTTATGGCAATTTGCGCCAGGTAGTCAATTAACTGCTTTTTACAGAAATACAATTTCTAATGATACAGATATTGCTACTCAAAATTTCTCAGAAAATTTAGAATCACTTTTAAAAGAATCAAATCGACATACATTTTCCGTTCGATTAGTTTATTTTATTGATTATAATAATATCAAAAAATTAATTTAAAACTAACTTTACCTATATTTTGAAATCAGATACTCTTTAAAAAGACTATCTGATTTCTTTTTTATACATTCGTTACATTGAAAATAAAACTATGATTGTTGCTAAAAATATCCATAAATACTATGGTGATGTTGAAATTTTAAAAGGAGTAAATCTTCATATTAAAAAAGGAGAAATTGTTGCTATTGTTGGTCCTTCTGGAGCAGGAAAAACAACATTACTTCAAATTTTGGGTACTTTAGATACTGCCCAAAAAACTCAAAACCGTGATTTACTGCTAAATAACATTTCTGTAAAAGGTTTAAGTGATAAAGAAATTTCTTCTTTTAGAAATAAACACATTGGATTCATTTTTCAATTTCATCAATTATTACCTGAATTTACGGCACTCGAAAACGTATGTATCCCTGCTTTTATCGGTGGGAAATCAAAAAATGAAACCGAAAAAAGAGCCAAAGAATTATTATCTTTCTTAGGATTATCACACAGAGAAAGCCACAAACCAAACGAACTTTCTGGTGGAGAACAACAACGTGTTGCCGTTGCAAGAGCTTTAATTAACGAACCAGCTGTTATTTTTGCTGATGAACCTTCTGGAAATTTAGATTCTACATCTGCAGAAAATTTACATAAATTATTTTTTGAACTTCGTGATAAATTCGGACAAACATTTGTTTTGGTCACACACAACAAAGAATTAGCCGAAATGGCAGACCGCACTTTAACAATGAAAGATGGAATTATTATTGAATAATTTTTATGATGAATAAAACTGAACTCAAAGAATTTTTAGACGAAAAAGTAATAAAATACAATAATCCTGATTTTATTGAAAGTGACCCTATTCAAATTCCGCATCAATTTTCTTTAAAACAAGATATTGAAATAGCTGGTTTTTTATCGGCTACAATTGCTTGGGGAAATCGTAAAATGATTATCCGAAATTCTTTAAAAATGGTTGAGTTACTTGGTAATTCTCCTTATGATTTTGTTATGAATCATACCGAAGATGATTTAGCTTCTTTTGATGGATTTGTACATCGTACTTTTAATGCTGATGATTTTAGACAGTTTATTAAATCGCTTAAAAACATTTATCAAAATCACAACGGATTAGAAGCAGTTTTATCAACAAATAATACAGATAATTATCAATTAGCTATTCATAATTTCAAACAAATATTTTTTGAAATTCCACATCAAAAAAGAACTTTAAAACATGTTTCTGATCCTTTAAAAGGTTCGGCTTCAAAACGCATAAATATGTTTTTACGCTGGATGGTTCGAAACGATAAAACTGGTGTAGATTTAGGTATTTGGAAAACTCACAATCCTGCTCACTTGCACTGTCCGTTAGATGTTCATTCAGGAAATGTTGCTCGTAAATTAGAAATTTTAACAAGAAAACAAAACGATTGGAAAGCTTTATCAGAATTAGATATCACTTTACGAAAATTTGATAAAAAAGACCCTGTAAAATATGATTTCGCATTATTTGGATTAGGTGTTTTTGAAAAATTTTAAGTAAAAAATGCAAACATTTACACATTACTTTTTACATTTCGGATTCCCTATTTTAATCGCTTATTTCTTTTTCAATAAAAACTGGATAAACATAGCACTTATTTTAATAAGCACTATGCTTGTCGATTTAGATCACCTACTTTCTACTCCAATATTTCAAGCAAACAGGTGCAGTTTTGGTTTTCACCCACTACACACCTATTATGCCACGCTAATTTACGTAGTATTATTATTCTTAAAAAAGCCTTATAACATTATTGGTTTAGGGCTTTTACTGCATATGTTTACCGATTTAATCGACTGTTTATTCATGTACAATAACTGTAAACAATGCTATATTAACACACCTGCCGAACCTATTTTAAAACAAATAACAAGTTTTTTTAGGGTATTATAAAAATTATTTGAAGCTAATCCCGCTTTCCGCACTCGCTTTTTTTTGAAGAAAAATCAAAAAAAGAGCTCAAACAATTGCTTCAATCGGGGCTAAAAACCTATGATACATCTTTTAATGATGCTAAAAAGTTCTCGACACATTTTTTTTGAAGGAAAAAAAACACTCGAACTGACAGTTTATTTAATTTTTAAACAGGCTCTTATTCTTTTAAAACTAAATCACAATACCAAAAACTAGTATCATAATTTTTAACCTTTTCTTTAGTATTTGTATGACAATTTTGAGAATCGTCTTTATTTAATGTATATGATTTTAAAACTTTCTCACCTATTTCAAATTCAATCGGATTTTTAAAAATAGGTCCATCATAACAAAAAGTATGAAACTCTCCATTTTCTCCACAAACATCAACACCATCTGGTAATTCGTTAATAAAGTCTTCATCAATAATTCTACCAACAAACTCTTCTCCTAATAATTTTGCATTTACACAAACTGTTATTGTTTTAAATCCAAGAGCTAAAAATTCTCTAAGTAACGTTTTAGTATCTTGTTTCCAAAGCGGATATACACCTGTAATTCCTACTTCTTGTAATTTCGAATCTCTATATTTTTTTAAATCTTCTAAAAATATATCACCAAAAACAGCATAATTAAGTCCTAATGATTTTAACTCATCAGTTTTAGCTTTCATTTTTTTGTTATATAAATCCATGGTAACATCCGCAGGAAAATATATTTTTTCTAAAGGAATATTAATACTTTTTGCTTGCGCGTCTAACAAATTTTCAGTGAAGTCCGTGCATAGAAACACGTTGATAATCTTCATTTACATTGGTTATTAATTTTTCTATTTGATATTCTTTTTGCTGTAATATTTTATATAATGCAAATGCCGAATCTTTCCCTGAACTCCAATTAAAATATGCTTTTTTCATAAGGCTAAATTATAGAATTTAAAACATAAAAAATCCCGCTAAAAGCAGGATTTTTATATTTTAAAATAAGTTTATTAATGATTTATTTTTTTCTTCTGATTTAAGCTCATTGGTTTTTCTTGCTTCACTAACGGAGTTCCGTATAAGTCAAAATCACCAGCTTCATCAATTTTAATATCGATAAATTCTCCTAATTTAATATAGTGTTTTGTAGCATCTACAATTACATCATTATCAACATCTGGCGAATCAAATTCTGTACGACCGTAAAAATATTCACCATCTTTTCTATCAAATAAACAACGGAAAGTTTTACCAATTTTAGCTTGATTTAATTCCCAAGAAATTTGAGATTGAACCTCCATAATTTCGTTTACTCTTCGGAATTTTACATCTGCAGGAACATCATCTTCTAAAACAAAAGCACCTGTATTTTCTTCATGAGAATATTCAAAAGCTCCCATTCTTTCGAAACGCATTTCTTCAACCCATTCTTTTAACTCTTCAAATTGTTCTTCTGTTTCACCAGGATAACCAACAATTAAAGTAGTTCTAATAGCCATATTTGGTACAGCTTCTCTAAATTTATGAATTAATGAAGTTGTTTTTTCGTGAGTAGTACCACGCTTCATCGATTTTAAAATTTCGGTATTAATATGCTGTAACGGAATATCTAAATAATTACAAACTTTAGGTTCATCTCTCATTACATCTAACACATCCATAGGAAAACCTGAAGGAAAAGCATAATGTAAACGAATCCACTCAATTCCATCAACTTTTACTAATTCTTTTAATAAATCAGCTAAAGCACGTTTTTTATAAATATCTAATCCGTAATAGGTTAAATCTTGAGCAATTAGCATCAATTCTTTAATTCCTTTTTCGGCTAATTTTGTAGCTTCAATAATAATATCTTCAATCGGAGTCGATTTATGTTTACCTCTCATTAAAGGAATTGCACAAAAAGAACAAGGACGATCACAACCTTCAGCAATTTTTAAATAAGCATAATGTTTTGGTGTCGTTGTTAAACGCTCACCAATTAATTCGTGCTTATAATCAGCTTCTAATACTTTTAATAATTCAGGTAATTCATGCGTACCAAAATACTGATCTACATTTTTAATTTCAGCTTCTAAATCGGGCTTATAACGTTCACTTAAACAACCAGAAACAAATACTTTGTCTATTTCACCAGCTTCTTTACGTTGTGCGTAGTGTAAAATAGTATCAATACTTTCTTCTTTTGCCTTTCCTATAAAACCACAGGTATTGATAACAACAATGTTACCATCATCTTCAGGATCTTCATGAACCACATTTTTACCATTGGCTTTTAATTGTCCCATTAACACTTCACTATCGTAAATGTTTTTAGAACATCCTAAAGTAACTACGTTGATTTTATTCTGTTTTGGTGATTTTGTGCGCATTATACTATAAAAATTTAGGTTGCAAATATACAGTTTAAATAAAGATTTTACATATTGTTTTTTATAAGTAAATCAATATTTTATACATAGCGCCGTTTTAGAACCTAATTTTATAATGATTTTAAATAAGGTAAAATCCTGTTATAAATAAAAAAACCTCCAAATTGGAAGTTTTTTTATTTATGATATTTTAAAGTTTCTTATTTAAAAAAAGAATCAACAAATTCATGTTTATTAAATACTTGTAAATCGTCAATTCCTTCACCAACTCCAATATATTTTACAGGAATCTGAAATTGATCAGAAATACCAATTACAACCCCACCTTTTGCAGTACCATCTAATTTGGTAACCGCTAAAGAAGTAACTTCGGTTGCTTTTGTAAATTGTCTGGCTTGTTCAAAAGCATTCTGCCCTGTTGAACCATCTAAAACCAATAATACCTCATGCGGAGCATCTGGAATTACTTTTTGCATTACACGTTTAATCTTCGTTAATTCATTCATTAAATTAACTTTGTTGTGTAAACGACCTGCTGTATCAATAATAATAACATCAGCATTTTGATTTACACCAGATGTAACAGTATCAAAAGCTACAGAAGCAGGATCAGACCCCATTTCTTGACGCACAATAGGAACATCAGTTCTATCTGCCCAAATTTGTAACTGATCAATTGCTGCAGCTCTAAAGGTATCTGCTGCACCTAAAACGACATTCAATCCTTGTTTTTTAAACTGAGATGCTAATTTACCAATAGTAGTTGTTTTACCAACACCATTTACCCCAACAACCATAATTACATGTGGTTTATTCTTTTCAGGAACTGTAAATTCGGTAGCATCTTTTATGTTTGTTTCTGATAATAAACCAGCAATCTCATCTCTAAGAATTTGATTTAATTCATCAGTACCAACATATTTATCTTTAGCTACTCTTGCTTCAATTCTATCAATAATTTTTAATGTAGTATCTACACCAACATCAGAGGAAACTAATACTTCTTCTAAATTATCTAAAACAGCAGCGTCTACTTTTGTTTTCCCTGCAACAGCTTTAGATAGTTTCGTAAAAAAACTTGATTTAGTTTTTTCTAGTCCTTTATCTAATGTTTCTTTTTTCTCTCTTGAGAAGATTTTCTTAAAAAAACTCATGGTTAAATTTTATAATCGTTTTATAGAGTGTAAAAACTATACCAAACTTATTATATGGTCAAATTGTCATTATAAAATTATTTTCATATTAAATAGTAATGCCATTATTAATATTTCATAAAAATAACAAGGAACAAAAATAATAAATAAAAGTATTACAATTTAACAACATCAATTTTTGGCACAAAAAAAAAGCTACTTTCTAAGAAAATAGCTTTTTAAAAATTGTAAACAAGTATTAATTTTTCTTGATAAAATCATTTACTTGTGCAGGATCCATAATAGCTCCAACAAATGTGTAAGCTCCTGTTTTTGGAGACTTTACCATTTTTATTGCTTTAGTTAATCTTTTCGCTCCTGTTTGTAACGATGCTACTGATTTCTTTGCCATGTTCTATGGGATATTTAAAGTTTATAAAAAACTTTTAATTATTTAATTTCTTTATGAACTGTCATCTTCTTTAAGATAGAATTAAATTTCTTTAATTCCATTCTATCAGGAGTATTTTTTTTGTTCTTTGTAGTAATATAACGTGAAGTTCCTGGTTTACCAGTTGCTTTGTGTTCAGTACATTCTAATATAACCTGAACTCTGTTTCCTTTTTTTGCCATCTCTGTGAAATTTTATCTAGTAAGGAATTATTTAGTTAAAAAACCATTCTCTCTAGCGTCTTTAATCACAGCAGAGATTCCTTTTTTATTAATATTTTTTAATGCAGAAGCAGATACTTTAAGTGTAATCCACTTATCTTCTTCTGGTATAAAGAAACGCTTAGTCATTAAATTAGCGTTAAATTTTCTTTTAGTTCTATTTAATGCGTGAGAAACATTGTTCCCAACCATTGCTTTTTTTCCTGTAAGTTCACAAACTCTAGACATCTTCTTGACAGTTTTTTAGTGTTATTTCTAAACGAGGTGCAAATTTACGCATTTATATTCATTGCGCAAAAAATTCTCTTTTAAATTGTTATTATTTTTGGTATTCTAACTGAGGTTAAGCATCTAACCTACTGGAAGCGTAACTGCCGGCAAATTTACAAAAAAATAATAAATACTTAATAACTTTTTTACAATTATTTTCAAACAAAAAATTATTAGCTTTTCACAACATTTTCTATCAATAATTCTAAAGCTTTTGTTACTGTTCTATTAATCACTTTTTCTCGTGGTTGCCCAAAATTAAACTCATGTACCTCTACATTATTTATAGTAGCAATAGCTATATAAACTACACCTACACTTTTATCGGTATTATCTGTAGTAGGACCTGCATTACCTGTTACAGCTATTGCATAATCTGTTTTTAATTTTTTTAAACAACCAACTGCCATTTCTTTAGCAACTTCTCTACTTACTACTGTAAATTCGGCTATTAATTCTTTAGAAACACCTAATAATTGTTCTTTTAATTCGGCAGTATAAGTTATTAAACCTCCTTTAAAATAAACCGAAGAACCTGCTATTGACACTAAATTTGATGCAATTTTACCGCCAGTTAAACTTTCGGCAGTACTTACTGTTTTATTTTTGGCGATTAATAAATCTCCTACTCTTTTTTCTATTAATGCATCTGTATCAAAACCTACAATTACATCTGAAATTAAAGTATTTAATGTTGCTATTTTACTAGCTACTTCTTTTTCTATAACTTTTTTATTAGTTCCTTTTGCTGAAATTCGCAATCGAACTTTTCCAAAAGATGGTAAATAAGCTAACTTTATATGTGATGGTAAATTATTTTCCCATTCTTCAATTCTTTCTGCAATAACAGTTTCACCTACGCCAACTGTCATAATTGTAGTATGTAATATAAATGGAAGTTTATATTTTTGCTGAATTCGAGGTAATACCTCGTTTGTCATTAAACCTTTCATTTCATATGGCACTCCAGGTAATGACACAAAGACAGTATCATTTTCAAAAAACCACATTCCTGGTGCTGTACCAAATTCATTCATCAACAAAGTTGCTTTTGATGGTAATTCAGCTTGATATTTTTGAACCTCATTATAAGGATGATTTATCTTTTCAAATAATTCTTTAATATGATTAATAACTTCATCATATATAATAACCTTTTCATCATTAAAATATTCGGCTATTGTTTTTTTGGTGATGTCATCCTTCGTTGGACCTAAACCACCTGTTAAAATTACAATATCCGCTCTACTTTCAGCTTCTTTTAAAGCATTTAATATATGCTGTTTTTCATCTTGAATAGATGATATTTGATATACCGAAACTCCAATTTTATTTAATTCTTGACCTATCCATTGTGAGTTTGTATCAATAATTTGACCTATCAGAATTTCATCTCCAATTGTTATTATTTCTGCATTCATATATTTTCATTAAAAAAGAATCCCGCTAAAAGCGGGATATATTTATTTTATTTTAATATTAAAAGCCTCTTTTCCTTCAATAACACCTATTAACACATCGTTTTCTTTTACGTTACCAACTCCTGCTGGCGTTCCTGTAAAAATAACATCTCCTTTTTTCAAAGTAAAATATTCCGATACATAACTAATTAACTCATCAATTTTCCAAAGCATTGTTTCAGAGTTTCCATCTTGAACAACTTCATCGTTTTTATGTAATTGAAAAGAAATACTCTTTAAATCGAATTCTTCCTTCGGATAAAAAGCACCAATAACTGCACTACCGTCAAAAGCTTTTGCTTTTTCCCAAGGCAATCCTTTCTCTTTACACTTTGCTTGTACATCTCTTGCTGTAAAATCGATTCCTAAACCTATTTCATCATAATATTTATGTGCAAATTTTGACGATATATGTTTTCCTACCTTATTTATTTTTACCAAAACCTCAACTTCATAATGAATATCATCAGAAAAAGGTGGAATAAAAAAAGGCATTTTCTTTGGAAGAATTGCAGAATCTGGTTTTAGAAAAACAACAGGACTTTCTGGTTTTTCATTTTCCAACTCTTCAATATGTTTGGCATAATTACGCCCGATACAAATTATTTTCATTTATTTTAATTACGAATTAATAATTTAAAATTACGAATTCTTAAAGATAAGAATTCGTAATTCATCATTGAAAATTTATTAATTGATTATGGTATCCAAGTTTTAGGGAAATTTGGTTTTCTTTTTTCTAAAAAAGCATCACGTCCTTCTTTTGCTTCTTCTGTCATATAAGCCAAACGAGTAACTTCTCCTGCAAAAACTTGCTGACCAACCATACCATCATCAGTTAAATTCATAGCGAATTTTAACATTTTTATTGATGTTGGCGATTTCTCTAAAATCTCTTGAGCCCAATCAAAAGCAGTTTGTTCTAATTCATCATGAGGAATTACAGCATTTACCATTCCCATATCGTATGCTTCTTGCGCAGAATAATTTCTTCCTAAAAAGAAAATTTCACGTGCTTTTTTCTGCCCGACCATTTTAGCTAAATATGCTGATCCGTATCCTGCATCAAAAGAAGTTACATCTGCATCCGTTTGTTTAAAAATAGCATGTTCTTTACTTGCTAAAGTTAAATCGCAAACAACATGCAAACTATGTCCGCCACCTACTGCCCAACCTGGTACTACACAAATAACCGCTTTTGGCATAAAACGAATTAACCGTTGTACCTCTAATATATTTAAACGATGATAACCATCTTTACCTACATATCCTTTTTCTCCACGTGCATTTTGATCACCTCCAGAACAAAAACTCCAAACTCCATCTTTTGTAGAAGGACCTTCTGCCGATAATAATACTACTCCAATATTAGTATCTTCATGTGCATCTTGAAAAGCATCTAATAATTCTGAAGTTGTATTTGGTCTAAAAGCATTACGTACATTAGGTCTATTAAAAGCAATTCTAGCTACATTATTCGACTTCTTATAAGTAATGTCTTCATATTCTTTAACAACTTTCCACTGAGGTTTTATCATATTTCTTAAATGTTAACGTTATTAACTATAGCAAAAATAACACAATAACTTTGTTTTTCTTTTTTATATTTGAACGATATAATACATACCCCTATGAAACAAGTATTTTTTTTAGTAGCTTTACTTATAAGTATAAGCATTTTTTCGCAAAAAGTAATTACCCAAAATATTAAATCTACCCTATTTAATAAAGGTAGGTCTGTAAAAATTTACATTCCTAAAAATTATGATAAGGATAAAACAGTTCGTTATCCTTTAGCTATTGTTCTAGGTAATCAATATCTTTTTGATATGTATGTTGGAAATGCAAAACTTTATGCAGATACAGATAAAGCACCTCGACAAATAGTAGTAGGAATAGATATGGGTAAAACCTACAAAAAAGATATTTCTATTGTTCCTTCTAATAATGCATTAACAGCTAGTGCTAAAAAATTTCAACAATTTATAAAAAAAGAATTAATTCCTTACATGGAATTAAATTATCGAACATCTCCTTTTATGACAATAGCTGCCGAAGGAAAAGCTGCTACTTTTAGCACTTACTTTTTAAAAGATGCTGAACCTATATTTAACTCATTTATCTGTATTACTCCTGAATTCACTAAATTTAGTGCGAGTACTATCCAATCGTATTCTTTAGCAAGACTAGGTCAAAAAGATAATACGTACTTTTTATATTCTAGTAATAATGAAAAATATATTATCCAAAATCAAAATGATCGATTTAGCGAAATAGGAACTTTCTTATCCTCTTTTGAAGCTAAAAATTTGCATATTACTTTTGATAAATTTGTAAACGCACCTAATCACTTATCTGTTATTGGAGAAACAATTCCAAGAGCTTTTGAAAAAATGTTTTACTTATATGCCAAAATAACTAAAAGTGAATTTGATGCAAAAATTAAAGATTTAGATCCTTTAGAAGCTATTAAATATGTAGAACAAAAATATTTAGATATTCAATATTTATATGGATCAAATTTAAATGTTCGGTTAGATGATGTTTTTGCTATTGAAGGAGTTGTTATCGACAAACAAGACGGTGATTACTTACGTGTTTTAGGTGATTTTGTAATGATAAAATACCCGAATTCTCATATTGGAGATTTCTATGTAGGAAAATACTATGAATTAGGAAAAGACTATGAAAGAGCTGATTTTTACTACAAAGCTGCTTACGGGAAAATGAATCCTTCTGACCCTAATGCAAATGCTTTTTACGAAAATATTAAACGTGTAAATAGTTTAAAAGAAAGCCAACCAAAAGATGAAATTCTTCCTGATGAAAATCCTGAAGAAAACCTTGATGAGAACCAAGAAGAAAATCAAGATAATAATGAAGAAGAAGAATAATTTTTAATTATTTATCTAAAAAAAAATCCGTTACTTTATAAGTAACGGATTTTTTTAATTAAAAATTTAATAGAATAAATTACTTTATTAACTCAATTCTATCTGATTTTAATTCGATTTTTTTATCTTTATATAAGCCACCAATAGCTCTTTTAAATGCCTTTTTACTCATTTGTAAACGGAATTTAATTGATTCCGGCGAACTTTTATCAGTTAGCATTAAATAACCTTTTTCATCTAATTTACGTAAAATAACATCGGCATCAGTATCAATTACATTTCTAAAACCTTGTGGACGTATAGACACATCTATTTTACCATCTTCTCTTATTTTCTTTACATATCCGTATGTTTCCATACCTTCTTCTATATCTTGATACACTTCACTATTAAATAATAAACCGTCAAATTCATCATCAATTAAAACATTATATCCTAATGGAGTTTGCTCAACTATTTTCAAATTTACCTGATCTCCTTCTTGTAACCCATCTTGTGAATTTTCTTCTAATCCTTCTTGTAATTCCATTTTATAAATTTTTAAAATAGTTTTTTAAAACTACGTCATTTATTTCTTTCGGAGTAAATATCTCCATTATTTTTGGTTGTGCTGATTTTGTATAAAAATCGTTCAATCCTATTGTTAATTCTTCTAAATTTGAAACAGCAATGTAATCAAACCCATGCATTTTTGACAAATGCTGTGCCGTTAAACTATGTGGTGTTTCAAAATAATTTGCTGCATTTGTTGTTAACGGACCAGGAATAAATCTAAAAATTCCGCCACCAGCATTATTTAAAATAATAATTCTAAAATTAGTTTTAATATTGGTATTCCATAAAGCGTTACTATCATAAAAAAAACTTAAATCACCTGTTATAAAAGTAGTTTGTTGTTTATCTACAAATGCTGCTCCAATAGCGGTACTTGTACTACCGTCAATTCCACTAGTTCCTCTATTGCAAAAAACACGTAATGTATTATTTAAATTAAATAACTGAGAATATCTAATAATTGAACTATTACTTATTTGAAGCTGAGAATAATTTGGTATAACTTTTAAAATAGCTTCGAAAGCTTTTAAATCGGAATATTCACAAACTTCTAAATAATTTTTATGCTGTATTTCTCTTTCTTGATTTATTTTTAACCAATTTTGCTGATACTTACTTACTGATTTTTGAGTTTCAATAATTAATTTATCTAAAAAAACTACTGGTTTTTCTTGAATAAATTCAGATAAACATTGATACGTATCCATCGCTTTAAATAAATCAATATGCCAATGATGTAATGGTTTAGCCTTTCTTAAAATTTGTTTTATTTTTTTAGAAATAACCATCCCTCCTAAAGTAATTAATACTTCAGGTTTAAAAGTTGTAAAATCAGTTTTCGTTAACGGAAAAATCAGTTTATCAATTGCATTTATAAATTTCGGATGATATAAATTTGATGTCGTTTCTGTTAAAATTAAAACCGATTCATCTATTGCAAATTCATTTAAAATTTCTTGTAATGATTCATCAGGAAAATTACTTCCTACTAAAATCATTTTTTTAGAAGATGAATTCCAAATTTCTGATAATTTTTGATAATCAACAAAAGGTTCTGATGCTGTTTTAATAATACTTGGAAAATCAAACTTTTTTAATGTATCAATAGTTTCATACAAAGGCTCATCAAAAGGAACATTTATATGTATAGGGCCTTTTTTAAACACAGCGTTTTGCAAAGCTTCATTTAATAAATTTGTATTATTTATTAATTGATTTTCAGCTTCTATTAAATTAGCCGAAAATAAAATATGATTTTCAAATACATTTTCTTGACGAATAGTTTGTCCATCGCCAATATCAATTAAATGTTTGGGTCTATCCGCAGAAATAACCACTAACGGAATATTACTATAAAAAGCCTCCGCTATCGCGGGATAATAATTTAACAATGCCGAACCTGAAGAACAAATCATTGCTACAGGTTTTTGCTTCTGTTGTGCAATTCCCATAGCAAAAAAAGCAGCACAACGCTCATCAACAACACTCAAAGTTTCTATATCTGGATGATTTACAAAACCAATCGTTAACGGAGCGTTTCTTGATCCTGGAGAAATAACAACAGTATCAATATTAAATTGATGACATGCCGAAATAACTAATTGCGCAAGTTCTTTTTTTGGATACATAAAATTTTTAATAATTCATTATTTTATGAAAGGAAACTCCAAATCATATTAATTTGGAGTTCTGTATTCTTCTAATTCACCAAATTTAGTTGGTAGCCTAGCCCTGATTGAAACGGCATCCTTTTTGCTTTTTTCGGCAAAAAGATATAGTGTAAAGCAGGAAATAGCTTCTAATTATTTTTTTAATAACTAAGCAACTAAATTTATTAGTTTCCTTTTTGATAATCTGCTAAAAACTTAGCTAAACCACTATCTGTTAAAGGGTGTCTTAATAAACCTTCGATAGCACTTAAAGGACCTGTCATTACATCAGAACCTAATTTAGCACAATCAATAATATGCATTGTATGACGTACAGACGCTGCTAAAATTTGTGTTTCAAAACTATAATTATCATAAATAGTTCTAATTTCTGATATTAAATTTAATCCATCAGTAGAAATATCATCTAAGCGACCAATAAATGGCGAAACATAAGTTGCTCCTGCTTTGGCAGCTAATAACGCCTGACCCGCAGAAAACACTAAAGTTACGTTTGTTTTAATTCCTTTATCAGAAAAATATTTACACGCCTTAATTCCGTCTTTAATCATTGGTAATTTCACAACAATTTGAGGGTTTAAAGCTGCTAAAGCTTCTCCTTCTTTTACCATCCCTTCAAAATCGGTTGAAATAACCTCAGCAGAAACATCGCCTTCTACCAATTCACAAATAGCTTTGTAATGGTTGATAATGTTTTCTTGTCCTGTAATTCCTTCTTTTGCCATTAAAGATGGATTGGTTGTTACACCGTCTAAAATACCTAAAGCTTGTGCTTCTTTAATTTGCTCTAAATTCGCTGTATCAATAAAAAATTTCATCTGTATATATGTTATGTGGTTAAATTAACTTGAATTAAAAACCTATTTTTGACTTTGCAGAATATTACTTGCAAATTTACAATTTATAATGGTTCATTAATAATTTTTGATACATTTTATCTGGCAATATTCGTTTTAAAACGATGGAAAATTTCTCCATAAAACCGCCGATTTTGTAATGTATTTTCGGATTCTTATTTTCAATAATTTGATGTATTGCTTTTGCCATTACTATCGGATTCATTCCTGAATTAACATCACCATCAATTACTGCTAAGTTTTCAGAATACTTTTGTTTGTAAGCAGAATCTTCATAAACTGGCGTATGATATCTTCCTGCGGCAATATTCGTAGCAAAATCTCCTGGCGCAACATTAATCATCTTAATTCCAAAGCTTTTAACTTCCATACTCAAGGCTTCTGTAACCAATTCTAAAGCGCCTTTACTTGCAGAATAAATTCCTCTAAACGGCAATCCCATGTATCCAGCAATAGAAGTTACGTTAATTACAACTCCTGATTTTTGCTTTCTCATTTGTGGTAATACGGCTTTTACAACATCAATAGCTCCAAAAAAATTGGTATCAAAATTAGCGCGCATTTCATCAGTTGGTGTATCTTCAATTGACCCTGTAATTCCTTTTCCTGCATTATTTATTAATACATCTATCCTACCCTCTTTTTGTATAACGGTATCAATTGCGGTTTGTATTGTAGAAGCATCTGTAACATCTAAAGCAACCATAGAAAAAGGTGACTTCAATTTATTTGAATTTCTACTAGTTCCGTAAACTGTATAATTTTTATCGTGTAAATATGTTGCAATTGCTTTTCCGATTCCAGAAGAAGCACCTGTTATTAATATAACTTTTGACATTGACCTAATTTTATACAAATATCAGAAAGTTCACCATAATAAAGAAAGAGTTTAATCACTTATCTTTGCAATTCTTATTTAAGAATAGATTTATTATGAGTAAAAAATTAATAATTAACGGTTTATTACTTCTTATCAGTTGTAATGTATTAGCACAGACTTCCTTATTTGATGAAACCAAAAATTTTACACGTCAAGATAGTTTACGTGGCACAATTACGCCTGAAAGAATTTGGTGGAATTTAACCTACTATCATTTAGATATTACTGTAAATCCTGATAAAAAATTTATCAGCGGAAAAAATACGGTACAATACACCGTTTTAAAACCCAGTCTTATTTTACAAATTGATTTACAAGCTCCTTTAAAAATTACGAAAGTAATTCAGAATGGAAAAAAATTAAAAGTAGTTTCTGATGGAAATGCTCATTTTATTCATTTAAAAAAGCATCAAAAAGTAGGCTCTGTTCATTCATTAGATATTTACTACAAAGGGCATCCGAAAGTAGCTAAAAATGCGCCTTGGGATGGTGGTTTTACATGGAAAAAAGATAACAACGGAAATCATTTTGTAGCTACTTCTTGCCAAGGTTTGGGCGCAAGTGTTTGGTGGCCAAACAAAGATCACATGTACGATGAAGTAGATAGTATGGCAATTAGCGTGCGTGTTCCTAAAAACTTGATGAATGTTTCTAACGGAAAATTACGTAAAACAGAACAACATAAAGACAATACTACAACCTATCATTGGTTTGTAAATAATCCGATTAATAACTATGGCGTAAATGTAAATATTGGTGATTATGTTCATTTTTCAGAAAAATATAATGGTGAAGCTGGTCTTTTAGATATGGATTATTACGTATTACGAGATAATTTATCAAAAGCAAAAAAGCAGTTTAAAGATGCGCCTAAAATGATGAAAGCTTTTGAATATTGGTTTGGGAAATATCCTTTTTATAAAGACGGATACAAATTAGTTGAAGCACCTTATTTAGGGATGGAACATCAAAGTTCGGTTACTTACGGAAATAAGTATCAAAATGGTTATTTAGGACGTGATTTATCAAAAACTGGTTGGGGTTTAAAATTCGATTTTATTATTATTCATGAATCTGGACACGAATGGTTTGCCAATAACATTACAAATATTGATATTGCAGATATGTGGATTCATGAGAGTTTTACAGCTTATTCTGAAAGTTTGTTTTTAGATTATTATTACGGTAAAAAAGCAGCTTCTGAATATGTAATTGGAACTCGTAAAAGTATTCAAAATGATATTCCTATTATTGGGCAATACGATGTAAATAGCGAAGGTTCTGGAGATATGTATTATAAAGGTGCAAATATGCTACACACCATTAGAACTTTAATTAATAATGATAAAAAATGGCGACAAGTTTTACGTGGATTAAATTCGGTTTTTTATCATCAAACAGTAAATACAAAACAAGTTGAAAACTATTTAATTGAACAATCAGGATTAGATTTAACTTGTATTTTTAATCAGTATTTACGTACCGTTAAAATTCCTGTTTTTGAATATAAAATCAATAATAATAAAATTTCATATCGTTGGAATAATGTAATTGAAGGTTTTAATATGCCTCTAAATATTTTAGTTGATAAAAAAACTCAACAATTAATACCTACTAAAAATTGGCAAACCACAACAATTTCTTCGGATAAAATTACTGTTGATGAAAATTTTTATGTGAATATTAAAGATTTAAAATAAAACATTACAACAAAAAAACTCGTTACCATCGTAACGAGTTTTTTGTTTTTATCGATTAAAAAAATTACACCAACATTAATTTCTTTACAATATCAGCGCCCATTTCTTCATTAATCATTCTGATGATTTTATCTTTTCCGTAACCTAATTCCTCCCTTAAAACAGAAGATGATAAACGAACTATTAAAGTTCCGTTTTGTAATTTTATATCGCCTGTATAAGATGCCACACCTGCGCCCATTAACTTTACCCAAGCTTCGGAAATACGCATTTTCTGAAAACCTTTATTTAAACTTCCCTTTTCTATATAACTTCCTAATAAATCTTTAATTAAAAAACTGTCTTTTTCTTTTTTTGCCATATTTTACAATTTAAAAATTTGATATTCTTGATTACTATTTTTAAGCACGCTTTCCGTTCTATCAAAATGTGTATCGGTTATAAAAATTTGTCCAAAAGCATCATTATTTACCAAAGCTACAATTTGTGCGACTCTATTTTCATCTAATTTATCAAAAATATCATCTAATAATAAAATAGGTGTTACTTTTGATTGCTTTTTAATAAACTCAAACTGCGCTAATTTCAAGGCAATTAAGTACGATTTTTGTTGTCCTTGCGAACCAAATTTTTTAATTGGATATTCTCCAATTTCAAAACTCAAATCATCTTTATGAATTCCTGATGATGTATATTGTAACATCCTATCTTTTTCTAAACTTTTAGCAAACAAATCAGTTAAAGATGCATCATTTAATTGACTTTTATAACCTAAATTTACTTTTTCTTTTGCGCCTGATATAATTTGATGTTTCTCATTAAAAATAGGCAAAAACTCTTCTAAAAATGCTTTTCTTTTTTGATGAATAACGGTTCCGTATTCCACTAATTGTTCATCATATACTTTTAAATTTAAGGAATCAAAAGTTCTGTTTGCAACAAAATATTTTAACAAAGCATTTCGTTGACTAATAACTTTATTGTAAAAAATTAAGCATTGTAAATAAGTTTTATCTTGTTGAGAAATAACACCATCAATAAATTTTCGGCGTGTTTCGCTTCCTTCTACAATTAAATCTCTATCCGCAGGCGAAATAATAACAAGTGGTAACTGCCCAATATGCTCTGAGAATTTCTCGTAAGCTTTATCATTTCTTTTTAATATTTTTTTGACCTCTTTTTAAAGAACATAAAATCTTCTCTTTTCTGTCATTTAATTGATAAGTTCCTTCAATCATAAAAAAATCTTGACCATGCCTAATATTCTGTCCAGCAACCGAATTAAAATAACTTTTTGCAAAAGATAAATAATAAATAGCATCTAATACATTGGTTTTACCAATACCATTATTACCTACAAAACAGTTTATTTTCTTCTGAAAATCAAAAGATTGAGTTTCAATATTCTTAAAATTTACTAATGATATTTTTTGCAAGTACATGAATGAAAATTGTTTCAAAAAAGAAAGCGCAAATTATGTTTTTTTTAGCTAAAAAATCAATTTTTAAAATCCAATTTAAAAAGCTATTTTTGTTCCACAAATTTTTAAGCAATTATGGCTACATATAAGAAAAGAGGATACAAACCTAAAAAAGAAAAGATTGTAGAAGAAGTTGAAGAAAACTTTGATGAATCGCAAAGTACAACAGCTGAAGTATTTAATACTTTAGATGATACAGCGAATAAATCAGAGGAATGGATTGAAAAAAACAGCAAACCTTTATTTTTAGGATTAGTAACAGTTGCTGCTGTAATTTTAGGATATTTAGCTTACACTACATTTATTTCTGAGCCAAATGAACAAGAGGCTTCTAATGAATTAGCATATCCAAGAACATTTTTTGATAAAGCAACAACTTCAGCAGGTACTGCCGCGGATGCTTTATACAATACTGCTCTAACTGGTGGTGATGGAAAATATGGTTTTACAGATATTGCTAGTGAATTTAGCGGAACTAAAGCAGGGAATTTAGCAAATTATTATGCTGGTATTTCTTTCTTAAAGATGAAAAAATACGAAGAAGCGATTGAGTATTTAAGTAATTTTAGTTCTGAAGATGAATTATTAGGTCCTACAGCTTTAGGTGCTATTGGTGATGCTTTTGCTGATATCAATCAACCAGAAGATGCTTTAGCTTATTATCAAAAAGCAGCTAAAAAGAAAAGTAACGACTTTACTTCTCCTTTATTTTTATTCAAAGCAGCACAAACTGCAATGGCTTTAAAGGAATATAATACAGCTGAAAAATTATACACAAGCATCAAAGAAAAATATGCTACTACCGATCAAGGTAAAGATATTGAAAAATATATCAATAGCGCAAAATACGCTCAATAATGGCAACAACAAATTTATCATATTACGATAAAGCTTCAATCCCAAATGCGAAATCTTTTCGATTTGGGATTGTTGTTTCAGAATGGAATCCTGAAATTACAGAAAACCTACACAAAGGTGCTATTGAAGCATTTTTAGATTGTGGAGCAGAAAAAAACAATATTATTTCTTGGGATGTTCCTGGAAGTTTTGAATTAGTTTACGGATGTAAAAAAATGATTGAATCTCAAAAAGTAGATGCAGTTATTGCCATTGGAAATGTAATTCAGGGAGAAACAAAACACTTTGATTTTGTATGCGAAGGTGTTACACAAGGTATTGTAGATTTGAACATTAAATATGATGTTCCTGTAATTTTTTGTGTATTAACAGATAATACAAAACAACAATCATTAGATAGGTCTGGTGGAAAACTAGGTAATAAAGGTATTGAATGTGCCATTGCAGCTGTTAAAATGGCAGCTCTTAAAAACTTAGATAAACCTTCTAATTCTTTAGGGTTTTAAACCCTTAAAAAAACATTTAAAAGATTTATATAAAAAAGAACCAAGGTATTATACCTTTTGGTTCTTTTTTAACTTTAATTTAGCCTTAATTTTTGACAATTAATTCATAATTCAGTAACTTTGAGTTTCGTCTTAATTTGGTGTGATTGTTGTTACACTTCAGTATTCAAAAGCAGTGACTATGGGATTTATTAAAAAGGAAAATAAAAAATTCGATTACAAACCTACTTACTACAAAGGCGAGGGTAATCCCTATCAAGTAAAACATAAGTTTGATAAATACCGTACTACTGTTGGTAAATCAAAAGGCTTAAAAGGAAAATTTACAATGGCTATCAATGAATTTAAAAACTCTGAAAATGGCGGTTTTAATAGTACTATTATCATTTTAGTTGCTTTTTTTATACTTTTATTCTTGTTTTTTATCGATTTCGATCTTTCTATCTTTTTATCAAAAAATAACTAATGTCTGACATCATACAATTACTCCCTGATCATGTTGCAAATCAAATTGCTGCTGGTGAAGTAGTACAACGTCCTGCCTCTGTAGTTAAAGAGTTAGTCGAAAATTCAATTGATGCAGGTGCAAGTACTATAAAACTTTTAATAAAAGATGCTGGTAAAACTTTAATTCAAGTAATTGATGACGGTAAAGGAATGAGTATTACAGATGCTCGATTAAGTTTTGAGCGTCATGCAACTTCAAAAATTAGAGATGCTCAAGATTTATTTAACTTGAATACCAAAGGTTTTAGAGGTGAAGCTTTAGCTTCTGTTGCTGCAATTGCACATGTAGAGTTAAAAACAAAACAAGAAAACGAAGAACTTGGTTCTTTTATAAAAATAGCAGGAAGTAAAATTGTTTCTCAAGAAAGTATTTCAACTTCAAAAGGAACAAGTATTGCAGTTAAAAACTTATTTTATAATATTCCTGCACGTAGGAATTTCTTAAAATCTGATAGTATTGAAACTCGTCATATTGTAGATGAATTTCAAAGAGTCGCTTTAGCGCATCCTGATATTTCTTTTTTATTACAACACAACGATACGGAACTTTATCACCTTAAAAAAAGCAATTTACGTAAAAGAATTGTTGCTGTTTTTGGTAATAAAATGAACGAACGATTAGTTCCAATTTCTGAACAAACGGATATTCTTTCGATAAGAGGTTTTACGACAAAATCTGAATTTGCAAAGAAAAAACGTGGTGAACAGTACTTTTTTGTAAATAATCGTTTTATCAAAAGTTCATATTTAAACCATGCGGTTGTAATGGCTTTTGAAGGTTTGTTAGAAAGTGGGTCACATCCTTCTTATTTTTTATATTTAGAAGTACCACCAAATAGCATCGATATTAATATACATCCGACAAAAACGGAAATTAAATTTGATAACGAAAAAGTATTATATGCTATTTTACGTGCAACAATTAAACATAGCTTAGGACAATATAATGTAACGCCTGCCTTAGATTTTAGCAGAGATGCAAATTTAGATACGCCGTATGATTATAGCAAAAAGTCTTCGGATTCATCTAAACTCCCTCCAATTACTGTGGATCATAATTTTAATCCGTTTACAGCATCTCCAAGTTATCAAGAAAAACCTGATACTTCAAATTACTCAAACGAACAAAATATTTCAAACAAGTCGAGTGATTCAAATTCTGTAAGTTATCAATCTAATTTCAAAAAAGATACAGGCGATTGGGAAGCTTTATACACCAATAATAAATCGATAGACAATACAAAACAAGAACAACTTTTTGAGTCTCATCAAGAAACAGAAACGGGTAAAACCTTTCAAATTCAAAAAAAATATTTATTAAGTTCTATTAAATCAGGTGTCGTTTTAATCAATCAATCACTAGCACACCAACGTATTTTATACGAAGAATTTTTAGAAAACATTACTGTTAAAGAAGCTAGTAGTCAACAATTATTATTTCCTGTAAATATTTCTTTTTCTAAATCAGATATAGAAATGATTTATACTATAAAATCAGATTTAGAAAGTGCTGGTTTTATGTTTGATGAATTTACAAAAGAAAGTGTTATTATTCGTGGAATACCGACTTCAATTAGTGAGAGTCAAATCACCTTAATTTTAGAAGAATTATTAGACGATATTAAATTAGAAGTGCCTGATGCTAGTTTTAGTCATTTTGATGTAATGGCAAAATCTTTTGCAAAATCATTAGCACTAAAAACAGGAACAGTATTATCTATTAAAGAACAAGAAAACTTAGTAAATGATTTATTTTCTTGCAGAGAGCCTAACACATCACCATTTGGTAAACCTACGTTTAAAACATTAACCTTAAACGAAATTGATACCATTTTCAATAAATAAAAAATAATTATGGCTAAAATAACCGATGCTATAAAGCATTTAATAATCATTAACGTGATTATGTATTTTGCACCACAGCTTTTAAATTTAGATGTAACAAATATTTTCGCATTACATTATCCTGAGAACGAACATTTTGGAGCTTGGCAATATGTTACACATATTTTTATGCATGGAAGTCCTATGCATTTAATTTTTAACATGTATGCTTTATGGGCTTTTGGTACTCCTTTAGAACAAATGTGGGGTAAAAATAAATTCATTTTCTTTTATTTTTCAGCAGGTATAGGTGCGGGTTTAATATATACGCTTGTTAATTATTATCAGTTTAGCGGAATTTATGAGCAGTTAATTAACTTAGGAATATCACCTATTGAAATAAAAACACTTTTAAATACAGGACAATATAACGATACTTTAATTACACTTTCTAATGAAAAAATGAGTGAATTTTACAGCTTGTATCATACACCAGCTGTTGGTGCATCAGGAGCTGTTTATGGTATTTTAGTTGCCTTTGGATTAATGTTTCCTAATGCAAAACTAGCTTTGATATTTTTCCCAGTACCAATTGCTGCAAAATATTTTATCCCTTTAATGATTGCTGGTGATTTATTTTTTGGTGTAACAAAATATTCTATTGGTAATATTGCTCATTTTGCACATGTTGGAGGTGCTATTATTGGTTTTATCATCGCTTGGTATTGGAAAAAAAATCAAGAGAAAACTCATTAATTTAGTATATTAAATTGCGTTTAAGAAAAATAAAACTAATGGAAATTTTAAATACCTTAAAATATCGATTTAAAAATGCAGGTATTGTAGAGCAATTAATCTATATAAATCTTGCTGTATATATACTGGTTTTTATGACCAATATATTTCAATCAAATAATAGTTTTATTGTTCAATGGTTTTCTTTACCTGCTAATTTTGATGATTTTTTATCAAAACCATGGACAATTATTACCTATGGATTTGTACACACTAGCTTTATTCATATCTTATCAAACTTGTTTGCTTTATTTTATATAGGTCATTTTTTTAAACAATATTTTACATCAAAACAACTACTTAATTTCTATTTTTTAGGAACATTATTTGGAGGTATTATTTTTATTACTAGTTATAGTTTTATTCCAATTTTACAACAAGTTACCAATAATAGTATTTTATTAGGTGCATCCGCAGGTATTTCGGCTATTTTTATAGGAAGTGCCACTTATATGCCTAATTATGAATTAAAAATTCCTTTAATTGGCTATGTTAAATTATGGCAGTTAGCTTCTATTTGGGTTATTATCGACATATTACAAATACCTACTGATAATGCTGGTGGACACTTAGCACATATAGGTGGAGCTTTATTTGGTTTTTTATATGTTACAAAAGCAAGTAATAAAAAAATAACAATTTTTAAAACTAAAAAAACAGTTAATAAATTGTTCGATAAAAAAGAAAAACCTTTAAAAACAGTTTATAAATCTGGTAAAAAACCAACTACTAGAGTTTTTCAAAAAACAATAAATCAACAAGAAGTTGACGCTGTTTTAGATAAAATAAGTAAATCTGGCTATGACACCTTAACCCAAACCGAAAAAGAGTTTTTATTTAAACAAGGTAAATAATTAAATGAAAAAATATTCGATTGTACAAAAGTTATTATTTTTTATCAATTCAGTTTTTGCAACTGTTTTGTTACTTTCATATGCTTTACCTTACGTATCTCCTCAAATAATTCCTGCTGTTGCTGTTTTTAGTTTATTTGTACCTTTATTAATTATTTTAAATATAGGTTTCTTTATATATTGGTTACTTAAAGTTCATAAATACGCATTATTATCATTATTAATATTAGTCATCGGATGGTTTATATCTACTCCTCTTGTAATATTTTCAAATAAAGAAACTGTTTTAAATAATGATTTAAAAGTAATGAGCTACAATGTTCGTTTATTTAATTATTACAAACATCTTGATGATATTACTACTGAACAAAAAATATACGAATTTATTAATAATGAAAATCCTGATGTTATTGCTATGCAAGAGTTTTATCTATCAGAATTATTAGATATAAAACTCCCTTATAAATACATTAAAACAAAATCTAAAGCAGATAAATTTGGACTTGCTATTTATTCTAAATATCCTATTATAAATTCAGGTTCTTTAAACTTTAAAAAAAGTTCAAACAATACTATTTTTGTAGATATTGTTAAAAATAATGATACAATACGTGTATATAATGTTCATTTAGAATCATTAAAAGTAAATCCGAATAAAGAAAATTTTGGTGAAAAAGATTCTGAACGTTTATTTAAACGTTTAGCAAATGGTTTTGAAAAACAAGTATCACAAACTGAATTAATTTTACAACACGAGTATTCTTGGAAAAAGAAAAAAATTATATGTGGCGATTTTAATAATACTGCATATTCTTGGATATATCAAAAATTATCTAAAGATAAACAAGATGCCTTTTTAGAAGCTGGAATTGGTTTAGGTAAATCATTTAGATATGCATATCCAATGCGAATTGATTTTATTTTACCTGATAATAAAGCCACCATAAATCAATACAAAACATATAGTTCACTTAAATTATCTGACCACTATCCTATTATGACACGTTTACACTGGTAGTTTTTAATAGACTTTTAATTTATACTCTAAAAAATAATTATATCATTTTCATCATACAAAAATTTAAAAACCACTAGTAATACGTATATTGCTTTTTAAAAACTAACTATGAAACACTTTGATGTAGCTATTATTGGTAGTGGTCCTTCTGGGGCTTCAACTGCTTTTTACTTAGCTAAAAACGGAATTTCAACCGTCTTAATAGAAAAAGAAACATTACCTCGCTATAAAACCTGTGGAGGTGGTTTTGTTTTTAGAGGTCGTAAAGATTTACCTTTTGATATCTCTTCAGTTATTGAACGAGAATTTCATACAATAGATATTTATTTAGGTGAAAAATTACATTTTAAAACCCACAGAGAAGATCCTACCGTTACAATGATTATGAGAGATTCTTTCGATCATTTAATTGTAAAAAAAGCCAAAGAATTTGGAGTTACCTTATTGGAAGATCATAAGCTAAAAAAGCTAAATTTTTCTGAAGATAAAATAATTTTAGAAACCTCTCAAGGAGAAATTTCTGCAAAATTTGTAATTGCTGCTGATGGCGCTTTAAGTCCTACTGCTAAAATGGCAGGGTGGAAAGAAGATACTCGAAAGTTAATTCCTGCTTTAGAATATGAAGTAGAAGTTCCTGAAGAAGATTTTAATCGTTTAAAAGACGAAGTTCGTTTTGATATCGATGCGATTCCTTATGGATATGCTTGGAATTTCCCTAAGAAAAATCATTTATCTATTGGTGTTGCTTCTGCTCGTAGAACGAAAATAAATTTAAAAGAATATTATACTGAATATTTAAAAACAATCGGAATTACTACTATTCTTAGTGAATCGCAACATGGTTTTCAAATTCCTGTTGCTCCAAGAACAGATGGTTTTGTCAAGAACAATGTTTTTCTAATTGGTGATGCCGCTGGTTTTGCCGACCCTGTTACTGCCGAAGGAATTTCAAATGCTATTTACAGTGGTAAATTAGTTGCTGAAGCAATTATTGAAGCAAATTTAGACTCTGAAAAATCAGAAAAATTATACTTAGAAAAATTAGCAGAAAAATTACTTCCAGAATTAGAAACAGGATTGTATTTATCTAAATGGTTTTACGAACAAAAAACGCTTCGTAATATGGTACTTAAAAAATATGGTCAACATTTTAGTGAAGCAATGGCTGATGTTTTTCATGGAAAACGTTCTTATCCGAAAAACATTAAACAATCTATAAAAAATAAAATAACATCGTTAGTTTCTTTATCAGAAAAATAAATAAAAAAAGGACGTTTATATAAACGTCCTTTTTTATTTATTACAGAAAAAAAGAATTATTATTCTTTTCTAGTATTAAGCTTATTTAATTTCTCTTCATTCTTTTTAAGACTAGATTTCACTTTTAAAACTCTTGCTTCGTGCTTTTTTAGTTTCTCTTGAATCTTGGTAACTTTAGCTATTTTCTCATTATACTCAGCTTCGGTTATTTCTCCTGATTCTTTTTTAGCAGATAAACGTTCTTTTGTTCTTTTAATTTTATCAGCTGCATTAGTACTTCTTTTTTCGTAAAAAGATAATTTTTCTTTTTTATTATTTATTTTACTTTGGATAAAATTAGCCTTTTCATTTTTAAAATCTGCTTGTTTTTTCTTTAACGCTTCTTTTTTTCCTTTTACAGCTTGTTTATGATTCTTAAGTTTTTCTTTTAATTTAGGGTTATTTTTTAAATACGCCTTTCTTTCTTCAGAAGTCATATTTTTCATTTTTTCTTTATGCTCTCCTAAAATAGCTCTACGCTCAGCTTTTAACTCTTTTTTATCTGCTTTAAGCTCTTGCTTTTTAAGCTTTAATACTTCTTTTTGATCTTTAACTTCCAATCGTGTAGCTTTCATTTCTTCACGCTTAGCTTTCATTTCAACTTTTTTCTGTTGTCTCTTTTCTTTACGTGCTTCTTTTATTTCAGATCCTTTAGATTTTTGAGCATTACCTACTCCTACAAATGCAATTAATACTACTACTAATAAATATTTTGATAAGTTCATCTCTGTATTTTTTATAAGTTATCTAATTCATTTAAAGATTGATCAATTTCTTTAGCTTCTTTTTCTAAAGACTCTACTTCTTTATCTACCTTTTCTACTTCTTTATTCAATTCTAAATTTTGCTTTTTATTATCTTCTGATTTCTTGTCTACGCAAGCTGTCGAAAATAAAAATAATGCCGATGCTATTAAGATTATATTTTTCATAAAAAATTATTTTTGATAAGATAAATAAAAATACTTTGCAAATAATAACCTAATGTTATAATTTTATTATTTAAAAGATATCAATCCTAGTTTTTATAAACATTTTTAAGATGCAACATATCAATAGGATTAATTCCCAATCCTTGTATATTTTTTTGACTAAATCGAATTACCTCATCATAATATAAAGGAACAATTGGTGCTTCTTCAATAATAATACTATCCATTTTTTGATATAATTTATATCTCTTTTTTATATCAACTTCTTTTATTGATTCTTCATATAAAGCATCAAATTTATCATTTTTAAAGTGTGTATAATTTGGTCCATTAGGAATAAAATTTTCACTATAAAATAACGATAAATAATTTTCAGCATCAGGATAATCAGCAATCCAACTAGCTCTAAAAACAGGCAATTTACCATTTGCTTTTCCTTGTCTTAAAGTTGAAGGCGGAATTACATCAACCTTTATTTGTAAACCAATATTTTGTAATTGTCGTTGTATAAATTCGCATAAATCTAAATAATTACCATTTGTAGTAATTGTAATTTCAGGATTTTTATCGCCTGTTTCTTTAATATATTTAGTAATTAAAGCTCTTGCTTTTTCTGGTTGATAAGAATACCCTTTTTGATTATTAAATGAAGGTAAACCTTTAGGAATAAATCCACTTGTGGCAGGTATTCCAATTCCGTTACGTAAAAATTTAATCATTTTAACACGATCAAATCCATAATTTATAGCCTTACGAATTAATTTAGATTTTGTAGGATACTCATCACTTCCATCTAAATAAATGCCTAGATATTCTGTATTTAAATATGCACCTGTTTTCTTTACTATTTTATCAATATGTTTTTTTTTAAAACTACCATCAATATTTAAAATATCATCTTTATAAGAAGCATCTAAACTTTTCATAAAATCAAGATTCCCTTGAATAAACTGTAAATATTCACTTTGTTTGTCTGGTAAAAAAGTAATTGCAACAGCTTCTAAATATGGTAAGTTATTTCCTTTTATATCTTTTTCAAAATATAACAGATTTTTACGAAAAACTAACTTCGTATTTTCAACCCATAATTTAAATTGAAAAGCACCAGTTCCAATCGGGTTTGCTCTAAATGAATTTCCAAAATAATCGACTGCTTCTTTAGGAACTACCGAACAATATTTCATTGCTAATAATCCTAAAAAAGGCGGAAAAGCTTGTTTTAAATTAATAGTAAAAATAGAATCGTTTTCGGCTTTAAAGTTTTTTACATTTTGAAGAACCCAACCACCTGGTGAAGCTACTTTTTTTGATAATAATCTATCTAATGAATATTTAAAATCCGTAGCAATAACACTTCTTGTTGAGTCTTTACCAAATAAACTATGCTTATGAAATTTCACATCGTTTCTTAACGTAAATTTATAGGTTTTTCCATCTTCAGAAATAGACCATTTTTTAGCGATATCTGGCTGAATCTGTAAACTATCATCTAACTGAACCAAACCATTAAATAACTGATTTACTGCCCAAATATTGCGTTGATCTTTAGCAAAAGCAGGATCTAACGAAGTAATATTTGAATGTTCATTATAGCGAAAAACTTGTCTATCGGTAAATTTACTCGTTTGTTTAGTACAGGAATACATCCCTATAAAAAGAACGAATAAAATGAAATAATTATGCTTGCTTTCTTTTATTTTTGTAATATGATTTATCTGCAATGTATATCGTTTTAAAAACTTCAGCATAAGTAATGGAAGTATTTTTATTGGTTATTTTGAGCTCTTTTTTTAAATCGATTTCTTTTTCATCGATTACACGTTGTTTTATTTGTTGAATTTCAGCATCTGTAAAAATAAAATTAACATATGATGTTTCGCGTGCTGGTCTTTTAAATTTAATTTCGGCACTTTTATCCCAAACAACATAGTTTTTTCCTAAAATATTCATCAATTGAATCATAAAAATAGGATCCGTAGCTGAAAATAAACTTCCTCCGAAAATAGTACCGACATAATTTTTGTTCTTATAACTAATCGGAATTTTTATTTTTACGGTTAATAAATCATCAGAAACACTCATTATTTTACCAGTTGACCTTCGGTACATCGGAGAAATATTAAAACCATATTTAAAAATAGTATTTTGTTTAAAAAAACTACTTAAAATTCTTGAAATTGTTGCGTACATTTATTACTTATTAAATCCATATTCACGTTCTACTTTACAAATTCGCAATTGATATTTTTTATACCATTGTTCTCTTCCCATTTCTCTAGCTTCCATATGTTCAATATTATTTTTCCACTGAACAATTGCATCCAAATCTTCCCAGTATGAAACGGTAATTCCTACTTCTGAACGAGCAGATTCAATGCCTAAATATCCTTTTTGTTGTTTTGCGAGGGATTCCATTTTAATTGCCATCGCATCATATCCGTTTAAATTATCAGATAATACTGTTGTAAAAATAACCGCATAATATGGCGGATTTAAAGAATCTTCTATCATAAATTTAATTCATATTTTGTTTCAGGTAAGCCAATATCATCACTTATTGAATTTTTAACTACTTTAAAATTAAAACGTTTTAAAATTTTACTAGAAGCAATATTTTTATCAATAACATACGCTATAATTTTTTTCATTCCTACGGATTTACAATAACCAATCAATCCTTCACATAATTCAGTAGCATAACCTTTACCCCAATATTCTTGAATAAATCGATAACCAATTTCATCATCTTCTTTATTTTCAACATCTTTAATTAAACCTAAAGTACCTATAAAATGACCATCCGATTTTCTTTCTATTGCATAAATAAAAAAATCATTGCTTGGTTTTTCATATTTATTTATTAACGTGATTAATTCTTTTTCACATTCTAAAATTGTTTTAACCTCACCTGTTGCATATTGCAAAACTAAAGGGTTACTTTCTAGGCAATGAAAAGGTTTTAAGTCTGTAAAAATAAGTTTTCTAATGAGTAATCTTTCCGTTTCAAAAATCATGAATAAAATTGTAATTTTGTAGTTGATAAATGTACAAGAATGAACGCAGATAAAAAAGTAGCTTTTTATACTTTAGGATGTAAATTAAATTTTTCTGAAACTTCAACAATTGCTCGAAATTTTGAGAGTGAAGGTTTTGAACGTGTTGACTTTGATCAAAAAGCAGCAATCTATGTAATTAACACCTGTTCGGTTACAGATAATGCTGATAAACGTTTTAAATCGATTGTAAAAAATGCTTTAAAACAAAATGAGGATGCTTTTATAATTGGGGTTGGTTGTTATGCACAATTAAAACCTGAAGAATTAGCCAATGTAAATGGAGTTGATTTAGTATTAGGAGCTACCGAAAAATTTAATGTAACTAGTTATATTAACGATTTAACCAAAAATGATATTGGCGAGGTTCACTCGTGTGAAATTGAAGAAGCAGATTCTTATGTTGGCGCTTATTCTATTGGTGATCGTACCCGTGCATTTTTAAAAGTGCAAGATGGTTGTGATTATAAATGTACTTATTGTACAATTCCGTTAGCTCGTGGTATTTCTAGATCGGATACTTTAGATAATGTTTTAAAAAATGCCAAAGAAATTTCTGAAAAAGGAATTAAAGAAATCGTGTTAACTGGCGTTAATATTGGTGATTATGGAAAAGGTGAATTCGGAAATAAAAAACACGAACATACTTTTTTAGAATTAGTTAAAGAATTAGATGATGTTGAAGGAATTAAACGTTTACGTATTTCTTCTATTGAACCTAATTTATTAAAAGATGAAACAATTGATTTTGTTGCTAAATCTAAAACTTTTGTTCCTCATTTTCACATTCCGTTACAATCTGGTAGTGATGAATTATTGAAAAGAATGAAACGTCGTTACTTAACCCAAACATACACAAATAGAGTTACTCGAATAAAAGAAGTAATGCCTAATGCCTGTATAGGTGTTGATGTTATTGTTGGTTTTCCTGGAGAAACAGATGAGTTATTTTTAGAAACTTATAATTACTTGAACGAAATGGATATTTCCTATTTACATGTATTTACATATTCTGAAAGACCAAATACAGAAGCTGTTGGCATGGACGGAATAGTTCCTAAAAATGTACGAGCAAAACGAAGTAAAATGTTACGTGGTTTATCTGTTAAAAAACGTAGAGCATTTTATGAAACTCAAATAGGAAACACCTTAACGGCTTTATTTGAAAGTGAAAATAAAGAAGGATATATTCATGGTTTTACACAAAATTATGTAAAAGTTAAGACTCCTTGGAATCCTGAATTAGTAAATACCTTACACACCGTTACTTTAACTAAAATTGACGAAGACGGTTTAGTACGTTTTAACTTTGTTAAAAACAATGTTATTTCTTAAATTGTAAGTAGATTATTCAATCTTTTTTATAAATTTATTATAATCTATTATTGACGAATATTTTTTCGTTAATAATAGATTATAAATATTTTAAAAGATGATAAATACATAAAACAATGAAAAAAAATGCAATATACTTTGTACCAGGTTTAGCAGCTAATACCAAAATATTTGACCACCTTTCTTTATCCGAAGAAGATACTGAACTTCATTTTTTAGAATGGTTATTACCAACAACAATTGATGAAACTATTCAAAGTTATGCACAAAGAATGTGCGAAAATATTCATCATGAAAACCCTATTTTAGTTGGTGTTTCTTTTGGAGGAATACTTGTACAAGAAATGAGTAAAATTATTGATTGCAAAAAAGTAGTTATCATTTCAAGTATCAAAAATAATAAAGAACTTCCTAAAACCTTAAAATTAGCATTTGTAACTGGTGTTTATAAACTTTTTCCAACTAAAATAATTGCAAATATCGAAAGCTATGAACGTTACTTCTTTAATGATTACTTAAAAAAAAGAGCGCAATTATATAAAGTATATTTATCCGTAAGAGATAAAGACTATTTACAATGGGCAATTTATAATGTATTGCATTGGCAACAAGAAGAAGCATTACCAAATATAGTTCACATACACGGAAATGATGATGAAGTTTTTCCTTCAAAATATATTCAAAATTATATTGAAATTGAAAAAGGAACACATATTATGATTTTAAATAAAGCTAAAACTATTTCTAAAATTTTAGAAAAAGAATGTTTTAAATAGTTAACTTGTTAGAATTAAAAGAAAAAACCACTAATTAATCTAAAAAAATTAAAAGAAAATGAATAAATACATCCGATTTTTATCACTTATAACTATTGTTTTTGTGGCTGTCTTATTTACAAATACAATAAGCCAAGCAAACGAACCTGAAATAAAAAATGTAGCCGAAAGTTATGAAATTAGAGCCCTAAAAATACCTAGCTACATGGAACTGGCTGGAGAGCGTGTTCCTTTAGAAAAAGGAGATGTTAAAGAACATATGGATCGTGAATTATTAGTAAATACTTATTGGCAATCTAACGGATTACTATTGATTAAACGTGCTAATAAGTTTTTTCCTGTAATAGAGCCATTATTAAAAAAATATGGTATTCCTGATGATTTTAAATATTTATGTGTTGCTGAAAGTGCTTTGATTAATATTCCTTCATCAAAAGGTGCTGCTGGATATTGGCATTTTATGCCTGCTACTGGTCGTGAATATGGTTTAGAAGTAAATAAAAACGTAGATGAGCGTTATAATTTAGAAAAATCAACAAGAGTTGCTGCTGAATATTTAAAAAGAGCTAAGAAAAAATTAGGTTCTTGGACGCTAGCTGCAGCAGCATATAATGCAGGAAATGGTAGAATATCTCAACGATTAAAGCAACAAAAAGTTGATAACTATTACGATTTACTTTTAAATAGTGAAACAAGTAGATATGTTTTTAGAATTTTAGCTTTAAAAGAAGTATTAGGTAATCCTAGTAAATACGGCTTTGCATATGATCAAGATGATTTATACACCTACCCTAATACTTACGAAGTAAAAGTAGATACTACAATAACTAATATTACTAATTTTGCTAAAAAGCATCAAGTTACTTATAAAGATTTAAAAATAGTAAATCCTTGGCTACGAGAATCAAGATTAAATAATAAGAGTAGAAAAACATACACAATAAAAATACCAATGAATTAATTTTATAGTATTTTTTAATAAACTAAAAAGTAATAGAAAATTAGAATATTCTAATTTTCTATTACTTTTTTTACTCTACCTACAATTCCAGAAGTTAATTGAACTTTAATTCCATGAGGGTGATTTGCAGAGTTCGTTAACAACCTACTAACAATACCTAATGTTAGTTCTCCTGTTCTCTGATGATTTTTCTGCACAACTTCAACAGAAGCTCCTATTTTGATATCTTTTCTATTTGTTCCATCTTTCATAAAAATAAATTTAGTTTTTAAAAAGAAGAAAACCTATCAATAAATTGATAGGCTTCTTTTAAAAAGTTTACTCTGGTAATAATATATATTATAATACTCTTACGTCAACAGCGTTTAATCCTTTTCTTCCTTCTTGTAATTCGAATTCAACTTCGTCATTCTCACGAATTTCGTCGATTAATCCTGAAACATGTACAAAATGTTCTTTGTTTGATCCTTCTTCTGTAATAAATCCAAATCCTTTTGACTCGTTGAAGAACTTTACGGTACCTTTACTCATAATATAAAAAATATATGTTGCTTACTTAATTGATAGCAACGTTAATAGTAATGCAAATGTAGTGCCAAATTTCCAAAATCAATGTAATTAATTGATTTTATTATAATTATATTTTTAAAACACCTTTTTACACTTCTTTTCAATAGAAATAGAAGTCTATTTTTTAATAAAATTATAAAAATAAAGAAGCCTATCAATAAATTGATAGGCTTTTTTAAAAAGTTTACTCTGGTAATAAAATATATATTATAATACTCTTACGTCAACAGCGTTTAATCCTTTTTTTCCTTCTTGTAATTCGAATTCAACTTCGTCATTCTCACGAATTTCGTCGATTAATCCTGAAACACGTACAAAATGTTCTTTGTTTGATCCTTCTTCTGTAATAAATCCAAATCCTTTTGACTCGTTGAAGAATTTTACGGTACCTCTATTCATAATAAAAAATTGTATGTTACTTACTTAAGTGCAGGTAACGTTTATTGAGTTGCAAATGTAATACTATTTTTTTTTAAATAGAGGTAAATATTTGATTTTATTATTATGTTTTTAAAACTCCTTTTTTCTAAAATAATAAACTTCTAAAAACAAAAAACCTATCAAAATAAATTGATAGGCTTCTTTAAAAAGTTTACTCTGGTAATAATATATATATTATAATACTCTTACGTCAACAGCGTTTAATCCTTTTCTTCCTTCTTGTAATTCGAATTCAACTTCGTCATTCTCACGAATTTCGTCGATTAATCCTGAAACATGTACAAAATGTTCTTTGTTTGATCCTTCTTCTGTAATAAATCCAAATCCTTTTGACTCATTGAAGAATTTTACGGTACCTCTATTCATAATAAAAAATTATATGTTATTTACTTTAGTGTAAACAACGTTTATTCAAATGCAAATGTAATGCCAAATTTTTAAAATCAAAAAAAATATTTTGTTTTATTGTATTTTTTATTCAAAAAGATAATTAGAAGCTATTCCCGCTTTCCGCACTCGCTTTTTTTTGAAGAAAAATCAAAAAAAGAGCTCAAACAATTGCTTCAATCGGGGCTAAAAACCTATAATACACTTTATAAAATCCTTACAAAAATTAAAATTTGTGAGGATTTTTTATATATTATTTATTTCAGTTTAGGGCAAAAAAAAACCTCAATCTTTATAGATTGAGGTTTAAAAGAAAGGCAACGACCTACTCTCCCACCATTGGCAGTACCATCGGCGCAAATGGGCTTAACTTCTCTGTTCGGGATGGAAAGAGGTGAGCCCCATTGCGATAATCACCTTAAATCGTTTCAGTATATTTCAACTGTATAAGTTAACATATTGGTAAAAATTATATCGTAAATAATCAAAAGAGTTGGTGCTTGCGCCCTTTCGAGCGCAAGACTTCTACATAAGCCTATGGGTTATTAGTAATACTCGGCTATGACATTACTGCCTTTACACCTGTATCCTATCAACGTGGTAATCTTCCACGACCCTTTAAAGAAATCTCATCTTGTGGTGGGTTTCGCGCTTATATGCTTTCAGCGCTTATCCCTTCCCAACGTAGCTACTCTGCAATGCTCCTGGCGGAACAACAGATACACCAGAGGTTAGTTCAACTCGGTCCTCTCGTACTAAAGTCAAATCCACTCAAATTTCTAACGCCCACAGCAGA